>JBBRVX010000120.1:0-16287 GCA_038246475.1 Thermomicrobiales bacterium | reverse complement strand
GTGCCCATCACCCATCACCCATCACCCATCACCCATCACCCATCACCCATCACCCATCACCCATCACCCATCACCCATCACCCATCACCCGTCAAGGGAACGTTGCGGCGATTTGAACGATGCGTGATCCGTTTTCGTGATTTGGGCCGTATGACCGAATAGGGGATCGGCACACGATGCTCAGAATCGCGGTGCGTGCGAGAGGAGTCTTCCGGATGACGCAGTTTCTCATCGGTCTGCGGCTGATCGTGGCCGCGTTCATTCTGGCCCTTTCGGGCATCACAGCGGGGCAGAGCATGGCACAGCAGGAAGAGGTGGAGCAGCCGCCGTACGAGGTCATCGGTGAAGTCGGGTCGATCGAGATCCGCCAATACGGTCCCCGGTTAGCCGCCGAGGCCGATATGGGTCCGGGATCGGGGGTGAACGACGGCCAGTATTCGGCGTTCATGACCCTGGCGAACTTCATCTTCGCCAAGGATCGGCAGGGCGCGTCGGTCGACATGACCGCTCCCGTCGCCATCGAGGGAGCGGACGAGCCGATCGCGATGACAGCCCCGGTCTCCATCGAGCAAGCGGCAACGCCGATCGCCATGACCGCTCCAGTGGCCATGGAGCCGGGGGAAGACGGCCGGGTGATGCGCTTCTTCATGCCCGCCGAGTACACCCTGGAGACGCTGCCCAAACCGGGCGATGACCGCGTGCGCATCATCACCGTGCCCGCCCAGACGTTGGCGGTGATTCGCTTCGCGGGCGACGCCAACGATGACGAGGTGGCCAGGCGAACGGCGGATCTCCTCGCCGGTCTGGAAGGGAGCGATTGGCAGCCGGTGGGCCAACCCGGGTTCTTTGGGTACGACGCGCCGATGACGCCGCCCGAGCAGCGCCGAAACGAGGTCTTCGTCGAGGTCGCGGCCATTGCCGCCGCGACCCCTGCCGCGGGGACGCCAGACAACGGGTAAGACAAGTTCATGGTGTCGTGTTCAGTGCCCTTTAGGGTGCTTTCGTTGGTCCAGCGAGAGGATTTATCCTCTCGTGGCAGGCCAGCGGCGTCCCCTTTGCCTGCAACGCTCCGGGCAACTCGGCCGTGACAGACCTGTCGAGATGACACGCAGGGTGTAGCGCGGCAGCGTGGTTGGGGCCTGGCCGGCGCCACTATGGTCTTCCTTCCGGCTGCCAGCTCCGTTGTCGACAAATCGTGATATCGATATCACGATCTATCATGCACGTTCGATGGGATCGATCATCGTGCCGCCCGCGTGAGCGGCACGAGCGGCGCCTGGTGGAGTGTCCGGGGCGATGGGGTATGGGTGCGCCGCGGCCATGCTGATCCGGGAAGAGGCATGATGCGGGACGTGGACGGCGCGGCTCCCACGATTCGCGATGTGGCGCGCGCGGCGGGCGTCTCGCCGATGACCGTCTCGCGCGTGATCAACGAGAGCGCGCGGGTACGGCCGGAGACGCGCAAACAGGTCGAGGCCGCGATCACCTCCCTCGGCTACGTGCCGAACAATCTGGCGCGCGGCCTGACCCGGCAGAAGACGAGCACGCTCGGCCTGATCGTGCCCGACTTTACCGATCCCTTCTTCAGCCTCATCCTGCGCGGCGCGGAAGACGTGGCGCGGCGCGCGGGCTTCGGCGTCATCCTCTGCAACACCGCGAGCGATGTCGAGCGAGAAGATGCGTATCTGGAGGACATGGTCGCGCACCGGGCGGCGGGGCTCCTCATCGCGCCGGTGGGAGATCGCTCGCGCGCCAATCTGCGCCGCCTTGTGCCGCACCGCGTGCCCTTCGTGCTGATCGACCGGGCCATCCCCGGCATCGAGAGCGATCTGGTGCAGGGCGACAGCATCGACGGCGCGCGGCAGCTCGTGGCGCATCTGATCGGGCTGAGGCATCGCCGCATCGCCCACGTCACCGAGTCGCAAGACGTCTCAACTGCCCGCGACCGCCTACGCGGCTATCGCGAGGCATTGGAGGCGGCAGGCCTCCCGTTCGACCCTGAGCTTGTCGTCGAGGGGAAATCAGCCACGATGCAGGGCGGCTACGACGCGACTCAGGCACTCCTGGCGCGGGAGGCCGCGCCGACGGCGATCTTCACCGTCAACAACCTCGCCGCGGTAGGATCGATTCGGGCGATCCGCGAGCGCGGGCTGACCGTGCCGGACGATGTGGCCGTCGTCTGCTTCGACGACATCGAGCTGGCCGCCCTGCTGCATCCGTTTCTGACGGTGATGGCGCAACCGGCGGAGACGTTCGGCACGATCGCGGCGCAACTCCTTATCGACCGCATCGCCGGCCGGGCCACCGAGCGGCGGCGGCGGGTGGTGCTGCCGGCGGATCTCATCGTGCGGGTATCGTGCGGCGCAGAGCGGGGCATTCAACCGAACGGCGGCTGATCTCCCGCCCTCACGCTGAGCGGCTGCCGCCGTTCTATCTCCAGGGCGGCGGCGACGCGCGCCTGATAGCATGGGGACGCGTGGCAACGCGATGAAGGCGGCGAAGGAGCCGTGCAATGGGGAACGAACAGGAGCGGGGGCCCGAGTCGTGGCGGGTGGTGGTCTTCACCAACATGCCGGGCGGCATGATCTTCACCCTGGTCGACCAGGTGACGCGCGCACTCGGCCATCGCGTTGTTGGCGTGGTGACGACGCCGGGACCGAAACGGCGACGGAGCCCGACCTATCTGGAGGTCGTCGCGGCCGTGCCGGCGGGGATCGATGTCCTCGTCTCGAACCACCCGGAGCGCTGGGCGGCGATGCTGGCTCCGCTGCGGCCGGACCTGATCGTCAGCGGCGGCTTCCCGTGGCGGATTCCGGCCGATGTGCTGGCCCTGCCCCGCCTCGGCGCGATCAATTTCCACGACGCCCTCCTCCCCCGGCACCGCGGGCCGAACGCGACGGGGTGGGCCTTCCGCCTGGACGACCGGGAGACGGGAGTGACCATCCATCGCATGACGCCGGAGTTCGACGCCGGCGCGATTCTGGCTCAAGTGCGGGTCCCCATCACCGACGACGATACCTGGTCGACGCTCGTCCCCAAGTTCATGGCGGACATGCCGGGCATCTTGCAGCAGGCGCTGGAGCGGGTGGCGCGGGGCGAACCGGGAGAGCCACAGGACGAGAGTCAGGCGACCGAAGCCGGGCTGTTCGAGGACGAGTGGCGGACGATCGATTGGAGGCAGACCGCGCGGATGGCTCACAATCAGGCGCGGAGCTGGGTCGGTCTGCGCGACATCCCGCCCGGAGCTCTCGGCGAGGTCGACGGCGAGGTGTTGCAGATCACGCGGACCCGACTGCTTCCAGCAGGGGCGAACGCGTGGCAGCCAGCTCCTCCTGGCACGCTCTTGCATCGCGACGACGAGCATCTGATGGTCCAGTGTGGCGATGGGCCGCTCGAAATCGTGGCGTGGCAGCCGGTCGCAGCGAGGGTGACGGGTGACGGGTGATAGGCAGAACGGTTATCGGCTATCGGCTATCGGCGAGACGAGTCGGGAGTCGGGAGTCGTGGGTCGCAAGTCGTCCTGCCGTCCCCGTCCTCCGTCTTCCGTCCTCCCCATCACCCTATGACCCCATGACCCCATTGACCCTATCCCCCTCGTCACGGGCGCTGATCGCCTTGTGCCTCGGCACGTTCGCTGGTTTGCTCACTTTTGTGGCCCCGGCGCCCTTCCTCCCCGCGATGGCGCGAGAGCTGCAGACCAGCGTACCGCTGCTGGGCCAGGTCGTGGCCGCCATGCTGCTGCTCAGCGCCCTCTGCGGACTGGTGGCTGGCCCCCTGGCCGATCGGTATGGTCATCGCCGGGTGATTCTTTTTGGCCAGGCGGCGGTGGTCGTCTGTTTTCTGATCTTCGGCCTGGCGCCCTCATTCCCGCTGCTGCTGGTCGCGGCGCTGGCGGGCGGGGTCGGCAATGCGGCCGTGCTCGGCCCTTCGATGGCCGTGGCCGGCACCGCCTTTTCCGGACCGCTGGCGCGCCGCGCGCTCAGTTGGGCCACCGCGGCGATGGCCGGATCGGCGATCGTCGGCGTGCCGCTGCTGAGCGCCATTGGCGGCGTGGCTGGCTGGCGGGTGGCGTTTCTCACGGCGGCGGTCGTGGTGGCCGGCATTGCCCTGCTGGAGGCCATCTGGCTGCCACGCGATGCGAGCCGTGCTGAAGGGAGACTGCACCTTCAGGCGCTCCTCGCGGCGTACCGGCCGTTGTTGCGCCACTGGACGAGCGCGCGGCTCTATGGCGTGGCGTTTCTGCGGGCCGTCTGCTGGTTCGGCATGCTGACCTACTTCGGCGCGTTCCTGGGCCAGCGGCTCGGGTTGAGCACCGGCGAGATCGGTCTGGCCTACATGGGTGGCGGTGGCGGCTATTTCCTGGGGAGCCTCGCCGCGGGCGGGCCGCTCGGCGGCGTGCCGCCTCGACAGCTGCTGATCGCTGGGAACGTGGCCATGGCGCTGCTCATGGGCGTCGCCTTTTCCGGGCTGCTGGGGCCGCTCGGATCGGTGGCGATGATGCCGTTGGCCACCTTTGCCGGCGCGTTTGGCTGGGTCGCGGTGGTGGCCTTGCTCGTCGCCGAGAGCCCGGCTGGGGCGGGCACCACGTTGACGCTGCACGGCTCCCTGTTCAACCTGGGCGCGGCCGCGGGCGGGGTTATCGGCGGCTTGCTGCTGGCCACGTCTGGTTATGGCGCCCTGGCCGCCGGCTTGCCCATGTTCGGGTTGGCGGCGGCGCTGCTCGCCTGGTGGCCAATATTGAGAGACAGGTAGCCGGAAATTCCGTAGTCTGCTTTAGGAGTCGCGCTATGACTATCGTCGTTGCTTCATCGAGCCTCATGGACGGATTCGTCGTCGCCGATTGTCAGGTGACTTTTTCGCTCCCAACTGGTGGCGTTCTCCGAAGAGATTTCTGTCAGAAGATCTTCATGACGGACTATGGAACTGTCGTGGGGATAGCCGGAAGCATTTGCCTCGCGCGCTTTCTCGCCGCCGGACTCATCGAAGAATTGAATGCCAGACCGGACAATCGTGGGCCTTGGTTGAAAGACAACGACGCGGTATTGAGGTTTGTGCTCGGCGGCATCCGGGAGCATCTCCATCGTCATCCGGACCACGAATCATGCCGAGCGCAGGACACTTCTTTGCTCATTGCATGGATGGATTACACTCGCCAGATGCCAGACGGTTCCTGGGTAGACGGGGTTCCCTTCCCCGTTATGCAAATGACCGTTCTCAGGTGGCATCGTGAACGACTCTGGATCAAACGGAATCAGCGCGGAACCGTCGTGATCGGAAGAGACGATTCCTTCGGCGACGAGCTTCATGAAGAATCCTACGAGGAGCTGGTGACGCATTTCGGTCGCTTCTCTGCCATGGACAAGGACATCATCGATGCGCAGCGGGCGCTTCTCGGAACGTCGGCGATTAGAAAACGGCTGATTCAATCGAACCGCACGAAAGGCATTGGCGGTCTGTATCAAGTGATGACGATGGGACCGCGCGGAGCGCAGACCGTCCCGTACTTCTATCTGGACAATGTAGGGACTGGTTTCCGAACCTACGTGGCCATGCGCATCGACAAGGGCGAATGGGTGCAGGAGCATCGGCCCACGAACACAATTATGCGCGTCAAGATGCCATGGGATATCGACTTGACGCAGAAGCAGAGCCGAGAAATTCGATTCGATTCGTCGGTGCGCCTTGATCAGGATTCGCCCGGAGTTTTTCCAGCTCAGCAGATAGAGACCGTATTCAGCCTGTACAACCCTCCTGAAGTCCCGGAAGCCGTGCGCCCATCATGGGGTGATGCTCCGCTTGCGCCCCTGACCTACTCTGGGCCGTATCGAGTGTTCGACCACCAACTGCGTTGGCGTGTCCACGAGCCGACAGGCGCTTGAACATGATGAGGAATTCTAACGAGCGCCTTGCAACCCCCTTCGTTGTCTCGCATTCACAATGAACGGAAACGAAGCATTCCTATATTCACGCGGCCATGTCGAAAGTCATCCTGACGTTCTCCAAATGAAGACCTCGGTATCGGGTGGCTGCTCGCAAAATCTTCCTGTTCCAGACACCGCCACCAGAAGATCGCGCAACTCTTGCTCGAACGTCTCTCGGCGATCTTCGAAAAGGTGAGGCGCGGACCCGGAGAGCGAGTACACCCAGGCGACGAGGTCGTCCGTTGACCGCTCCAGCGGTCCGGCTGCCGGTACACGCAGCCGAACTTCCTCCAGAAATCCCGCCTGCCGGAGCACTTCGGCCTCGCCATCAGGCGAGCCATAGCGGAGCAAGCCCTGTCCCGCGCGCGGCACGGGGCCGAGGTAGCGCTGCACCAGCGCCCGGATCTCGGCATACGGAGGCGGAGGAAACGGGAGCCCGGCGGGCTGCTCGATCGGTTCCTTGACGTCGCTGACGTGAACGAAGGCGCCGCCTGGCTCGAGCAGCGTCAGCATGAGCGCGGCGACGCGGTTGCGATCCATCCAGTGAAACGACTGCCCGAAGGTCGCCACCCGGAAGGAGCCGAGGTCGCCCGAAAGCTCCTCGGCGCGAGATTGCACCCAGCGCACGTTTTCAATCCCGAACCTCGTCGCGCGGCGCGCCCCTTCGGCCAACATGTCCGCGTCCGGATCGATGGCGACGACTTCGGTAAAGAGGTGCGCGAACTCGAGCGTCAGGATGCCCGGACCGCACCCGACATCGAGCAGCCGTCCAGTTCCATCGAGCGACAGCGCATCGGCCAGGCGGTCAGCCAGGCCCGGCGCATAGGGCAGGCGACCGCGCGCGTAGTAAGGGGCGCTGCCCAGGTAGAGGGTTTCGTCCCACTCCCAACCTTCGGGCATCAGCATCGCTCCTATCTGTCTTGGGCCCAGATGATAACGGCCGCTGAAGCAAGCGTCCGTTGAGTCATCACGGTTCGCCATTGCCGTCGGAGGCTGAAAGCCGTCCGGCTACATCGGCAAGAATCCCCCTGAACGGGGCTCGCGTTGGCAATGCAACACGAGGCAGCCCCATTCTGGGGCGTTTCATAGCGGCAGCTTGGGCATTGACGGAGGACAATGAGCGCAAATGCGGACGATACTCACGCGCGGGGATTGCTGAGTCTGGCGAGTTGGGCGAGAAGGAAGCAACTGATTGTGAAAACCACTGCCGAGGCGGTGATTATCGGCGCCGGGATCATGGGCTGCGCCATTGCCCAGGCGTTGGCGGCACGGGGGATGACCGATGTCGTCGTGCTGGAGCGCGATCAGATCGGGCGCGGGGCAACGGCCGATGCGGCCGGGGGCGTGCGCCAGCAGTTCTCGACGGAGACGAATATCCGGTTGGCCACGGAGAGCGTCCGCGTCTGGGAGAGCTTTCCGGAGCGCTTCGGCCGCGACATCGGCCTCCGCCAGCAGGGCTACCTCTTCCTGCTCACCGACCCGGCTGAGGAGCCGGTCTTCCGGGCCAATGTGGCGTTGCAGCAGAGTCTCGGCGTTCCCTCGCGCTGGGTGAGCCCGGAGGAGATCGCCGCGCTCAACCCGTACATCGTGCTGGACGACGTCTACGGGGGAACGTTCTGCCCGGAGGATGGCTGGTGCGACACCTACGGCGCGACGATGGGCTTTGCCCAGGCGGCGCGGGCGCTGGGGGTCCAGATCGAAGAAGAGACGGCCGCCACCGGCATTACGGTCGCAGGCGAGCGTGTGGTGAGTGTGCAAAGCGCGGGTGGAGATATCAGCACGCCGCTGGTGATCATCACGGCGGGGCCACAGACCCGCGGCGTGGGCGCCATGGCCGGCGTCGATCTGCCGGTCGATCCCTACCGCCGCATGAGCTTCATCACCGAGCCGTTCGCCGCCTTGCCGCAGAGCCTGCCGATGACGATCGATTTCGCCAGCGGGCTCTACTTCCATCCGGAGAGCCGCGGCTTTCTCTTCGGGATGGGGAACAGGGAGGAGCCGAGTAGCTTCGACAAAACCGTCGACGAGGCGTGGATGGCCACCAACGTCGAGGCGCTGGTGGCGCGCGCGCCCGCCTTCGAGGACGCGAGCATTCTGCGCGGCTGGGCGGGGTTCTACGAGGTGACGCCAGACGACAATCCGCTGCTCGGCTGGACCGGCGTGCCGGAAGGCCTGGCAGTGGCGGCCGGCTTCAGCGGGCATGGCTTCATGCAGGGTCCGGCCATCGGGCGCTGCATGGCGGAGTTGATCATCCACGGCGCGGCCAGCGGCATCGACATCAGCCCCTTCCGCCCCTCACGCTTTGCCGAAGGCGATCTGGCGCAGGAGCATAACGTGATATGACGGGTGATGGGTGATGGGTGATGGGTGATAGGGTGATAGGGAAGAGTAGCGAGCCGTTGAGGCCACAAGGGGTGATTTGAACCATGACCGACAGGAACGCGGCTGACTCCCTATCACCCCATGACCCTATGACCCTATCACCCTCGTCCTCCCCGTCACCCTCGTTCGAGCATGGCCATGCCGAATACAGCGATGGGGAGCTGCTGGAGCAGGCGCGTGCCAATGCGCAGGCGTTGATTTTGGCGACGATCGCGTTTCTCGATGGACAGGGGATTTCGCCCGGGGAGTGGGCGGCGGCCATCGGGGAGACCTTTTCGTCCGGCTGGGGCGAGCCCCGACCGTGGGACGCGGGGGAGTTTCTCGACGCCATGCTGACGAATCTGCGCGCTCTGGGAGCGGAGGTCGGCGCGGTCGAGCTGGGTGTCGATCGCGCCACGGCGACCACGAGCGGGTTCCCCGACCGGGAGCTTTGCGCGCTGTTCGAGGTTGCGCCGGAGCAGGTGGCCCTGTTCCACGAAGCAGCAGTCGCCATAGCCGCGCCGCGCGGGCTGCGCTGGAGCTGGAGCCTCGATGATGCGGGCGTCACGCACTACGTGGTGGAACGCGCCGCTTCGAATTGAGTGGGGGGTTCAATGAACGGTGAAATGGTGAGCGTGGCAGGCAACCAGAACGCGTTCGCCTTTGCCGCCGTGGGCTACAGCGTATCGCGAACAGTGTGCCATTCCGACGCACTTGCAGAAAGAATCTCGTCGTGTTTCGCGGACGTACGCGGAGTTTTGCGAAATCCCGCTGGACGTTTCCGCGGGCTGACACAACGTCTGAATGCCGCTCTAAGGCCGCACGGCTAACCCACGAGGGGCCCTGAACGGGGTTGAGCCCGGGTCGCCGGCTGGCGTGAGCCCCGTTCAGGGGGCTTTTCGCGGGATGGAGCCGGACGGCTTTCAGCCTCCGGCGGCCGGGGCGTCCGCGCATCAGAAGCCAAGCACGCTCTCCAGGACATCGCTGCCTGGATGATCTGCTGAGCCATGCATACCCCCTGTCAAGCTGGCCATCCATTCCCGAACCACCTGCTCGTGCTCGTCGAGATGCTCGATCGAGCCGTCGAGCACGGTGCCGAGCGACTCGCCGCCGAGCCAACGTGCAGCGCTACAATCTCCATCCGCGATGCGCGCCACGTGGATGCGTGGCCTGGAGATCGATGATTGCCGGAGTCGAGACGAATCCGATGGCGATGACCATTGGCGTAGGACGCGTGACCCTCTACCTGGAGGAGACGTTTAGCCTCAAGGACAAACGGCAGATCGTCCGCTCGATCACCCAGAAGGCGCGCAACCAGTTCAACGCCGGCATCGCCGAGGTGGAGGATCTGGACGACGCGCGAGTGGCGACGCTGGCGATCGTGGTCGTCTCCAACTCGGCCAATCACGCCCAGGAGATGCTGCAGACGATCGTCGACTTCATCGAGCGGCGCGTCGAGCTCGGCGTCCTGGGCGAGGTGGAGACGGAGCTGATTCCGTACGGGGACTGATCCGAACGGCTGCCCTCGCCCCTGCACAGGTAGTCGCGGATTCGTTCCGTATCCGCTTGCACCCGCCGCGGCTGTAGGGTGCGACGCCTGCGTCGCCCGCGGCGAAGGGCACGGCGGCAAGGCTCCAGCACTCAAAGACCACCAATGTAGTCCGTGATCTCCAAATTGGCGGCCAGGATCGATTCTGTCACCGACCAGAGTTGGGGCAGGGATTGGACGAGGGCGGCACGGCGGGCCTGAAGATCGGCGAAGGAGGCGATGCCGAGGTCGCCGAGTAGATTGCGGAAGCCGGCATCGAACCGCTCGTAAAGCGGCCCCGGCGCGTCGCGTAAGAAAACCTGCTGGCAACGGGACCAGGTGGCCACCATCCAGAAGATGGCCTCGCGATGGTCGCCGCGGGCGATCAGCTCGCGGCTGCCGTCGATGGCGACAGGACGGGCCAGATCGCTAATGTCAGCGGCGAAGAAGAAGGGGGAGCGGATGACGGCTTTGGCCGCGTCGAAGGCTCCGGCGAGGGCATCGAGATGGTGCATCGCCCGCTTCTGGGTCATACGGGCGCAGCCCAACTGCTCCAGGAGCGTCTCGTAGAACGAAGTGTGGCCGTACTCCGCCAGCAACTCTCGTGCCGCGAGGTAGCGCCGCCGCACGGTGGGATTGCGCAGGCCGACCACCAGCAGGAGATGGGTGGCGATGCCGGTGGGGAAGAGCCAGGCAGTCACCTGATCGGGAAAGGGGTCGGCCTCTTCCAGGCGGTAGCCGGTCAGCAGCCTGTCGCGGGCGTGCTGGCAGCGGCGGACGACCCACTCGCGCCGGGCGTACTCCTTGGCCACGGCGGACTGGAGGGCGGTCAACCGGCCGGAGGGGTCGAGGATGACGCTGGCGGTGTGGAAGCTGCCGGCGAGGTGGTACTGGCCCAGGATGGACTCGGGGGAAGCGAGCTGGTCGGCGGGCAGGGTGGAGACTTCGAGCAGGACGCCGTCATAGAGGAACTTGCCCGGTTTGGAGGGCGGCGCAGTGGGCTCGAGGACGACCATGATGTCGAGGTCGGAGGTTGCTGGCAGGGTGGCGGTGGCGGGCAGCCAGTTCACCGAGCCATGGAAGAAGGCGCCCACGAAGCCGGGCATGCTCCTCCCTTCTTCCTCCACCCAGCGGCGGGCGATGGCTTTGGCCTGGGCAACGTTCATGGGCCCCTCTTCACACCAAATGCTCTCACATAGAGTGCGGCGGTCGCGGATGGATGCGCCAGGAATCCTCGCCAGTTCCGTGGAGTAGGCGGGACTGCCGTGTTGATTGCCGCCGCGGAGCTGGGCAAGGCTATAGGCCGCGCGACGCGCATTAACGCTATGATCTCGGTTATGACTTCGTTTCAGCAAGAGGTGATGACGATGCGGATAGTCGTTTGGATGGTTGCCGGGAGATGATCCCTGCCGCGCGGCTGCCTGCATCCGCTCGGCCGAGCACGCGCGGCCTGCTGCGGGCGCGGACCGCCGCGGCGCATGCGCGGCTGGAAGCACGCCTCGACGTCTTCAGCCGCCTCCGCTCGCACGAGGACTACCGGACGTTGCTCGCTCGCTTCTACGGGCTCTACGAGCCGCTGGAGCCGCGGCTTGCCGCGATCGCGCGGTCGCCCGATCTCTCACTCGATTACGCGGCCCGGCGCAAGGTCCCGCTCCTTGAGCGCGACCTCGCCGCGCTCGGCCTCGACGCACCGGCACTGGCCCGCTTGCCTCGCTGCACGCGGCTGCCGGCGCTGGAGGGACCGGCGGCACTCCTTGGCTGTCTCTACGTGCTGGAAGGCGCGACCCTCGGGGGCCAATTGATCGCCCGCCATGTGGCCCAGGAGCTGGGTCTGGGCGCTCGGGGAACGGCGTTCTTTTCCAGCTACGGGGAAGGAGTCGGGCCGATGTGGCGCCTCTTCGTGGCCGCTCTCGAGGGATTCGCCGCCGACGCCGATCGGCAGGCTGCCGTGATACGATCGGCGAACGATACGTTCGCGGTGTTCGAGGACTGGCTGACGCGGGACGCATCAGACCCAGGCGGCGTTGCTGGACCGCGGGGCCACGGGGGGGCCGCACCATGAACCGATTAGCGCCCGCGTTTGGCCAGGCCGATCTGACCACCTGCGACCGAGAGCTTGTCCACCTGCCGGGCTGCATCCAGCCGCACGGGGTTCTCCTGGTTCTGGAGGAGCCAACGCTGACGATCCTGCAAACGAGCAGCAACACGCTGGAACTGCTGGGCGTAGCGGCGGGCGAGCTCCTTGACCGCCCAATCGACGGCCTGGTGGGCGAGGAGGAGCTCGCCGACATCCGGGAGGCCCTGGGACGGCTGAATCTGGACGCCAATCCGCTCTACCTGGCGACGCTGCAGGTGGGCGCCAAGGGGATGGCGTTTCAGGTCGCGGCGCACCGCCTGGATGGCCTCCTCTATCTGGAGCTGGAGCCGGTCCTGCCCTCCGGCTTGGTGCGGACGCGTAGTGCGGGCGCGGAGGCGCGCGAGATCATGGCCGAGCTGATGCGGGCCCCCGATCTGGCCACCCTTTGCCACGTCGCGGCACGGCGGGTGCGCGCCCTCACCGGTCACGATCGGGCGTGGGTGTACCGGTTCCACGAGGACAACCATGGGGAGGTCATCGCCGAGGACCGCAACCAGGATCTGCCCTCCTTCTTTGGCTTGCATTATCCAGCGACCGATATCCCGGCGCCGGCCCGTAGCCTTTTTCTCCTCAACTGGCTACGCCTGATCCCGGACGCGCACGCGACGCCGGCCGATCTGCTGCCTGCCGTGAACCCCCAGACCGGCAACCCCCTCGATATGACCTACTGCGCGCTGCGGGCGGTCTCGCCGATCCACATCGAATACATCAAGAACATGGGCTGCAGCGCGACGATGTCGCTTTCGCTGGTCCATCAGGGGCGGCTGTGGGGGCTGATTTCCTGCCAGAGCACGAAGCCAGGGCAGACGCCGCACGATGTCCGGGCGACCTGCGAGCTCCTGGCCCAGATGGTTTCGCTGCAGCTCGGCGCCGCGGAAGCGCAAGAAGACGCCGATTACAAGCTGCATTTGCGCGCGGTGGTCGAAGAGGCCATCGCGGGGCTGGCCGAAACAGACGATGTCGTGGCGGGCCTGGCAGCACAGAGCGACCACCTGTACCGGTTTGTGCGATCGGATGGGTTCGCCATCGTGACGCCGGACCGGCTGGAGGCTCGCGGCGAGACGCCCGCGGAAGCGATGCTCCAATCGTTGGCGGAATGGCTGCCAACCATGGGCGATGAGCCCGTCCGCGCCACGAACGCTCTCGCCACGCTCCACGAGCCGGCGGCCGCGGTGCAAGACATCGCCGCCGGGCTGCTCGCGGTCCAGATCTCCAGCTATCCGCCGATCACCCTCTTCTGGTTTCGGCCGGAGGTGGTGCGCACGGTGCAATGGGGCGTCAACCCCAACAAGGAGAAGATCGAGCAGACGCCGGAGGGGGCACGCATTCATCCCCGCCGCTCGTTCGATCTCTGGCGGGAAACGGTCGGTGGCCGCTCGCTGCCGTGGCAACGGCACGAGGTCGAGGCGGCGCGGGATTTGCGCAACGGCGTCCTGAACGTTGTCCTGCGGCGGACGGCGGCGGTGGAGCGGCTCAACGCGGAGCTGGAGCTACGGAATCTCGAGCTCGATTCCTTCGCCTACGTGGCGTCGCACGATCTGAAGGAGCCGCTGCGGGGCATCCATAACTACGCCAGCCTCCTCCTGGAGGACTATGGGGATCGACTCGACGAAGAAGGGCGGCGGCGGCTGGCGGCGCTGCTGCGGTTGACCCGGCGGATGGAGGATTTACTCGACTCGCTCCTCCACTATTCGCGCTTGGGGCGACGGGACCTGCATCGCGATGAGGCCGATCTGCACTCCGTGCTGAATGATGCGCTGGACACCCTGCGCGGGCGACTGGAGGAGAGCGGGACGGAGGTGCGCGTTCTGCTCGATGGCGTCCGCCTGCCGTGCGACCGGGTGCTCGTTAGCGAGCTGTTCGTCAACGTGATCGCGAACGCCATCAAGTACAACGACTCGGGTGAACCGCGGGTGGAGATCGGGCTGGGGGCGAAGCCGGACGATTCCGGAGCGCGGATCATCTACGTGCGCGACAACGGGATCGGGATTCCCCCACGGCATCACGAAGCCATCTTCAGTATCTTTCGCCGTCTGCACCCGCGCGAAAGTTACGGCGGCGGCGCCGGCGCGGGGTTGACGATTGCCCACAAGATCGTCGAGCGGCACGGCGGCAGAATCTGGGTGGAGTCGGCGCCAGGCGAGGGCTCGACGTTCTTCTTTACGCTGGGGCCAGGTGATGCCCAGGAATGACGGGCGGGCGGGAATGGCGAACGCCCTCCGGCCGCTCCTGATCGTGGAGGACAGCGACGAGGACTATGACATCGCGCTTTGGGTGCTGCGGCGGCTGGAGTTCACGCGGCCGGTGGTGCGCTGCACGACCGGCGACGACGCGCTCGAGTTCCTCTTTCAGCGGGGCTGTTATCACGGCTCCCCGCGCCCGGCGCTCGTCGTCCTGGACCTGAATCTGCCCGGCGCCGACGGACGTCATGTCCTTTCCAGCGTGAAGGCGGATGCGCGGGTGCGTACGATCCCGGTTGTCATCCTGTCGACGTCGTCCAACCCTCGCGACGTGGAGGAGTGCTACCATGCCGGGGCGAGCAGCTATCTGACGAAACCAGTCGACTTCGAGCGAATCCAGGAAGTGTGGCGCACCTTGGTAGCCTACTGGTTTGGCGCGGCACTTTTATTGGGAGACGAGCCGAAGTGAGGCCGACACCGGCGACCCTGCCACCCCTCGGGGTGCTGATCGTGGACGACAACCCGGAAGATTCCGACCTGCTCCGGACGTACCTCCGCCGCGATCCTTCCCGGGTTTACGACGTGGCCACGGCCCAGACCGGGGCGGAGGCGCTGGCGCTGTGCCGTACGGCGCCGCCGGACTGCCTGGTGCTCGACTATCACCTGCCGGACATGGACGCGGTCGATGTGCTCGACGCGCTCGAAGCGGGCGACGGGTTCGCGCCGATTCCGGTCCTGGTGGTGACCGGCAGCGCCGACGAGGCGACCGCGATCGGGGCCATTCGCGCGGGCGCCGAGGATTACGTCGTCAAGGACCGGCTCAACGCCGAGACGCTGCGGATCGCCGTGCACGGGGCGATCGAGCGGCACCGGTTGCGGCGTCAGATCGCCATGAACGAAGAGCGCCTCTCCGTCATGGCGCGCCTCTCCCCCGTCGGCTTGTTCCGCACCGACGCGCAAGGGCACTGCGTTTACGTCAACGAACGATGGAGCGCGATTGCCGACCTGGCCGAGCAGGACGCGCTGGGGATGGGCTGGGCACGCGCGGTGCATCCCGACGACCGGGAACGCGTCTTTGCGGAGTGGTACGCGGCGACGCGCGAGGATCGCGATTTTCGTAGCGAGTACCGCTTCCTGCGCGAGGACGGGACGGTCACGTGGGTGCTGGGACAGGCCGCCGCGGAGCATGACGCCGCCGGGACCACCGTCGGCTATATCGGCACCATCACCGACATTACCGAGCGCAAACGGGCGGAAGCGGCGCTCGAAGAGAGCGAGGAGCGCTACCGGACGCTGATGGAGTGCACCAGCCAGGGGTTTTGCATCCTCGAAATGCTCTACGCCGGCGATGGGCGCGCGTATGATTACCGGTTTCTGGAGGTGAATCCGAAGTTCGCGGCGCACACCGGGCTGCATGATGCGGTAGGGAAGAGCGCGCGCGAGCTGGTGCCGGAGCTGGAGGATCATTGGATCGAGGTCTACGCCCGGGTGGCCGAGAGCGGGGAGCCCTACCAGTTCGAACACGGCTCGGAGGCGATGGGCCGCTGGTTCGAGGTGGAAGCGGTGCGGGTGGGCGGGGAGAAGAGCCGCAAGGTGGCGCTGCTCTTCGCCGACGTGTCCGAGCGCCGGCAGATGGAGCAGCAACTGCGCGCGAACGACGAGCGGCTGCGGCTGGCGGTCGAGGTCGCGGGATTCGCGATCGCGGAAATCGATTACACCACCGGCCTGAACGCTCTCAGCCCCGAAGCAGCCCGCCTGTTCGGGTTGGGCGAGGAGGCCGCCGCCGTTCCCCGGGCGCGTGTCCACGCCACCTTTCACCCCGATGATCGCGAGCGGTTAATGGATCTCATCGAGCGAAGCCTCGATCCGGCTGGCCCGGGGGGGTTCGCGACCGAGCACCGGGTCGTGCTGCCCAGCGGGGAGGTGCGCTGGCTCAGCGTGCGCAAGCAGGTCTTCTTCGATCGCTCCGGCGCGGAAGCCCGGCCGTTGCGGGGGATCCTGGCGGCGCTGGAGATCACGGAGCAACAAGAGACGACATTGGAGCTGGAGCGGCGACAGCGCGAGTTTGAATCATTGGTGGAGCACGCCCCCGACATCGTGGCGCGCTTCGACCGCGACTTGCGCCACCTGTACGTCAACCCGGCCGTCGAGGCGGTCACG
>JBBRVX010000119.1:0-16332 GCA_038246475.1 Thermomicrobiales bacterium | reverse complement strand
TCCGGCAGGCCGATGCGAATGGCCTGCACCGGGCAAGCGGCGACGGCCCGCTCGACCTGCTCGTGCAACGCGTCGTCCGGCGCATAGTCGAACTCCAGCGCCTCCTCCCCGTTGAAGCGAAAGACGGCCGGCGCGGCGTAGACGCACTGCCCATAACTCTGACAGCGCACGAGATCGACGATGACGCGCATGACGATGCTCCCTCACCTGCCTTGAAACAACCGCGTCGGTCCGGGACCGAGTCGTCGTTGGCCATACCGCGGCGTGCATGCTCCGATCCGATCCATCATATGCGAGCCCGGCGATTTCATCCCTCATACAGAATCCGGGTCGCGTCCAGCGCCCAGCCGCCGCTCTCACCCCCTCACCCGTCGGGTCCTGACAGGGGGAGGTATACGGGAAATTGCCGCTCCCGTCGCGACCAGCCCTCACCCCAACCCCTCTCTTCCCCTAGCCCCGTCGGGCCGGGAGAGGGGCTTTTTGTCGCGTTGAAGGTCGCAATTCTTGCATACCTCCCCCTGTCAGGTCGGGCCGGGAGAGGGGGAATCAGGCTTCAGCAGACCGTGATTCCGGCAGTGATCAACCGTCATCCGTATCAGCTCCACCGGCCCGTCGCCACGGTGAACGGCATCCCGCCCCGCGTCCACCACGGGTTACAGCAGACCAGGCCGCCATGCTCAGCCCCATTTCATGGGGCTTTCGTCGGGCTAGCGGGACGGCTTTCAGCCTCCCGCGGCAAGTCAGCGGCAATCCCTCCCGCCCAAGGCGCCCAGGGCAAGGGGTCTCGCCGCAACTTCGCCCAGCCCGCGCCAGCTAGGCCAGCCGCTTCACCATGTACAGCCGTTCATATCCCTTTTCGCGGATGCGCCCGGTCTCGACGTAGCCCAGGTGCGTGTAACGCGCGATGTTCTCGACCATCAGCACATTCGTGTAAAGCCGCAGCTCGTCGAAGCCACGGCGACGCGCCTCCTCCTCGGCGAACGTCATCAGCCTCCGGCCGTGGCCCTGGCCCTGCGCCGCCGGGGCAACCGCGATGTTGTCGAGCAGCAAACCCTCCGGCTGCTCCTCCAGCACCACCAGCCCGACGATCTCACCTTCCTCTTCGAGAACCCACGCCTGACCCCCGGCGATGCGCCGCCCATAATCGTCCCGCATCGGCCCCGGTTCCCGCCCGAGCCGCTCGACGTAATGGCCATACGCGTCGCGCACCAGCGCGCGGACCATTTCAGCATCTTCACGATGAGCCAGTCGAATCATCGTTTCCTTTGCTCCCTTCAGGAGCGCGCATTCAGCCGTGCTGGACGACAGATAACCCATGGAAGGAGCAGAAAGTCCCGCAACCGCGTCATACACGCCAGCAATCGTCTGCCCTACTCATCCGCGGCGGCGAGCACATCCGCGATGAAGTCCTCTTTCCCATCGGTATAGCTGATGCGGTCGTGCCGAAAGCGCGCCGCCAGCCCCTCCTTGAGCCTTCCGTACGCTTCCGCCGCCGCCGCGTCCGCGCGTAACCGGTCGCGAAACGTCAGGTGATCGCTCCAGAATGGCGACGTCATCTCCGCCAGGGAAAGATGCGCCCAGCGCATGTCCCCCTCGCCCAGCACCAGGTAGAGCCGGCCCGGCAGATCGCCCACGGGCCGCCGTTCGTAGCCGATCGCCTCCAGCGCGCGAACGTGCCCGTCACAGTCATCGAGGTCCTCGACCCCGATCATGATGTCGATGATCGGTTTGGCGGCCAGCCCCGCGACGGCCGTGCTCCCCACGTGCTCGATCGCCAGCGCCTGCTCCCCCAGCGCAGCACGCAGCCGCGCCGCCTCGGCAGCGAACAGCCCACTCCAGGCAGGGTCGTGGGGGACCAGCCGCGTGATGCTGCGCGCCAGGCCGATCGATGGCGCCGCGGCCAGCGGCGAGACCTTCTCCTCCGGCATCGCCTCGCTGCGCATGTAGAGGTGGGTGGACGTCTCGGCGACCTCGCGGAACCCGAGCCGCTCGTACAGCCCGCGCGCAGGGCTGACCTTTAGCACCCCCAGGGCCACCGGCAGCGCCCGCTGCCGCGCCTCGTCGATCAGCCCCTCGATGATCGCCGTGCCCAGGCCGCGTCCGCGCCACTCCGGCCCGATCTGGATATCGGCCAGCAGCAGCATGTCATCCCCCCATTCCAGGGACAACGCGCCAACTTCCTGCCCCTCAACAACCACGATCCGATAGCGCGCCGGGTCGAACCGCGCGTCAAAACGGGCGCTCTGGTCGGCCTCGTCCCAGCCCCAGGTCGCCTCCACGTAGTCACGCAACCCCGCTCTGCGCAGCGCGTAGATGCCATCGCGATCATCGGGAGTTGCCGGGCGTAGTGCAAAGGCGAGTTGACCGGCAGGTGG
Source organism: Thermomicrobiales bacterium (assembly GCA_038246475.1). Lineage (GTDB taxonomy): Bacteria > Chloroflexota > Chloroflexia > Thermomicrobiales > UBA6265 > JACCXM01. The sequence continues at coordinate 13,957 of JBBRVX010000119.1, read as the reverse complement.
GCGCATGCCAGAGTCCTCCTCAGAAGGTCCGCGGTCGGAGTTTAGCGCGCACAGCTCCCTGCCAAGTTGTCTGCTCGCTCACGGCCCCGACCGTGACCATACTCATGGGAGGGGAGGGCGCGCATGATTCAGATCGCGTTCGTCGAGACGATTCAGGTGGGCACGCCGCAACGGTATAGCCAGCGCGGCGCCCACGATGCCGAGCAGCGCCCCTGGAAAACGTCGTTCGTTCGCGAACCCAGCCCCGCGCGGCGCTGGCTGTTCACCACCCACCTCGACGGCAACGCCCAGGCGGACACGAAGAACCACGGCACGCCCAATCAGGCCCTGCTTCTCTACGCCGCGGCCCACTATCCTCTCTGGCGAGAGGAACTAGCCCGGCCCGAGATGGGACCGGGCGGCTTCGGCGAAAACGTCACCGTCGCCGGCCTCGTCGAGGAGACGGTCTGTATCGGAGACATTTACGCCATCGGTCAGGCGCGAATCCAGGTCACCGGGCCGCGCTACCCTTGCGTGAAGATCGGCAAACGATGGGGTATCCCGGCGCTCACCGCGCTGGTGGCCGAGACCGGGCGCACCGGGTGGTACTGCCGGGTGCTGCAGGAAGGCTGGATCGAGCCCGGCCTGCCCCTCCCGCTGGTCGACCGCCCCTTTCCCGACGTCACCGTTGCCCTGGTCAACGATTTCGGGCACGCCCGCAACCGCGATGTCGCGGCGGCGAGAGCGCTGGCCGCCCGCCCCTTGCTCCCGGATTGGTGGCAGCGCCTCGTCGTGCAACGGGCGCTGGGGAACGAGGACTAGCCCGCGCCTGCCGCGGCACTCACTCCAGAGAAAGATCGATCCCGTACTGCACCAACCCGAGCTTGCGCGCCACCGCCCGCGAGGCCAGATTCTCCCACGAGGTGCTGTAGAGGGGAATCACTCCCCGCTCCCGCACCGCCCTGGCCCAGGCCGCAACGACCCTTACGGCGTATCCCCTGCCGCGAAAGGCATCTACCGTCTCCACCCCAGCCTCGTGCACGTGCGGCGTGATCCGCACACTCCGGCAGACCGAGACCGCCACGCCCTCCTCGATCATGGCGAAACAGGGCTCTTCCTCGTGCAGGTGCGCGGCGGTGTACGGAAAATGCTCGCGCAGCGCCGCCACGTTCGTCGCGTCGATGGCCGCTACCCCTGCGGGCGTGGGAAGCGTTTCGGGAAAGCGCCAGGCCGGTCCTTCCCAGACCTCGCTCACCGGGGCGTGCGCGGCCAGCGCATCGCGCAGGCGCTCGACCATTGCCGGCAATCGCCGCGGATCGCTCAGGCCGGGCGTCTCGTCGAGGAGCTGGCTGATGCGCTGCACGACCCCTTGCGGCAGATCGTCGCGGTGACGCCAGATGTATCCCTCGTTGGTGATGCCGAGGAAGAGGCGCGGCGCGCGCACCGGATCGGGCTCGTTGGTGGTCAAGAGGTTCCCGCGGCGGTCAAAGGTGAAGAGCGCGGCCGCCTGCAGGGCCATCAGCGCGAGGTCATTCATGTTCGCTTCGGTTGGATGTGGCATGCATCTCGCCTTCCCAGGCACCAGGCCGATAGGGGATGAATAGCGCCGGATGCAGGACGATGCGTGGCGCCGCCAGCGCGTGAGCGGCGACGGAGGAGACGGCCAGAGCGGCGCGCACGTTCCAGTCCCGCCGCCGCGAATTGAAGATGACCGCTGCCCCCGTGTCCCGTCGCCTTCGCCCCTTTTCGCCCCCTCAAACATTCCGGTCCCTCCGGCCTCTCGCACCCGTTGAACTCTTTGAACGCTTTGCATTGTTCCATAACGAATACGGCATCCGGGCGATCCTTGGGCGGGCTATCTCCTCGATTCCTCGACCTCTCGCCTTGCCGTCTTGCGGTCTCGCCCGGAGACATGACCGCGGTGGCATGCGAGAATGGCGCGGACGCCTCGGCACGAAATCGCAGCGTGATCGCCACGGGCTGTTCAGCCAGGGTGTCGGGCTCGGAAATCGTGGGCGAATAGGGAAAGGAATGTCGATGCGGACAGTGACCCGATCTCGAAACACATTCCGCGGCAGGGCGGTCGTCGGGATCGCTCTCCTTGCCACACTCCTCATCGGCAGCGCGGGGGTGACCGCGCAGGACGCCACCCCCATGCCCGAGGCGATGGCGACGCCGACCGTTCCCGACGCCTGCCAGACCGAAACCCCCAGCGCCGAGCGGATCACCGTTGGCTATGCCGGCCTCTCCGGCGAGTTCCCCTTCGTGCAGGACGTCAATAACGGCTTGCAGCGCGTCGCGGACTGCCTGAACGTCGAGCTGATCATCACCGACAACGAGTACGACCCGCAGGTCGCGCTCACCAACGCCGACACGCTGGTGACCCGCGGCGTCGACGTGGCCATCGAGTTTCAGACCGATGTCGGCGTGGCCCCCGCGATCTGCAACAAGTTCGACGCGGCCGACATCCCGGTGATCGCCATCGACATCCCGCACGAGCCGTGCGCGGTCTTCTTCGGCGCCAATAATCTCGAGGCCGGCAAGATCGGCGGCCGTAACCTCGGCCGCATGGCGCAGGAGCGCTGGGGCGGCGACGTCGATGCCCTGGTGCTGCTGGAGCTGCCGCAATCGGGCGAGCTGCCGCAGCAGCGAATGTCGGGCGCCGCCCTCGGCGTGCAGGAGATTTTGCCGAACCTGACCGACGACAAGATCATCCGCATCGACGGCAAGGGGAACCTGGAGGATAGCCGCACCGTCTTTCAGGATGCGCTGACCCGCCTCACCGATGCCGACCACATCCTCGTTTCGGCCATCAACGACCCGAGCGCGGTCGGCGCCCTGCGCGCCGCCGAAGCGGCGAATCGCACCGACGACGTCATGATCGCCGGCCAGAACGCCACCATCGAGGCCCGCACCGAGATCTGCCGCGACAATCCGGCCTTCATCGGCTCGGTGGCCTACTTCCCGGACCGCTATGGCGACTACCTGATCCCGTTGGCCATCCGGCTGGCCGGCGGCGAAACGCCGCCGGACGAAGTGCTCATCGACCACCTCTGGATCGATCGGTCCAACATCGAGCAGTACTACCCGGGCGAGTGCGAGGCGTAGGACGAGGGTCATAGGGTGATGGGGTGATGGGGTCATAGGGACGACCTCCGCCCTCCGTCCTCCGTCTCCCGTCCTCCGTCCCACCTATCACCCTATGACCCCATCACCCGATCACCCCCTTCTCGCGCTGGCGAACATCGCCAAATCGTTCGGCGGCGTGCAGGCCGTGCGCGGCGTTTCGCTCGATGTGGGCCGGGGTGAGATCCTGGCGCTGTGTGGCGAGAATGGCGCGGGCAAGTCGACGCTGGCCAAGATCCTGGCGGGGGAGATCGTGCCCGACGACGGCACGATCGAGATCGACGGCGAGCCGGTGACGCTGGCAGACCCGGCGTCCGCGCACCGGGCGGGCATCGCCGTCATCTATCAGGAGCTGAACTACGTCCCCACCCTGACCGTGGCCGAGAACGTTCTCCTTGGCCGCTTGCCGCGGCGCGGCCCGATCGTCGATTGGGACGCGGTCAATCGTGAGGCGAGGACGATTCTGGCGCCGCTCGCGCCGCACCTCGATCCCCGCCGACCTGTCGCGTCCCTGCCGGTCGCGGAGCGCCAGATCGTCGAGATCGCCCGCGCGCTCTCGCTCGATGCCCGCGTGATCGTGATGGACGAGCCGACCGCGGCGCTGAGCCAGCAGGAGGTCGAGCGTCTGTTCGCCCTCGTCCGGCGCCTGGCCTCTTCCGGCGTCGCGGTCGTCTACATCTCGCACCGCCTCGACGAGGTCTTCAGCCTGGCTGACCGGGTGGCCGTGCTGCGCGATGGGGCGCTGGTTGGCAGTTGGCCGGTCGCCCAGACCAACCGCGCCGAGATCGTGCGGGCGATGGTCGGACGCCGGGTAGAAGAGATTTATCCGCGGCGGGCATCGACGCCTGGCGAGGCGTTGCTGGAAGTCCGTGGTCTGAGCCGTGGCGACAAACTGAGCGACGTCACCTTCTCCGTGCGCGGCGGCGAAATCGTCGGCATGTTTGGCTTGCTCGGCTCCGGCGCGGATATCCTGGTGAAAACCCTCTTTGGGGCCCTGCGTGCCGATCGCGGCGAGGTGGTCATCGAGGGCCGGTCGCTCGGGCTGCCGACCCCCAGCCGCGCCCGCCGCGCCGGGATCGCGCTGGTGCCCGGGGAGCGCAAAGAGGAAGGGCTCATCCTGGGCATGAGCGTGCGCAAGAATCTGAGCCTGAGCACGCTCCCGGCGATCAGTTCGTGGGGATTCATCCGGGAACACGCCGAGCGGACGCGCGCGCAGGAGATGGTCCAGGCACTGCACGTCCGCACGCCGGGCATCGAGACGCCGGTGAGCCAACTCTCGGGAGGCAATCAGCAGAAAGTAGTCATCAGCAAGTGGCTAGAAACGCATCCGAAGGTGCTGATCCTGGACGAACCGACCCGCGGCATCGATGTCGGGGCCAAGGTGGAGGTTTATCGCCTGATGGAGAATCTGGCCGAGGAGGGCGCGGCCATCCTGCTCGTCTCCTCGGAGCTGCCGGAGATTCTCTCGATGTCGGATCGCATCCTGACCATCGCCGACGGCCGCCTCACCGCCGAATACCGGCGCGGCGCCGTCACCCAGGAGGAGGTTCTTGATAGCGCCATCGGGGGGTGATGGGTGATGGGTGATGGATGACGGAGGACGAATCTCCGACCGCGAAGAAGGGTCGCTGACATCGGATGAGGGATCGCAGATGCCGGGAGTGAACCAGCCCTCGTCGTCCCATCACCCATCACCCATCACCCATCACCCGCCGTCCCTCGGCGCCCACTGGGACGCCGGCATCGGCCTGGTCGTCGTTTACGCCGCGATCGTGCTCATCTTCTCCCAGTTGTCGCCCTTCTTCCTGACCCGGAACAACTTCCTGAACATCCTGGTCGGCGTCTCCATCCTGGGCATCGTGGCCGCCACCCAGACGATGGTGATCATTGCCCGTGGCTTCGACCTCTCCGTGGGCTCGACCGTGGCCCTGGCCGGGGTGGTCACCGCCGAGATCCTGACCGTCGGGGGGTCGGACGCGCTGGCAGTGGCGGGCGCGATCGGGGTTGGGCTGCTGGTCGGCCTCATCAACGGCCTGCTGATCACCGTCGTCCGCGTCAATCCGCTGATTACCACCCTCGCCACGCTCTCGATCGTGCGCGGCATCGCCTACGTCTGGACCGATGCCTTGACCCAAGTCTTCCCCGGGCCGAACCTGCGCTGGCTGGGCACTGGGCGCGTCTTCGGCGACATTCCCGTTTCAGTGCTGATCATGCTCGCGGTCTTCGTCGCCGTCTGGCTGACGCTGCGATTCACCACCTTCGGCCGGGCCCTCTTCGCCGTCGGCGGCAACCCCCGCGCCTCGCTGCTGGCCGGGATCGACGTGGGGCGGGTGCAGTTGACGGCGTACATCATCTCCGGCCTCTCCGCCGGCTTCGCCGGGGCGATCCTGGCCGCCCAGCTCAGCGCCGGCAGCCCGCAGGCGGCCAACGGGCTGGAGCTGAACGCGGTCGCCGCCGTGGTGCTGGGGGGCGCCAGCCTGGCCGGGGGACGGGGCCGCGTCTGGGGCACCCTGCTTGGGGCCCTCATCATGGAGACGCTCCGCAACGGTCTGGTCCTGACGGACGTCTCGTCCTTCTACCAGATGATCGCCTGGGGCCTGGTCTTGCTCCTGGCGGTGGTCATCGACCAGTTGCGCCGCGGCGAAGGGACCTGAAGCGGCCTGAGAATCGCGTGGGTCTGATCGAGCGTCCGGCGGTCCTGACGCGTTCACGGATATCAGGCGATACTGGAACAGGAAACTGTTTCTCACAGCATCGACGCCATTGAAGTTGAAAGCGATGAGCGATCGAGACACCTGTCTGAATACGCCACTGTTGAACGCACACCTGGAGGCGATCAGGGCGCTCTGCCGGCAGCACGGTGTTGCGCGCCTCGATGTCTTCGGCTCGATCTGCACCCCCGAGTTCGACGCCGAGTGCAGCGACATCGACTTCCTGGTCGAGTATCCCCCCGACCTTGACCTTGGACCCTGGTTGCGAGATCTCTATACCCTGCAGGATGCGCTGCACGCGCTCCTGGGGCGCGACATCGATCTGGTGTTATCTGACGCACTTCGCCACCCCTGGTTTCGCCAGGAAGCGGCGCGGACACGAACGACGATCTATGATGCAACCCCGATCAGCGAAGTGGCTTAACAACGTTCGCGAGGCATGCGTGTTCATCGAGGACGTCGCCGGGACGGTTCCTCGCGAGCGCTTTGCGGAAGATCGCCTTGTGCGCTATGCCGTGGAGCGGAATCTTGAGATTATCGGCGAAGCGCTTTTGCGGATGGAGCGCAACGACCCTGTGCTTGTCACGCAAATCTCCAACTATCGCGCGGTCATTGGGCTTCGTAATCGTCTCGTTCATGGATACGATGATATTGACACTCATCGGCTCTGGCACATCATCAATCGAGATCTTCCAGGACTTCGCACAGAGGTGACCTCGCTGCTGGCAAAACGTGATGGTCAGCCTCCAACATGTTCCCCAACGTGAGTCAGGAGACAACCATGACCCAGCGCGTCGCGTTCCGGCTGCGGGTGAAACCCGAGCGGCTGGAGGAGTACAAACGGCTCCACCGGGAAGTCTGGCCGGAACTGCTGAACGACATGCGGGCCGCCTCGATCCGCAACTACTCGATCTTCGCCGATGGCCCGGAGCTCTTCGGCTACCTCGAATGCGACGATTGGACTGCCGCCTCAGCCGCCCTGGCCGCCTCCGACGCCAACCGCCGCTGGCAGGCCTACATGCGCGACTACCTGGCCACGCCGGTAGACCCGAGTGCCCCGGAGCCACTGCGCTTACTGGAAGAGGTGTTCAGGTTGGGTGACGGAGGGTGATAGGGTGATGGGTGATGGGGTGATAGGGAGGACGGAGATCGTTTGCCGATAGCCGATAGCCGATAGCCGATAGCCGATAGCCGATGGCCACTCGTCCTATCACCCCATCACCCTATGACCCCATCACCCCCCTGTGAACGGAGCAACCAGATGCTGGAACGGATCGCTGCCCCCCGGCCAACCATTGGCGTTTTCGGCATCGGGCTGCACGCCTACTGGGAGCAGTTGCCGGGGCTGAAGGAACGGCTGGAGGGGTATCAGCAGGAGGTCGAAGCGGGGTTGCGGGCGGCGGGCGCGGACATCATCTCCGCCGGGCTGGTCGATACCGCCCTCGCCGCGCGGGAGGCCGGGCGGCGTTTCTCCCGTGAGGAGGTCGATCTCGTCGTCTGCTACGTCGGCACCTATGCTGCGTCCTCGCAGGTTCTGCCCGCCGTGCGCGATGCTGGCCGTCCGGTGCTGGTGCTGAATCTGCAGCCCTCCCCAGCCCTCGACTACGACGAGGCCGATACCCAGGAGTGGCTGGCCAATTGCACCGTCTGCGTCGTGCCGGAGCTGGCGGGGGTCTTCGCCCGCTCCGGCATCCCCTTCAATGTCGTCAGCGGCCTCTTGAGTCGGGAGGATGGCCCGGCGGGCGAGCGCGCCTGGCAGGAGATCGGCGACTGGGTGGCCGCCGTGGCGGCAGTTCGCGCGCTGCGTGGCGGCCGTCTCGGATTCCTGGGGCACACCTACCCTGGCATGATGGACCTCTACGCCGACTTCACCATGATCGGCGCCCAAACAGGCCTCCACGTCGAATTGCTGGAGATCGACGACCTGCAAGCTCGCGTTGATGCCGTCAGTGAGGACGAGGTGCAGCGGCATCTGGATGCGGCTAGCCAGGCGTTCTCCTTCAGCATCGACAACCCCGCCGACCCCGGAACGCGCGCGCCACACCCGGAAGAGCTGGACTGGGCGGGCCGCGTCTCCGCCGGCCTGGAGGCGCTGCGGCGCGACTTCGCGCTCGACGCCCTCGCCTACTACTACCGCGGCCTGAGCGGCAACGACGCGGAGCGGCTAGGGGCCGGCATGATCCTCGGCAACACCCTGCTCACCGCGCGGGGCGTTCCTTGCGCCGGAGAGGGGGACGCCATGACGGCCATCGCCATGCTGATCGTGGATCGCCTCGGAGCCGGAGGCTCCTTCACCGAGTTCGCGGCGATGGATTTCATCGATGACTTCCTGCTCATGGGCCACGACGGGCCATTTCACCTCGCCATCGCCGAAGGCCAGCCGGGCCTGCGCGGCAAGGACATCTTCCATGGCAAGCGGGGCGGCGGCGTCGCCGTCGAAGCGCGGGTGAAAACCGGGCCAGTGACGATTCTGACCCTCACCCAGACCGCGGAGGGGCGGCTGAAGCTGCTCATCGCCGAGGGCGAGTCGCTTCCCGGCCCGACCCTGAAGATCGGCAACACCATGTCCCGCATCGCCTTCGCGCTGCCCCCGGCCGAGTTCATCAACGCCTGGTGCAGCCACGGCCCGACCCACCACTGCGCCCTGGGCATCGGCCACGTTGCCGCCCGGATCGCTAAAGTCGGGCGGCTGCTTGGGTTGGAGGTCGTGCACGTGGGCTGAGATCCACATGTCACTCCCCGGCAAGCCCATCCAGCACCGCGGCCAGCTCTTCCGGCGCCGAGAACATCGGCCAGTGTCCAGTCTGCAGGTCGAAGTAGCGCCATGGCTCGCGAGTCATCGGCACGATCTCTGGCACGCCCGCCGCGATCATGCTCCGCATGTCCTCGCAGGCGATCGCCACCAACTGGTAGGGCAGCGGCCCGCCATGGTCCAATCGGAGCGGCTGGGTGTAGGAGCGCCACGGCTGCGCCTCGGACTTCGCTTCGATCAGCAATTGCACCTCGTCATCGAGGCCCGCCGAGCTGGCATCTCCCGCCAGCGCCGCGAAGCCGGGGAACGGCAACCGCCAGCCATCGCCGCAGCGGTCGACGGCATCCTGCATCCCGGCCCGGCCCTCCGGCGTGTAGAGGTCGGCGAAGGCCAACCCATTTGCGAAAGGTGCCGCATCGACGAAGACGAGCTGCGACAGCCGCTCTGCCATGCGATCGGCGACCCCGGTGACGACGATGCCGGCGTAACTGTGCCCCGCCAGAATGACATCTTCGAGATCGTTCCATTTGATCACGTTGACCACGTCGGTAATGTGTGTTTCCAGATCGATGTCCGGCCGCGCGAGGTGACTCCGCTCGCCAAGCCCGGTCAGCGTGATCGGGTAGACATCATGCCCCTCCTCGCGCAACGAGGCCGCCACCTCCCGCCACGCCCACCCGCCAAGCCACGCCCCCGGAACCAATACGTACGTCGCCATACCATCCTCTCCTGTCATCGAAGCGTTCCACCTGGATTGATAGTACCCTCCACTACCTGACAATCCATGTCAGGTTTTGGTTCGAATCTGGAAGATGGCCGCCATGCGCGCTTCGCGACTCGTTTCTGAACTGCTCTTGCTTCAGTCTCGTGGTCAGATGACTGCCGAAGCCCTTGCCGAGGAGTTGGAAGTCTCGCCGCGCACGATCTACCGCGATCTGATTGAGCTCGGCGCGGCGGGGGCGCCCATCTACGGCGAGCGCGGCAAGGGGGGCGGCTACCGGCTGCTCGATGGCTATCGGACGAACCTGACCGGGCTCACCGCCGACGAAGCCGGAACCCTGCTTCTCTCCGGCGCCCCGGCCCCCGTCGCCGAGCTCGGCCTCGGCGCGCTCCTGGCGACGACGCGGCTCAAGCTCCTCGCCGCCGTCCCGCCCGCGTTGCGCGAAACGGCGCTGCGCGCCGAGGGGCGCTTCCACCTCGATCCTGGCGGCTGGGCGCACAATTCGCCGCGCGACGACCGGCATCTGCGGAGCGTGGCGCAAGCGGTCTGGAACGACAGGGCGCTGCAGATCCGCTACCGGCGCGCCGACGGCCGCACCGGCGAACGGGTCATCGATCCGGTGGGGCTCGTTCACAAGACCGGCGTCTGGTACCTCGTTGCCTTTAGCGGCGAGTCCTCACGGGTCTACCGGGTCGATCGCATCCGGCATGCGCGCGAAACCGGAGAAGCGGCACTTCGCCCAGTCGATTTCGATCTGGTCGCCTTCTGGGAGCACTGGGAGGCTTCGTACGCGGCGACGCTGCCCACCTTTGCCGCCCATGTCCGCCTCGGTCCCCTGGCCCAGCGCTATCGCGACGACCTCGGTCCCCTCTCCCCGCGCGCGATCACCGAGCATGGACTCACGGTCGAAGGGTGGGCCGAGCAGACGCTCCTCTTCGACGAGCAGCGCATGGCCGTCGCCGCCCTGCTGGCACTCGCCCCGGAGGTGGAGGTCATCGCCCCTGACTCGCTACGAGACGAGCTCGCCGCCGTCGCCCGGCAGCTCATCGACCGCTGCCAGACCGCTGGAATCGCCTTACCCGCGAATGCCGAGCCTCCGCCACCCGGCGGCAATCAGCAGGAAATGCCTGATGAACGCTGAGCATCGTTTGCGTATCGTCAAGCTTGGTCCTTCCGATTGGCAAGACCTGAAAGCCCTGCGGCTGGAAGCGTTGCAATCTGATCCCGCCGCCTTCTCCTCGACCTACGCGGAGACGCTGACCAGGCCAGAACAAAGCTGGACCGACCGGCTGGCGAACCCGGCCGGCATCACGCTCATGGCGCGGCACGGCGAGCGCCCCATCGGCATGGTCGGGGCGCTCTTCGGCACGGATGAGGGCGATGAGCGTGTGGCCATCGTAGTCAGCATGTTCGTCCATCCGGCCCATCGCGGCCAGGGCGTCGGCCGGTCGCTCCTCCTGGCGTTGATCGAGGAGATCGCCGTTCGCCCCGGCATCGAGATCATCAGGCTCTGGGTCAATCCAGCACAGGAACTCGCACTCCGGCTTTACCGTTCCCTCGGCTTCCGAGTCGCCAACCGGGCCGAGCTGCCTGCACCGATTGACGATGACGACCCGCACGAGCTGATCATGCAGCGCTCTGTTCGCTAAACCACCCCATGTGCGCTGCGGATCCGCCCACCAACCACTGGCGCGCGGGTTATCCTCCTGGCTATCACCGCGGAATTGCCGAGGACAGAGCGATACCGGATAAGAAGAGCAGGAGAGAGCATGACCATCGATGTGGCGCGGGCACGACGCGAGACGCCCGGATGCGCCAACGTGCTTCATTTCAACAACGCCGGCTCGTCGCTTATGCCGCAACCGGTACTCGACGCCGCGGTGAACTATCTCTATCTCGAATCAGCAATCGGCGGCTACGAAGCGGCCGACCGCGAGCATGACGCCATCGAGCGCTTCTACAGCGCCGCCGCCGAGCTGCTCGGTTGCTCCCCGGATGAAATCGCCTTCATCGAGAACGCGACTCGAGCCTGGGACATGGCCTTCTACGCCATCCCTTTTACCGCCGGAGACCGCATCCTCACCGCCCGCGCCGAATACGCCAGCAACGTGGTGTCGTTTCTGCAAGTGGCCCAACGCACCGGCGCAATCGTCGAGGTGATACCGAGCGACGAGACGGGGCAGCTCTCGGTCGCGGCGCTGGAGGGGATGATCGACGATCGCGTCAAGCTGATCGCCATCACCCATGTCCCCACCAACGGCGGGCTGGTGAACCCCGCAGCCGCCATCGGCAAGATGGCACGCGCCGCCGGCATTCCCTATCTGCTCGATGCCTGCCAATCGGTCGGCCACATGCCGATCGATGTGGCCGAGATCGGCTGCGACCTGCTCTCCACCACCGGCCGCAAATACCTGCGTGGCCCGCGCGGCGCCGGCTTCCTCTACGTGCGGCGCGAGCTTTGCGGCCGCCTGGAGCCCCCGTTTCTCGATCTCCACGCCGCCGATTGGGCAGCTCCCGATCGCTTCGTCATTCGCGACGACGCGCGCCGCTTCGAGAATTGGGAGACGAACTACGCCGGCAAAGTAGGGCTTGCGGTTGCCATCGACTACGCCCTCGACTGGGGACTCGACGCCATCTGGGGGCGCGTGCAGCCCCTGGCGGCCACGCTGCGCGCGGGATTGCGCGTCATTCCCGGCGTCACCGTCACCGACATCGGGGCCGAACAGTGCGGCATCGTCACCTTCACCATCAACGGCATCCCCGCGCAATCGATACAGGAGGCCCTCGCCGCGAAGTGGATGAACGTCACGGTTTCGTCGACCTCCTCGACCCGCTTCGACATGGAGGCGCGCGGCTTACGCGAGATCGTGCGGGCGTCAGTCCACTACTACAACGACGAGGATGAGATAGGAAGGTTTTGCGAAGCTGTCGCGGCGCTGGCAGGGGATGGCTAAAACTCGCATGGTAGCCACCATCAGCCCCGTTCTACGGGGCTTTTCGGGGATGTAGCCGGACGGCTTTCAGCCTCCGGCGGCAAAGGCGACCAAGGTGATCGCTGACAACAGACGCTCAACCATCAAGATGGACCCTTCTCTTCACATCGTTCATATGCGCTGTAAATCTGTCGAGCGGCATGTCGCTCACGCTGGTTCTGGACGTAGTCACGCACTTGATCGAAACCCCGCTGGCTCACCGAGTGAATCCCGTAACCCGATTGCCAGGCGATCCGTGTTGGTAATGGAAGGCCATGGGTGTTCGCCACATATGAAGACGCTCCCTTCCATTGACCCACGACGCTCGACGGAGAAAGCGATGGTGGGGCTTGAGCGAAAACGTGGATATGGTCTGGCATTACGCCAACGGCAAAGACAACAACGCCGCTGTCTCGTGCGGTTTGCTCGATCGCGCGAACAATGGGATCAACCATGGAATCGGTAATGACCGAATCGCGATGTTTGGTTGCCCAAACAACGTGGTAGTAGAGCCGCCAGTACGGCACAGAACTGCTCCTCTGAAATCTGGACACAAGATTGCCGGCAAAGATGCGGCATGATAGCGCTTGTTTAAGGAGTGCGTAGGCAAGAATGATCTCGTCGCCCTTGCCGCCGGAGGCTGAAAGCCGTCCGGCTACATCCGCGAAAAGCCCCATGAAATGGGGCTGAACCTGGGCAGCGCGCAACCTTGAGCCCCGTTTAGGGGGCTTTTTGGTGGAGATAGCTTGAGGTTTTCAACCTCAAGCGACGGGCAAACGATGCTCAATCTCCCCACCAAGTCAATTTCGCTATCATCAGCACATGACCCTGCCTAGAGAACCGATGAAATTACAAACCGCACGTCTCCTTCTGCGCGACTTCGCGGAAGACGACTGGCCGGCGTTGCACGCCATCGAGTCGATCCCCGAGGTCGCCCAGTACCAGAGCTTCGATCCCCGCACGGCCGAGGAGAGCCGCGCCTACGTGCTGGACACCATGGCCGGCGCGCGGGAAGAGCCCCGTCACACCTACGATCTGGCCGTCGTGCTGGTAGCGGAGAACCGCCTGATCGGACGCTGCGGATTGCATATCACCGAGCCGGAGATCGGCGAAGCGGTCCTCTGGTACACCCTTCATCCCGACTTCTGGGGCCACGGCTACGCCACCGAGGCGGCGCGGTCCCTGGTCGATTTCGGCTTCCGCGAGCTGCGTTTGCACCGCATCTGGGCCGACAGCGACCCCGCCAACGCCGGTTCCTGGCGCGTGCTGGAGAAGCTCGGCATGCGGGGCGAGGGCCACCTGGTCGAAAACGCCTGGATCAATGGCGAGTGGGTCGATTCCCTCATCTACGCCATGCTCGCTCGCGAATGGACATAAACCCTCAAACTATCCTGTGCTATGGCGCCAGACGGTGCAGGTCGCGTGGGAAGAGGGTTGCCTCTCGCACATTCTCGACGCCGGTCAGGCGGGCCACGCAACGCTCGAGCCCGATGGCGAAGCCGCCATGCGGCGGCATGCCGTGCCGGAACGCCTCCAGATACCAGGCGAACGGCTCGGGGCTCATCCCGCGATCGGCCAGGGCCGCCAGATAGTCCTCATAGCGATGCAGCCGTTGGCCGCCGGTGACCAGCTCCAATCCGCGAAAGAGGAGGTCGAAGCCGCGCGACGATCCCGGCCGCACCGGGTCGGGGTGGGT
>JBBRVX010000118.1:0-16370 GCA_038246475.1 Thermomicrobiales bacterium | reverse complement strand
GGAGACTTGTCAGCGTTTGGCCGATGATCAGATCGGCGAGATTTGGGTCAGCAGCCCAAGCGTCGGCCAGGGATACTGGGAGCGCGAGGAAACCACGCAAGAGATCTTCAGTGCGACGACTTCCGACGGCGAGGGCCCATTCCTACGAACCGGCGATCTTGGCTTCTTGTATGAAGGCCAACTCTTCGTCGCAGGGCGTTTGAAAGACATGATCATCGTTCGTGGCGTCAATCGTTACCCGCAAGACATCGAACAGACCGTCGAGCAAGGCGACACCGTCTGCCATCGCTACACGCTGAGCGGCACGAACACCGGCGGTGATGCGCTCACTGGGCGCCGCTTCGAAGTGATCGGGTTAGACATGGTGCGCGTTCGTGACGGGAAGATCGTCGAGCACTGGGCGCTGGCAGATGCCGGCGGCATGGCCACCCAACTCGCCGCAACTGGTGAAGATGTCTCTGGCACATCGCGGAGGGACAGTCACCCAGCGATGTTGGAGAGTCGCCGTACCTGATCCTCAATGGCGTTTACCCGCGCCTCATAGGCGGCGCCTCTGGCAAAGGAGATCGCTTCGCCGAAACGGACAACCACCCGCCAGCGGTGTCCCCTCGTGTATTCCAGCCCCACCGGGATGATCGGGACATGGGTGACGCCGTCGCGCTCGGCCAGCGCGGCGAAGCGCAGGAATCCTGGCTGGAAGGGGAGGAATTCGTCGTCGGCGATTTTCGGCGTGTAGTGCGGATCGATCGTCGGGTAGCCCTCGGGGAAGACCAGGAGCGTCCGCCCGGCACGCAGGAGCGAGACGCTTTCGCGCGTGGCCGCCATGAGCCGACCGCTGCCGCGGGCTGCGAGGCGTGCCTGGTTCTCCGCGTTCTGGCGATCGCCCAGCCCATCCGGCCGAGGCACGACGGGCCAACCGGCCGCACGACAGGCGGCCGCCATCAGGCGTCCGGCGACAGTGTTCTCCAACCAGTCGAGCGTGACCACGACGCGGAGTGGACGCGGCAGTGTGGCGATGAGAGCGCAGCCGTCCCAGAGATGATGGAAGTGACGGGCGGCAAGGATTGCCGGACCCTGCCTTGGGATATGCTCCAGGCCTTCAACACGAAGGTCGATGCGGCGAAGGGCAAGGCGGCTGGCAACACGGAGCGAAACCCAGGCCAGCCGCGCGCTTATTGACTCGGCGAGGCTCGCCAATTTTGACCTTGACCTTTCAAGGATGATTCCGGGCGCGGCAGGCGATCGCGCAGGGCGAGACTGGCCGGCAGCATCCCGGCCAGAATGGCCAGCAGCACCGGGGGCCAGAGGCCAGCGCCGAGGCTGAGGGCCATGGCGAAGATGAGGTTGGCGGCGTAGACGGTGAACGGGAACCAGGCGGTTCGCGCGGCCTGGACGGGATCGAGATCGCTCCGCCAGAGCAGGCGACTGATGCCCATGTAGAGCAGGCCGGTGACCGACCAGCCGACCAGGTTCTGAATCGGCATGCCGAAGTAGGGGCCGGTCTCGTGCCAGGTCCAGAACTGCACGCGCAGGCCCGGATCGGCCATCGCCGGATCGAGCACCAGGTCCCAGGCGGTCAATAGCCAGACGCCGATGGCCAGCGACCAGAAGGTCTGCCGGGCGCCGAAGCGGGGGGCGATGATGCTGCCCAGGATGTAGGCGGAAAAGCCCAGGTAGAACCAGGAGAGCGGGATGGTGTAGGGAACGCGATCAAGCACCTTGTAGCCGAGAAAGGAGGTGTATTCGTAATTACCGAAGGGCCAGCCGGTGCCGGTGCCGATCAGTTCAGAGGCGAGGGAAAGGAGGGTGGAGACGAGGAAAAAGATGAGGGTGCGGCGGGCGCCAAGCGTCACCCAGCCGAAGACGAAGACGGCCGCCGCGCCGAAGAGGATGTGGGAGGCGCCGCCGTACTGCATGCCGAACTGGAAGACGCGGACGGCGTTTGGATCGCCCGACCACCATTGCGGATTCGGCAGCGCGATGAGGAGGCCGGCCAGCCCGAAGGCCAGCGCCGCCAGATGACCAAAGAGAAGCAAACGAGCGAGTTTCATTGCATGGTCCTTGTCCGTGCATCGTCACGAATCAGTATGCGCCCGCGCCACATGTGCTGACGCTGCAGCGCGCTACGCCAGAGCGCCAGGGACGCCGGGAGGTCCGCGAGCGGGGACAGCCAGTAGGTCCAGGGCCGCGCCGGATAGGCCCGCGCCGTACCGATCAGCACGCCGAGGCGCACCATCAGCAGGATCGCGTTCACGATCAGGAGCAGCGGCGGGAAGGGTCGAGATGACCGCCGGGTGAGGAGCAGCACGGGGAGCGGCAGACCTTGCACCAGCGTCACTTCGCCCAAGCCGATCCAGCCGTTCAGCCCCGAGAATTGGTCGCGCATCGGCAGCGAGCGGGTCCAGTTGCGCCAGGTCTCCTGCCAACTTTCGTACATCGCCACGTCCACGAGCCCATCCGACTCGTAGAAGCCCGTGGCATGACCAGCGGCCGCTAGCGCGCGGGCCACGGTGACGTCCTCGCAGAGCGAGGTGCGCGCCAGGGCGAAGCCACCGATTTGCTCCAGCGCTCCGCGCCGGAACAGGGAGCATTGCCCGTTGGCCTGGACGCGCGAAACCTGCCGCGTGGCATGCCCCGGGATGCCGAAGCGATAGACGAGCGTGGTCAGCAGCGCGGGATGGACGATCCCTTCCCCGGCGCCGGAGAGTCGCTGCGCGGTGGCGACGCCGAGCAGGGCATCCCCGGTGCGGCCGGCGTGGGCCAGCAGCGATCGCACCAGATTGGGCTCCGGGCGCACATCGGCGTCGACGGTCAAAATCCATGTCGATGCCGAATTGGCGCGATCGAGGCCGACTTGCAAGCCGTGCGCTTTCCCGTTCCAGTGCGAGGGGATCGGCGCGGCGTCGATCAGGCGGATTCGGCCATCGCGCGCGGCAAACTCGGCGACCAGCACCTGGGCGCCATCGGTCGAGCCGCCGTCGACGACCAGGATCTCGGCGAGCTCGGCTGGCTGCGCCATCAGGCCTTCCAGGCAGAGAGCGAGACGGCGGCGCTCATTCAGGACCGGCACGATGGCCGTGACGCGCTCGTTGGGCCGGGGCGCCGCGACCTCGACGATGCGTTCGCCGCCAGCGGTGCTCGCCATGCGCCAGATGACGCGCATGCCAGCGATCGCCTGCAGCAGCGCGATGAGAGGAAGGAGCCAGGGGCGGGTCACGTCGCTGTCCTCGGGCCAGCCAGGGATCGGCGGCGAAGCTCCCCGCCGCACTGGGCCGCATCAGCGAGTTTCGTAGCCTCTACCTGGTGACCGCTCTCGACGCGAGGACTGTAGAACGCTAGCCTGATGCAGACGTTGGCGGGCAAGGCCGCCTCTCTTGATCGGACCGTTCTCCCGTGACGAACCCGCGGCGCATCGTCGTGATCGGCAGCGGATTTGGCGGCCTGGCGGCGGCGATCCGGCTGGCCGCGCGCGGCCATCAGGTCACCGTCGTCGAGAAGCGGGACCAGCCGGGCGGGCGCGCCTATGTCTACCGGCAGGACGGCTTCACGTTCGATGGCGGGCCGACGGTCATCACCGCGCCCTGGCTGATCACCGAGCTTTTCACCCTGGCCGGGCGGCGGGCCGAAGAGTACATCACCCTCGTGCCCATCGATCCCTTCTATCGGGTCTTTTTCCCGGATGGCACGCACTTCGACTACTCGGGCGACGAGGGGCGGATGATCTCCGAGATTCGCCGGCTCGGCGCCGGCGAGGCCGATGTCGACGGCTATCTCGAGTTCGTCCGCCGCAGCGAGCGGATTTTTGGCAAGGGCTTCACCGAGCTGGCCGCCGTCCCATTTCTGCGCGTGCAGGACATGCTCAAGATCGTGCCCGATCTGCTCAGGCTGGGAAGCTACCGCTCCGTCTACGACTTCGTGGCCCGGCGGGTGCAGAACGACCAGTTGCGGCAGGTGCTCTCGTTCCATCCACTGCTGGTGGGAGGGAATCCGTTCCAGACGACCAGCATCTACACCCTGATCCACTTTCTGGAGCGAGAATGGGGCGTCTGGTACGCCATGGGCGGCACCGGCGCGATCGTGGCGGCGATGGTGCGGCTGCTGGAGGAGCTGGGCGGCGAACTGCGCCTGGAGACCGAGGTTGCCGAGATTCTGACCGGCGGCGGCCGCGCCACCGGGGTGCGGCTGGCCGGCGGCGCCGAGCTGGCGGCGGACATCGTCGTCTGCAACGGGGATGTGGCGGCGGCGTATGCCGGGCTCCTGCCCAAAGGGGTGCGCCGCAAATATACCGACCGCAAACTGGCCCGAATGCGCTATTCGATGTCGCTGGTGGTGATCTACTTCGGAACCGACCGCCAGTACCGGGGGACTGACGGCCCGGCGTTGGCGCATCACGACATCATCCTGGGGCCGCGCTACGAGGGCCTGCTGGACGACATCTTCACGCGCAAGAGGCTGAGCGACGATTTTTCGCTCTACCTGCATATGCCCACCATCACCGAGCCGGCGCTGGCGCCGCCTGGCTGCGAGGCCTTCTATGTGCTCGCCCCGGTGCCGCATCTGGGGGGCACGACCGACTGGGCGCGGGAGGCGAAACCGTATCGCGACCGGATCATGCGCTTCCTCGAAGACCGTTATCTGCCGGACCTTACGAAACATCTGGTGACCGAGCTGATGATCGATCCGCGTCACTTCCGGGACACGCTCAACAGCTACCTCGGCTCGGCCTTCTCGGTCGAGCCGATCCTGACCCAGTCGGCCTGGTTCCGGCCGCACAATCGTTCCGAGGAGCTGCCGAACCTCTACTTCACGGGCGGGGGCACACACCCAGGCGCCGGATTGCCGGGGGTGCTCTCCTCGGCCAGGATTGTGGACGATTTGATCGCGGCCGGGGAGGACTAGCGCGGAATACGGGTCACGAGACGTTCCAATTGGTCTGTCAGGGCAAGGTTGCCCGGTACGCGGTTGGCAGGGGTGAACGTCTCCGGCCTTGCCGCGAGAGGATAAATCCTCCCGCTGGAAGGACGAAAGCCCCCTGAACGGGGCTGAGCACGACGGCGTGGTCCGCCGTGGTCCCGTTCCCGAGGCGGCACAGGGGCGTTGTAGCCTTGGATGGGAACGACGGCCACGTTGGAGGGACGAAGTCGAAGCATCATGGCACGGTTGCCTTGATGTTTCACGCGCGATGACACCGCTGGAAAGCAACGCGTAAACGCGGGCCGCGCGATACAGGCTGGGCCTTCGGCTCACAAGCGATATCCGTTTGACGGCGGCGGCCAGGAGAGCAGGACGAACGCGGCGGCGACGCCGGGCAGGGCGCCAAGCTTGCGCCGCGTGGGAATGTAGGCCCGCCTGGCGAAGACGTCATAGTCCAACTCTTCGATTCTGGTGAGAATGGCCGCGTAAAGCTCGCTGCCAGCCATCGTGGTCAAGCGCCCGGCGGGCGAGAGGGCGGGCAGCCCGCGTCGGGAATCGGCGTACAACGAACGGGCGCGGGCAATCTCAAAGGCAATCAACCCAGCGAAGTCTCCATTCGGCTGCCCATTGAGGATCGCTGCCGGGTCACAGCTGAAGGCGGCGATGTCCTCCAGGGGGAGATAGAGCCTCCCCTGCCGGGCGTCCTCGCCGACATCGCGCAAGA
Organism: Thermomicrobiales bacterium; assembly: GCA_038246475.1. Lineage (GTDB taxonomy): Bacteria > Chloroflexota > Chloroflexia > Thermomicrobiales > UBA6265 > JACCXM01. The sequence goes on along the minus strand of JBBRVX010000118.1, from coordinate 10,732 downwards.
TGTTGGTCAACTGCATAGCGATGCCCAGGTTGACAGCGTGCGGGAGGGCCGCGTCATCCTGACAGCCGAGGATGGGGGCAACCATTAACCCAACCGTCCCCGCCACACGGTAGCAATAGAGGTTGAGCTCATCCCAGGCCGCAAAGGGTTGCGGCGTGAGGTCCATACGCACTCCCGCCAGGAGGTCGCGCGCCGGTGTTACGGGAATCCCGTAATGCGCCCGCACGGCGGCGAAGGCCATAGCGACGGGATCCGTTGGGGCATCAAGCTGCCGCTCCCAAGCATCGAGCGCACGGGCGGCGGCGGTGACATCCGTCGCGTGGTCAGCGATGTCGTCAGCAATGCGGCAGAAAGCGTAAATCGCGTGAATGGCGCGGCGGCGCGCCGGAGGCAGGAACTGGCTGGCGAGATAGAAGGTGCGGCCATATTCCCGGGCAATCACCGAACAGAGCCGCCAATCGGGATGGTCGCCCAGCGCCGGTTTGCGCGTCAACCCCAGGCGGCGCAGTGCGAAAAACCGCGGTGCTACGGCCATCGCGGAGCCCCATCGACGAGGAGCTCAACCTGCCGCAACTGGCTCAGATTCGCCGCCCCGGTGCAGAACATGCTCACCCGCAGCTCCTCGATCAGCGCGGTGAGCAGGTCGAGCGCTCCCATCTCCGAGGCCGCCGCGGCGCGCAGGAGGGGGGCCGCGAAGCCGGCCAGATCGGCCCCCAGGGCGATGGCCTTGGCGGCGTCGATGCCGCTGCGCAACCCGCCGCTGGCGATCAGCGGGAGCCGCGGGCTCGCCGCGCGGACCATCAGCAGGCTGTCGGCGGTCGGGATGCCCCAGCCCGCGAACTCTCCGGCGACGCGACGAAGGAGCTCGGTGGGGGCCCGGTGGCGTTCGACTTCGCTCCAGGAGGTGCCCCCGGCGCCGCCAACGTCAATTGCCGTCACGCCAACCTCGATCAACTGGCGAGCAATCCGGCTCGAAATGCCCCAGCCGACCTCTTTGACCAAAACGGGATGCTCAAGGGCGGCGCAGACTCCCTCGATGGCACGGAGCAAACCCGACCAGCGGGTATTTCCGCCGGTCTGGAGGGCTTCCTGCAGCGGATTGAGATGGAGAACGAGCGCATCCGCCCCGATCATCTCGACAGCGCGGCGACATTCATCCGGGCCATAGGCGTAGTTGAGCTGCACCGCTCCCAGGTTGGCGAGGAGCAGGACATCCGGGGCGATATCGCGCACCTGAAAGTAGGGGGCGCGGGCGGCATCTTCGATGGCCACGCGTTGCGAGCCGACGCCCATGGCGCAGCCGAGCGCCTGCGCCGCCTCGGCGAGCCGGCGATTGATTTCGGACCCGCGCTCGACGCCGCCGGTCATGCCAGAAACCAGGAGCGGGGCGCGCAAATCGTGCCCCAGGAAACGGACACCCGTATCGATCTCGGAAAGATCGAGCTCGGGCAAGGCCGCGTGACAGAGGCGATAGCGCTCAAACCCGGTCGCCACGCCGGCGGCCACCGGCTCGTCGATCACGATCTGGATATGCTCTTGCTTGCGCCGCGCCCCGCGGGCCGACTCGTCACTCATGGCCAGGACAGCATTCCTTCCCGGTCTGGTGGACTGGAACGTTGCTCGCGACGACGTGGTGACGCGATCGATCGTTCGCGATCGGGCGTCCGTGGTTGAACCTAGAATGCAGGATAGAGCATTTCAAGCGGTCGGCCATAGAGAGGGTGTAGTCCAGGCATCGCTGGCATGCCCTCGCTCCCGCAACAGCGTGCACAGCGTTTGCACCAGGCATCGGCCAGTGGCGTGCTCGTGGCGGATCCCAAACGCTCGCTGGTTGTCGAACGAAGGAATCCCGCACCGCGTTGGTGCAGCCGTCTCTCCTCCGCCGAGCGCGCGGCTGGGCGATAGCTGCGCGCGGCGCGATGTCTCGCTCACGCTGATGCCAGCAGGTCGCGAGCGATCTTCTCCGCGCCGACGAAGGTCGGGACATTCGTGTTCGCCAGGGTGACGAAGGGCATGATCGAGGCATCGGCCACCATCACCCCCTGCAGCCCATACACCCGCCCCGAGGCATCGACCACTGCCGCGCCATCGCTGGGTGGTCCCATGCGGCAGGTTCCCGCCGGGTGATAGTCGTGCGTGGCATGGGCCAGCACCCAGGCGCGAGCCTCCTCGCGGGTCCGGGTCGCCGAGCCTGGCGTCAGCTCCGCTTTCAGGAGCGCGGCCAGCGCGGGACGCGCGCCGAGCTCCCGGCTGAGCAGCAACGCATCGGTGAGGGCATCGAGATCGTAGTCGCCCTCATCAGAAAGGTAATTGGTGTCGATGACCGGCGCGGCGGCGGGGTCGGCGGGACGATCCGGGTTGAGGCGAATCGTTCCCCGTGAGCGGGGGGCCATGACGGCCGAAGCGATGGCGAAGCGCCAGCCCTGTCCCGCGAAGGGCCGTCCCGCGACCGGGTAGAGGTGCAGGTCGTACGGTCCCTCACAGCGGGAGGAGCGGGCCAGGCCGACGGTCCCTTCCTCGCGCGGCAGTCCTCCCGCCGCGACGAAGCGCTCCATGGCCTGAAGCGTCTCCGGATAGGGCTCGTAGGTGACGGCGATCGCCGGGTGGTCCTGCAGATTGCGCCCGACGCCTGGCAGGTCGAGGATCGGCGTGATGCCGCCTGTCTGAAGCTCGGTTGCGGGGCCGATGCCAGAGCGGAGCAGGATCAGGGGCGAGCCATAGGTTCCTCCGGCCAGAATGACCCGGTCGGCGGCAATCCGTGCGTGACCTTCCGGGCCGATGACCTCAAGGCCGGAGACACGGCTGCCATCGAACGTCAGCCGGTCGACGAGCGTGTTCCCGATGATGCGCAGGTTCGGCAAGCCCCGGATGGGGTCGAGGTAGGCGAAGGCGGCGTTCCAGCGCGTGCGGGTGGCCGGATCGATATTGACCGGCACGATGGCGAAGCCGAACTCATGCTCAAGGCTGGAGAGATCGGGGATGATGGGATAGCCGGCGTCGGCCGCGGCCTCCAATACGGCGGCGTGCAGGGGGGTCACCCATTCCGGAGGAGGGACATGCACGCGCAGCCGTTCGCTCACCTCCCGGAAGAGGGGCTCGACCTCGGCCGCGCTCCAGCCGGGGTTGTCGATGGCCCAGGCGTCGTAGTCCGAACGATGCCCCCAGACCGCCGCGGCGCCGTTGTGGGCGGAGCAGCCGCCCATCACCCGGGCGCGTTGCAGGGCGTGATCGGGGGCGCCATGCTGGCAGGCGGAGATGTAATCCCAGGATTCCTCTTCGACTGGCATCCGCGTCGGATCGAGCAACTCCTCGGGCCACTGACCATCCTCGAACGGACCGTAATCGGGTCCCGCTTCGAGCAGGAGCACGTCCTCGCCCGCCTCGGCCAACCGCGCCGCGAGCACCGATCCTCCCGGCCCGGAGCCAACCACGACCGTGCCGGCCGTTCGCGGAAGTGTCGCCGCGCCCACGTCGCTCATCCTATCCTCCGTCTATCGAAGAGACACATGCCCGGATGATACGGCGAGTCGAGAAGTCTTGAAGTCGAGGAGTCGGCACTCCCGCGCGGCCTTATGGCGCTGGCGTGGCCGCCGGGCGCACCGGCTCCATTCCGCGGCTTTGGTCCAGAATCCCTCGGGGAAGGTCACCAGCTCCTCGCCGTTCGTCGTCAAGCCGTAGCTGCCGGTTCCTCCCGCCGGGTCGTAGACCGCGACAAGGTACTTGCCCCCTGGCAATTGTTGCTCGAAGGGCGGGCCGAGGATGAAAGCAAGCTCGCCGTCGCTCAGCTTCTGCCATTCGCCTTCCGCGACCACGACCACCCCGCTCCCGGCGGGGGGCGCAGGAACGCCTGGCGGCAACTGGGCGGGCGCCATGTTCGCCGGCTGGGTCAGGCCCGGCCCGAACAGGGCGAACGCTGGCCGGTAATCGGCGCAGGCTGGCGAGTCTGGAACCGTCACATACATGGATAGCTCGAACCCCGAGGGAGCGTTAAAGGTGTAGTAGTCGACCGCCTCGGGCCCGATCAGCGCGCCGTACACCACCTGCGAGATCTCAAGCGCGCTCGGCAGGCGATAGGGAGCCGCTGGGTCAGGCGAGCCCGCGTCGTTGAACCAGGGTTGGTGCGCGGACGCCGGAGCCGCAAACCCCGCGAGCAAGAGGAGGGTGGCCAGCGGAGCAGCCCAGCGACGGAGCTGCCGCCATCGATCTTCTCGGCTTTTCCTGTGATCCATGGACTGGTCCTCCTCTCGCATCGATCACGTCCTGAACTGTCGGAGTAACCTTCACTGGCATCTCTCGTTGGGCGTCACCGTCCTCCCGCCGCACGGTCACACCGCTTGCGGCTCGGCGCGCGGCGGTTGCGTTCCCCATCGTCTAGAGAGGGGAGGCCCGAACAACGCCACGGCAACGAGCACGATCGCCACAACGATCGCCGTCGCCGTGGTCAGCGTCGAGGCCTCACGCTGATTGAGGGCGATGAAAGCGAGCGCCCAGAGAACGGCGGCGGTGTAAGAAACCCAGCCCAACAACGGACCCCGCTTGCCGAAGGCGATTACCGTCGCCGCCACCGCGCCGCCGAAGGTCAACAACGCCGCGCCACCGACAGCCGCGTTCGGCCCCTCGCCGCGCAGGCCGAGGCCAACCAGCGATGCGGCCAGGCCGGCCACATTGGCAGCGGTCAACCAGCCGAACATCAACCCGATCGGCAAGGCCACGAGCCACGCTTTCGCGCCCGTGACCTCGTCCTTGTGGCAAACCACCCGCACGAAGGCGGCGGCTAGAAAGAGCCAGATGGCGAGGATGGTCAGTTGCGCCAGCAGGAACTGGCGATTGGGGAAGAGCAGCTCCCAGATGCCGTTGCTGATGAAGGCCCCCGCCGTGAACCAGCCGACCGCTCGCAACAGGGGATCCCCCCGGTTTGCCGGCAGCGCCTGGTAGACGGCATACGCGCCGCTGAGGAGGAAGATCGGCGTCCAGATGATGAAGGCCGTATCTCCCGGCACGATCAGCGATCGGGTGGTATCCGAGACACCGGCGATATCGAGACCGACGAGGAAACCGAACGCCCCCGCCGCGACCTGGAAGAGAGCGCCGATCACGTTGGCGATCTGCCTGACGATGTCGTTTCGATTTCCGATTCCGGATCTGTTGGTCATCGCGTCCTCCTCAGGGAAACGGCGCAGCATCGCCACATATTCAATCGACCGAATGAATGATTGAAGAATTGTGGATCGTTACGGCATGCGTTCCCTCCTCATTTCCGGGAATCGGGAAAGGCGTCATTCGAGTTATGCACACTCACTTCTGCCGGAATCGTGGCCGGGGCAGTGGCTCCATGCAAAAAGAGATCGACAACCGTGGAGGCTACCTCCGGATGTCCCTGGAAGGCCGCCTGGGCGCCGCGTCGTCCGCCGAAGCTGCCCAGCCAGTGCCAGAAGGCGTGCGCCAGCAATCGCGGATCGCGCGCGGCAATCTCGCCACTGTCGATCCCCGCTCGCATCACATCCTCGACGGTGGCGAGGATGGCCGCATGGGCCTCCGCGATCTCGCGCTGCCATGAGGCGGAGAGATGCTCGTCTGCATCCCGCATCATGCCGTCGAGATCAGCGTTGGCGTCGACGAGCACGATCGCCACGTAGGCGAAGGTCCGCAGTTTCTCGGCCGTTGTGCCCGCGCCATCCGCCGTCTGGCGCACCGCCGCGCCGATCAACTCCAGCGACTGGCGCATCACCGCCGCGTAGAGCCCCTCTTTGCTGCCGAAGTGATGCAGGATGGTGGCCTTGGTCACCCCCACCCCAGCCGCGATGTCACTCAGGGAGACAGCGGCGTAACCACGCGCCTGAAAGAGCTCGCCCGAGATGCGCAGAATGTCCGCGCGGCGCTCCCCTTCTGGCACTTCTTCGATGGAAGGCCGGCCCAGTCGTTTTGGTGGCTGTCGATCTGTCATATGCCAGCGAACTCTAATCAATTGACCGATCGGATCATATTACAAATTGACGACCGCGTCAATGGCAGCAGCGCCGCTTAGAGCAATCCCCTTGCGGCGATCACGCTACCCCGATCGCCGCTTGCGGGGGTTGGCCAGCTCGTCCAGGCCGGAGGAGATGGAGAAGAGGCCGACGAAGAGCATGATGATGATGATCACCGGCGGCAGGAACCACCACCACATCCCGTGCAGCAGGGCCGAGTAGTAGTTCACCCAGTAGAGGGTGATGCCCAGGGTGTTCGCCTCGATCACGCCGAGGCCGAGGATTTCGAGACCGATCGAGGCCAGGATCGCCGCCGAGACGGTGCCCACGAAGGTGGCCGCCAGGTACGGCAGCAGGTTGGGCATGATCTCCAGAAAGATGATCCTGGCGCTGCTGGCCCCGGAGAGCCGGGCGATCTGGACGTAGGCGCGCTCCTTAATCGATAGCGCCTGCGCCCGAATGGTGCGGGCTGGCCAGAGCCAGGCCAGGGAGGCGATCACCAGCGCCATCTGGCTGACGGTCAGGCCCGAGTGGAGCGAGACGGCGAGGAGGATCAGCACGAGCAGCGGCGGGATGGTCAGCCCCACGTCGACGACGCTGCGGATAAAGGCATCGACGCGCCCGCCGTTGTAGGCGGCGATCAGGGCTAGCGCGGTGCCGATGGCCACCCCGATGAAGCCAGCCAGCAGCCCAATGTAGAGGGTCAGGGGCGTGGCCACGATCATCACCGCCAGGAGGTCCCGCCCCTGCCGGTCGGTGCCAAGGGGGTGCTCCCCGGACGGCGGGCGATTGGGCGGCCCCGACAGCGGCATGGCCTGGGCGACATCCCAGAGGAGCCTCCCGACGCCAGCGAAGAGGAGCAGGATGAGCAGCAGCGTCAACCCTACCGTGACTTGTTTGTTGCGGCGAAGGTAGTTCAGCATGATCGTCGTTCCGGGGTGATAGGGTCATGAGGTAATAGGGTGATAGGGTGATAGGGTGATAGGGTGATGAGAATATGCGCGGACATTCGAGGCGGCCTTGGGCAGCTCGCTCCGGTACGCGAAGAAACCGTTCTCCCTATCACCCTATTACCTCATGACCCTATCACCCACGTTTACCCCCGTTGATACGTAATCCGCGGATCGAGCAGGGGATAGATCAGGTCGAGGATCAGGGTAGCGAAGGTGACGGCGAGGACGATGGTGAAGACGATACCCTGAATGAGGAAGAAGTCGAACTGCCGGATCGCGTTGTAGAGCACCGAGCCGATGCCGGGGTAGGAGAAGATGACCTCCACCAGGAGGGCTCCGGAGAGAAGCTGTCCGAGCGAAAGCCCCAGGGCCGTCGTCTGGGGCAACAGTGCATTCCGCAGCGCGAAGGAGAAGAACAACGTCCGGTTCTTCAGCCCCGCGGCCTCGGCGAAGGTCATGTAATCCTCGCCCTCGACCGTCACCATCATGCCGCGCATGCCCAGAGCCCAGAAGCCGAGCGAGGCGAGCACGATGGAGAGCGACGGCAGCACCGAGTGTTTCAGCACGTCCAGCACAAACGTCAGATTGGGACCAGGAAAGGTGCCGGGCTTATAGCCCCCAAAAAGCGGAAACCACTGGAGATGGAAGGCAAAGATGTAGATCAGCACCAGCCCCAACAGGAAGAAGGGGATGGCGGAGAGGGTCAGCAGAGGCGGGAAGAGGTACTGGATGAAGCCGGGCGCGCGGGGCCAGGCCATCAGCGCGCCGGCCAGCGTGCCGAGGGTAAAGGCCAATATCGTGGTCGTCACCAGAAGGCCGATGGTCCAGGGGAGCGAATCGGCCAGGATGCTAGCGACGGTGCGGGGGTAGTTGGCGATCGAGTAGCCAAGGTCGAGCCGGGCAATGTTGCTGAGGTAGGTGAGGTATTGCCGCCAGAGCGGCTGATCGAGGCCGAACTCCCGCTGGTACTCCTCGACCATCTCGTTGATGCCGGTATGCACGTAGCCGCTCGCCGCCGCTTGCTGCATCAGCTTTTCGCGGACGGGATCCTGCCCCGAAATGCGGGGCAGGAAGAAGTTCAGCGTCGCCGCCGTCCAGACAACGACGAGGAAGAGGCCGATTCGACGAGCAACGTAGGAAGGGCGCAATTGAGTTTCCTTACGAGGGTGATAGGGTCAAAGGGTGATGGGGTGATAGGGAGAACGGACGATTGACTATCAGCAAGCAGCCTTCGTCCTCCGTCCCACCTATGACCCTATCACCCCATCACCCTCGTCTCATGTTGTTGCGGTCAGGCGGTTCAGGATGAGCTGGAAGGTCAGGTGCCAGAAGGCGCCGTTCACGTAGGGATCTTCCCTGGTCGGCCAGCCCTGCCAGTTCGTCGTGTTCATCGGGATGCGGTGGTACCACTCCTGGATCTGAATGTCGGGCAGCTCGGGCAGCCAGATCTCCATCGCCTGCCGCCATTGATCCATCAACAGATCCTGGTTTTCCGGCGGCGTGACAGCCATCTCGTCGACGACCTTGTCGAACTCGTCATTGTGCCAGAGGGAGAAGTTGACCTGGTGGCCGCCAGGGACCGCTTCGGTCTGCGACTGGTAGAGACGCAGCGTGAAGTAGGGGTCGCCGCTGACGCTGCCGCCATGACCGAAGAGGGCTCCGTTGTAGTCGCCCTGCTGGAAGCGATCGAAGAAGTCGGGCGGCATGGCGAAGGAGGCGTTGACCCCCTGTTGCCGCAACTGCTCGGCGATGACTGGGCCGATGTCGGCCATTACGGCGAAGCTGTTGATGTCCAGGTCGAGCGTCTTGCCATCTTTGGCCCAGATGCCGTCGCCATTCTTCGCCCAACCTTGCCCTTCGAGGAGCGCCGACCCCTTGTCGGGATTAAACTCCAGCGTCGGGTGCTCCTTCAGGAGGTCGCCAACCGACTCCAGGAAGGGCTCCAGGCCCGGGTAGGAGGGCATCGGCAGAGGGGAGGTGCTGCCCGCCCCGGCGAGGGCCACCTCGATGACCTGATCCCGATTGATGAAGTAGCTGAGGGCCCAGCGGACATCGGGTTCGGCGAAGGGCTCGCGCTCGTTGTTGACGTAGAGGGAGGTCGGCCACCAGTCGACGTAGCCGTAGGGCGGCTCGCTGCCGGTGTGGGTGGTGATGGCCGGGTTCTGGACGAGGATCGTCTCCATGGTCAACGGGCGCAGGTCGAGCGAGCAGTCGATCTCGTTGCTGATCAATTGCTGGGCGATCTGCGTCTCCTCGGTCCAGGGGAGGTAGATGATCCGTTCCACCTGCGGCAGCGCGTCGACCAGTCCCTGATCGACGGCCCACCAACTGTCGCGGCGGTCGATGACTTTCTGCTCCGGCGAGGAGAAGACGAGTTTCCAGGGGGACGTCGTCACCGGCAGGCCGTTGGCGATATCGAAGGCGGTGAAGGAGGCGAGATCCTCACCCTCGAAGATGTGCTTCGGCACGATGTAGAGGCCGATGTCGTACTTGTAGGTCATGAAGTAGAAGAAACGCGGCGCCGGCACCTTGAACTTGACCAGGGTTTCGGTGGCGCTTTCAGCGGTCGCTTCCTCGACGAACTGGGCCACGTCGACGCCCCAGCGCACTTTCGCGCCCGCGTCGCGCACGGCGTTGAGGGTGAAGGCGACATCCTCGGCGCTGAAGGGCTCGCCATCGCTCCAGGTCACATCGGAGCGGGTGGTGATGCGCAACTCGGTGAGATCGTCGTTGTACTCCCAGCTCTCGGCGAGCCAGGGGATCATTTCGTCGGCGAAGGCGCTGTAGAAGGCGAGGGGCTCGTAGAAGAGACCGAGGCCGTTCTGGTGGTTGGCCCCGACCGGATAGCCATTCCAGAGCTCGAAGTCGATATGCCGCGATTGGGAGTTCTGGCTCCAGCGCAGGATGAGCGTGCGGTTGCGGGGAACCTCCGGGATGTCCTGGGCGAGGGCCGTGCCACTGACGCCGATGAGGGGCACGGTGGCCAGCAGGGCGCCAGCCTTGACGACATCGCGCCGGGAGAGCATGAAGCGATCGAATTCCGTCACGGGATTACCTCCATCATCACCGCGTCGGGGCGACTCAGTCCGGGTGCTCCCGGCCCGTTTGGCCGCCGCTGGCCAATAGCCGTGTCAAAATCCCCGACGATGGATTGTGGCGGCGATCATACACGGAGCAGGCGGGTTGTCAACGCTGACGTGGAGCCCGCTCGCCCGAACGGATATCACTGAGCCGAGCCGCGCGGTCCTCGTCGTATCTTCTCTCAGGCGCCGCGGTTTCGGGCGATCCGTGTAGTCGAGCGTGAACGTACGCGTCATTCATTCAGGGTGCCCTGTTTTCGAGCGGGGGAGCGACGCCGCTGGCTTGGCCGCCGGAGGATAAATCCCCCGGCTGGAAGGACGAAAGCCCCCTGAACGGGGCTGAGCACGACGACGGCGTGGTTCACCGCGGTCCCAATTTCCACCGCGCTCAGCGGCGGAACCTCGATCCTCGGGATGCGGGACGAGCAGCTCCTGAAGCTGCATTCGTATCGGACCGTGGCCATGCTCAGAAGTGCGACATGGGGATTGTGTCATCCCGAGTAATCATGCCGCGATGCGGCGCCACCACGGCATGAAAAACCCTTCTCGCGTACGTACGCAGCGTTCGGCGAGTTTTTCATAGCAGCACGCGACACGGTGATGTTGACATCCCGCGCTGGCGAGAGATCTCGTGTTTATCCGCGTCCGGACGATAAGACCGACGAGATTTCTCCTGCGTCGGAATGACACGGTCGCCGTGTCGCAGCTCCGAGCCCGCGAGGGATCTCGTGTT
>JBBRVX010000117.1:0-16548 GCA_038246475.1 Thermomicrobiales bacterium | reverse complement strand
GCCGGACCCATGCATGTCATACACGCGACCCGCGGCGTGCCGCGGGTCGCTGGCGTTTCCCGCGTCGTCGATTGCTTTCCCTGGCCGCGAGCCCGGTCCTCATCTTGGGTGGCGCGAGTAGAGTGCCCAGCCTTCGTGGCATCCCGACGGAGGAAGGATTCTGGCCCAACCGCGCGACCGTGCACGTTCGCGGAAACGACGAGATTCCTCGCGAGCTCGGAATGACACCCGTGCGTAAGCAGACTGCGTGTCCTCCGCGCGTCTTGCTGTACCTTTCCTCCTCCCCCTTGACTTAGAGCGCGCTCAAACTTGTAGGGTAGGACCATGAATGGTACGAGCCTTTCCGTGCAAGAGATGGCGGCGGCAAGCGGGGTCAGCGCGCATACGCTGCGGTATTACGAGCGCATTGGCCTGCTGGGGCCGATCGCGCGCACGACCAGCGGTCACCGGCGCTACGCGCTCGATGATCTCGGTTGGGTGCGCCTGCTCGTTTGCCTGCGCGAAACCGGGATGGGCATTCAGGACATGATGCGCTTTGTGTCCGTCGATGGCGGAGAAGCGAGCGTGGCCGAGCGCCGTCTGGCCCTGTTGGAGGCCCATCGCCGTGCCGTCCGGGTGCGACAACAAGAGGTCGCGGAGCACCTTGAAGTGATCGAGGGCAAGCTCGCCGCCTATCGCGCCTTCTTGCTCGAAGCCGCAACTGCAGAGGAGTAAACATGACGACCATGACATGGACGGGACGAAGAGGGCTGGGCCGCACGGGGATCGAGGTCTCGGCGATGGGGCTCGGTGGTTGGGCGATCGGTGGTCCGGCCTGGTGGGATGGCAAACCGGTGGGTTGGGGCGAGGTCGATGACGAGGAGACGACGCGGTCCATCCAGCGGGCGCTCGAGCTGGGGATCACCTTCTTTGACACCGCCCCGGCGTACGGCGCCGGACATGGCGAGCGCATCCTCGGCCGCGCGCTGGCTGGACATCGGCACGAGGTCATCATCTCGACAAAGTTCGGGATCGCCTTCGATGAGGCCAGCCGCGCGTTGACCGGCCTGATGACGGAGCCGGATGCCCAGGAGATTCGGCAGGAGTGCGAGGCCGGCCTGCGCCGCTTGGGGGTGGACGTCATCGATCTTTACTGGTGTCATCTCAGCGAGCTGCCGTTGGAGCGCGCCGCCGGGGTGCGCGACAACCTGGAAGCGTTGGTGGCCGAGGGGAAGATCCGGTCCTACGGCTGGAGCACCGATAACCCGGAAGGGGCGGCGATCTTTGCCGAAGGAGCGGGGTGCGCGGGCGTGCAGCACGAGTTGAACCTCTTCTCGGATGCGCCGGCAATGCTGGCGCTCTGCGAACGCCTCGATCTGGCCAGCATCAACCGCTCGCCGCTGGCGATGGGGTTGCTGACCGGGAAATTCGACGCGGCCGCACGGTTGGCGAAGGACGACGTGCGTGGCGATGAGCCGGCCTGGATGAAATGGTTCGCCCATGGCCATCCGCGGCCGGAGTTTCTGCATCGGCTGGATGCCGTGCGCGAGATCCTGACCAGCGAAGGGCGCACGCCGGCCCAGGGCGCGCTGGCGTGGATCTGGGCGCGGAGCGAGCGCACCATCCCCATCCCGGGCTTCCGCACCGTGGCGCAAGTGGAGGAGAACGCCGGGGCCCTTCGCCTCGGTCCGCTGACGGCTGCCCAAATGGCGCAGATTGACGCGATGATGCACGATACTGCCTGAGTTCGGCGAGCAGGCACTCGTGTGATCCTTAGTGCTTCGACACGCTGAAAGTGTCATCCCGAGCCCGCGAGGTATGTCGTGTTCCTCCGCGTACGGTCGACGGTATGACGAGATTCCTCCTTCGTCGGAATGACACTGTCGCTGTGTCGCGGCACTCAGGGTGATATGATGCCTTAACCGGCATACAGAGGACGATCCTTCAATAGTTCGTCGTCCTGGTGCGGTGCCGGGGGAGTCCTTTGTAGGCCGTCCCCTGGCCTCGGTTCCAGAGCAGGAAATCGAGCTCTCTTGCCGTCCGCTCCGTACCCATGTCTCTCAGCTCCGCCACGATCTGTTCGACGGTGTGCAGCGCCACCGCCCGGATCTCGATCTCCTGCGGCGAGCCGGCTGGGATCAGCTCGCCCCGTTCGATGCGGGCCAACAGGTCGTCGTCATACGCCAGCAAACCATCGACGCGCAGGACGTGCGGCACCAGGTTGTCAGCGAAGATCGTCAACTCATCGAGGTCGTGAAACTCGCCCGGTCCCTCGCCATCGAACGCCAGGGCCAGGTCTGCGACGAGGAGTTGCGCCCGTTTGTAGAGCGGAACCTTTTGGCCCCGGTACGACGACACATCCCGGAAAAGCGGCATTGCGGTGACCAGATCGACCAGCCGCGCCGCGGACTTCCCGGCATCTTCGATCGGTCCCAGCGGATCATCGTCGTACCGTCGACCGAGCCACTCCCCGAGGTCGTTGAGCGCGTGCGAAAATAACGTCATCAGTTCGGCAATGGGACCCGCGTTTCCTTCCTGGCCGAAGAGGATCGCGCAGTCGTCTGCACGCATCGCCCGCAATTCCCCACCAGTCAGCAGGCCGGTGGTCTCCCAGCGCTCTTTGAGGGACAAGGCGATGGTGAAATAGCCTGACAGCCCGGCCCGCTTGTGTAGAAAGGGAAAGTAGCCCGAGCCGAAATTCACGCTGTCGAGCGCGAGCAGAAAGCTGGCGGTCGCGGGCGGCGCCCCAATGAAATGGTGAAGGGTGTCATAGCTTGGCGGATCGATGTCGTTCTCCTGAAGCGCGGCCGCGTAGGCGGCGATCCGCTCCTCGTGTGGGGAAACGTGGCGGGCTTGCCGGGCGACATCGGCGGCCGCGGTCCGAATTTCGGCAAAGATTTCCTTGCTGGTCATGCTGGCGAGGCCGCGGGCAGGTCTGGAATCCTGCGCACCTGCCGCACCGGCGAAAACGCGAGGATCAGGGCGGCCGCGAGCGAGCAAGCGACTGCTGCCCAGAGCGTAGTGCGCAGGCCGAGAACCTCCCCCAGATAGCCGCCAAGCAAGGTGCCGGCCAGCAAGGCGCCGAACTCGGTGACCCGCACCGTGGCGTTGACCCGCCCGATGACATGCGACGGGGCGATGGCTTGACGCAGGCTGACCTGATTGATGTCGTACACGGTCAAGGCAGGGTCGGTGACGAGTTGGTTGCCGACGAGAAAGAGGATGCCAACCGCATTGGCGGCGGTCGCCAAGGGGATCATGGCAAGTCCCAACGCGCCCAGGACCAGCGTGACGATCATGATGAGGCCGACGCCAAAACGCGGTAGCCTCCCCGCGAGCATGGCGCCGGCAAACGAGCTGACCCCGCCGACGGCGAAGATCATCCCCAGCAGTCCCGGCGAGAAACCGACTTCCTGATTGACGTACAGAAGAAAGACCGTGCCAATCACGCCATAGGCCAGGTTCTGCGCGATGCCAGCGCCGACCAGGCCGCGCAGCACTGGCTGGTCCCAAACGGCCCGCAGCCCTTGCCTGACTTCATCAAGCATGGATGAGGCGGGGTCTTCCTCCCCCTTCGCGGAGCCGCGCGTTTCGGGCGTCCGCATGCGCGCGATGAGACCCGCGGAGACCAGGAACGTCGCGGCATCGACGAGGATGGCGAATGGCGCCGTGAGGAGCTGAATGAGCCACCCGCCGCTGCTGAAGGCGGCGGCCTCGGCCACCGAACTGGCCGCGGTGATTTTGCTGTTGGCCTCGATCAGATCGTCGCGATCGACGATCGCCGGCAGGTGAGACTGATAGGCGACGTCGAAGAAGACGCCCAACACGCTGACCAGGGCAGCGACCGCGTAGAGCTGGCCGAAGCCGAACCAGCCGCCTAGAACCGAGAGGGGGATGGTGGCCAGGAGCAGGGCGCGGCCCAGATCCGCGACGATCATCACGGGCCGGCGACGGACGCGATCGATCCAGGCGCCGGCCAGCAGCCCCACGATGAAGCCGGGCAGCAGCTCGGCGACCAGCAGCGTGCTGATGACAGCGGGCGAGGCATCGAGCAGCAGGATAGCGGCGAAGGGGAGGGCGGTTTGCGTCACCAGCGACCCGTAGGTCGAAACCGTTGCCGCGCTCCAGAGGCGAACGAAATCGCCGTGGCGCCAAAGCGTGGGGCGCGTCATGCGGGAGCCTTCACTGCGGTGACGCGCAAACACACTAAAAATCAGTCCCGACGAACCAGAGTTGCAGCACACAATTCGCGTCGATCGGCTTTCACGTACGTCGCCCCGCTACGCGCACGCTTCCCCCGAACAACCCGGTTGCCGACCCGGTCCCGAGCGAAACCCCGCAGCATCGCTCGCCGTTGTCGTTCCCGGTGAATCATGGCCCTAGGCTCTTGGCCCCTCGGGACTGACTGTACGCACACTCTATACGTACATCCCTGTGCTGTCAAGAGGGAATGCGCGCTCATTGCCTGGAACGGTGTTCGCCGGAGTGTAGCCCTTCCTCCGCGGCGCTGTCAGCCCAGGGCGCGATCGCCTCCAACCCGGCCAGGACATCGATCAGTTGCTGCTCGCCGGCGGCCTGTCCGGCGACACTGATAGAGCGCGTCACGCCATCGACGATGAGCGCCGGAACGCCGCCAATTTCGAGATTGCTCGGCCATTCGCCGACTCGCCACGTAATTTCCGCCCGGAAGCGGCCGCCGGAGTCGGCGGTGAAGAGCAGCGCCTGGTCGCCCCTATCGCGACGCGCCACGATCGAAGCAGAAGAGGGAACGCCTGGTTGCGGCGTTTCGATGTCGTAGCCCAGACTACGTAACCGCTCGACCAGCGCACGGCGATCACTCATGGCGCCTCCTGCTGGGGCGTGGAAGCCCGAAAATCGATCTCGAAGGTGCGGAAAAGGCGAGCGAGGCTGACCGGATCATCGACGACGATACCCAGCTCCCGGTTCAGATCGAGCGACGTCGCCGAGAGGTTCTGAGAGCCGACAAAGGCGCGCTCCCCATCGGCAACGATCATCTTGGCGTGGACATAGAGGTTCTTCAACTCCCGCACCTCGACCCCGGCGGCGGCCAGCTCCTGCTCCTCGGCATCGAAATCGGCCGATGGTGAGATAACGATACGCACGTCGACGCCGCGCCTCTCCGCCGCGGCAAATGCCGCCAACAGCTCTGGATCGCGCAGCACTTCGGCATAGATATCGAGCGTCTTGTCGGCGTCTTGCACAAGAGCCAGCAGCGACGCGCGCGCGTTCGTCGGGCTGACCACTAAGGGTTCCGGATCTGGCTCGGGGCCGCGTGCCCAGTCGGCGGCAAAGATGGCGGCGGCGGTTTGAACGGCGTCGGTCCGGTTGGTGATGACCCCAAACTCCCGGTTCGAGGTGAACGACGATGTGGTGAGATTCTGATTCATGATGATCGCCACGGCATTGTCGATGACCATGGCCTTTATGTGTGTGAAGCGAAAGGCGGGGTTGGCCCAGCGGACCGAGATGCCCGAGGCGTCGAGGCGCGCGAAGATGTCCGCTTGGCCGCCCCCACCGCCGAAGGGGTGCTCTTCCAGCATGACGCGGACGGCAATGCCGCGATCGCGGGCGTCCTCAAGCGCTTGCAGGATGATTTCGTCGCTGAGGAGGTAGATCTCGAGATCGATCGTCTCTCTGGCCGCCGCGATTTCGTCGAGAACCGGCTCCCGGCCGTCCCCCGGTTCGATGAAGAGACCGGTCACCGCGGCGGCGATTGGAGGTGTCTCGATGGCGGGCCCGCCTGGCAGCCGCGGCATCACCGCCGTCGTCGGCGCGGGCGGCAGCGGCCGGTCCGTCTGACCGCGCCAGAGCTGAGCAGCGAACGTGATCAGGATGGCGGCCACCAGGAGCGCCACCATCCCCCGGAGCAACCCCTTGCTCACGGATTTCGCGCGCCATGCCGGTGGCGGATCGGTCGTGGACAGGACGCGGCCGTCACCATCCGCATCTCAGCCCGCCGCAGCGCTTTCACACGCCGTTCCGGCCCCGCCACCCAGAGATGTCAGGAATGTGTTCCTCGTAGTGGTCGTAGCTGGACGCCTTGATCGCCTCATCGAGCGCCGCCGCGTCCAGGTGGGAAACGCCCTCGAGATAGGCAATCAACGCGGCATGGGCCTGATGCATTGCGGCCCGCTCCTCCGGCAGCGTTTGGCCTTGCCGTGCCGCGTGATCGGCGTCGTTCAGCTCCTGCCAGTCATCATTGGCATTGGGACGCCCCGCGAGCGCGCTCTCAGCATCGCGAATGGCTTGCTGGTCCCAGAAGCCGATGTGCCCGTAGAGGTTGGCGAGCGACCAGGCGCCGGCGACCCCCGGTTCTTCGCTGCGCTCCTCGGGAATGCCGTCGCTGGCGGCGAGAAATTCCCGCCAGGCCTCGTCGATGCGTGCGATGAGCGCGTACACGTCGGCCGGCGCTGGGCGAGTTGGAGACGGTTCGGCCACGGTCAATCCTCCTGTTGTTGCGGGCTAAATGCCTTCGGCAGCGCGCCAGGCGAGCACCTCGGCCGCGTGCTCGTCATAATGGCCCCAGGTTTCTCCCTCGAGCGCCTTGACCAGCTCGGGGAACGTCGGCTCGGCCGCTTCAATTGTGCCGAGATAGGCCATCAGGTTGGCGTGGGCAGCCTGCCGATACCGTTTCTGCGCGGAAACGGATGCGTCTTTGGCGTCCGCTACCTGACCCTGGTTGATGGGGTCCATGTTCTCGCCCGTTTCGGGTTTGCCCGCCACGATCCGCTGACAGTCGCCGATCACCCAGTCTTCCCAGAAGGCGACGTGGCCGAGCAGGTCTTTCGTCGACCAGTGGCCCACGATCGGCTCGGTCAGGCGATCGTCGGGGATGCCGTCGACGGCGTTCACCCAAGCCTGCCAGCTTCGTTCGATACGGTCGATCAGCTCCGCTGGTGATTGCGGAGGCACGCTGCCATCGGTGGTGATTCCCATCTCTTCCCCTCCCATGTCCTGCCCATGCCATACGTCGGGCACGATAGAAGCTCCTGCCGGAGGACGCAACCAGAAGACTGCCGCGTACAATGCCGGGCCGGTGAGGTCATCGGCCAGGACAGCGAAACAGTGTGCCGCGTTCGAAAATCCCTGGAACTGAACGTGGCGACGCCCCTGGCGTGAGAAAAACCAACGGGAGCATTGAATGTCGCGAATTGGCGTTGCCTTCGTTTTCATCTGCGCGCTGGCGGCGGGTCCCTTTGCGGCGCTGGTCGTGAACGCGCAGACGCCGGTCTCAGGGTTGGCATGGACGCCTTGTCTGGCGTCAGCCGCGACGCCCGGGACGCTGGAATCGGGCGCACCCGCGCTGCCGCCCGAGCTGGAGTGCGCCAGCCTGGCCGTGCCGCTCGACTATGGCGATCCCGCTGGCGAGCAGATCGCGATCGGCCTGAACCGGCTGCCGGCGCTCGATCCCGCCAAACGGATTGGCAGCCTGGTCTTCAATCCGGGTGGGCCGGGCGGCGCGGCGACGGAGTTCATCGCCGCTGCGGCGATGGGCGCGCCCCTCTTCACGCCGGCCGTACGCGAGCACTTTGACCTGATCGGCATGGATCCGCGCGGCGTCGGCTCCAGCACGCCGGTGCGCTGCGATCCCAAGCTCTGGAACGCGCCGGTTTCGCTCTTCCCTGATGATGAGGCGGCGTTTCGGGAACCGGCCGAGCACACTCAGGCCGTTGGTGAAAGTTGCCTGGAGCTGACTGGACCACTGCTGGGGCACCTCGACACCGAGAGCGCGGCCCGCGACATCGAAGCGGTGCGCGTGGCGCTTGGCGAAGGGAAGCTGAACTACTACGGTCTCTCCTACGGCACCCAGCTTGGGGCCAACTATGCCGAGCTTTATCCCGAGAATATCCGGGTCATGGCGCTGGACGGCGCCCTAGACCATGCGACCAGCGGGCTCTCGATGCTCGTCGACGAATCGCGCGCCTTCGAGGGCGAATTCGAGCGCTTTGCCGCCTGGTGCGCGGAAACGGCGGATTGCGCGCTGCATGGCCAGGATGTAGGAGCCATGTACGACCGCCTGGTGCGGCAGGCGGACGCCGAGCCGATCCCGGCGCCCGATTGCCCGGAATCGCCACGATGCCGCACCACGGTGACCGGCGAGGATATTCGGCTCAAGACGCAGGAGCTCCTTCTCTTCAAGCAATCGCTCCCGGAGGTGGGTCTCCTGGGATGGGCCGGTCTGGCCACCGCGATCGACGATGCCCTGAAGGGCGACGCCAGCAGCTTTGCCGCGAGCCTGGCCGAGGGCGAAACCGACTGGGCGTTCGCGGGCCTGGCGATCGAATGCGTCGACTGGCCAACAGAGATCGACAGCTACGACGATGCCGCGGCGGCGGAGCTGCTCGGCCGGGTGACCTCGCCCCACACAGGGGGAGCGTCGCAGACCTGGACGATCCTGATGGGCTGCATGGGGTGGCCCGTTCCCGTGGCCAACCCTCCGGGGCCGCTCGACGTCCAGGGCGCGCCGCCGATCCTGATCGTCAACGCCACCCACGATCCCTCCACGGCCTACATCTGGGCGCATCAGATGCGCGAGCAGATCGCAGGGAGCGTGCTCCTGACGCGCAACGGCGACGGTCACACCTCTTTCGCGCTGCCGGCGCCCAGCCGCACCGCCGATGCCATCGACACCTACCTGATCACCGGCGAGACGCCCCCGCCGAACACGGTCTACGACACCTGACGCGATCGTTAGAATGGGGCCACGTCGTTCACAGGCGCGGTCGTTGGAGTTCGGGAGGCTTGGCATGGGTGAGAGTGGGATGGAGCGCACGCGACGATTTCTGGAGCGGATGGGCTTGCCCCCTGGCGACCTGATTTCGCTGCCCAGCTCGCCCCAGCGCTTTCCCGACGGCGGCCAGTGGCGGGTGGAGATCCCCTCCGTCGAAGGGCCGAACGCCCTGCGCGCCGTCTTCGAGACGGCCGATGCGCTAGGAGTGCCCGTCCACCGCGTCAGCCAGGGGAGCGGCGTCATGCTGCTGACAGACGACGAGCTCGACGAGATGCGCGACATCGCCGCGAGCCGCGGCATCGAGGTCAGCCTCTTCGTGGGGCCTCGCGCCGGGTGGGACACTGGCGCCATGGCCTATAGCGCGGCGGGCCGCGTCGTGGCCCCGAAGATCCGCGGCCAGGATCAGATGGCGCAGGCCATCGAGGACGTGCGCCGCTCCTGCGAGCATGGCATCGAGAGCGTGCTGGTCACCGACGAAGGGCTGCTCGAAGTACTGGGAGCGATGAAGCGCGAGGGTGAGCTGCCGGCCGGCCTCATCCTGAAGGGCTCGGTCATGCTCGGCGCATCAAACCCCGTCTCCGTGCGCAACCTGGAGCGGCTCGGCCTGACCACGTTCAACGTCCCGACCGATCTCAGCCTGCCCCAGCTCGCCGCCATCCGCGCGGCGACGACGATGCCGCTCGACATCTACATCGAGGTTCCCGACGACATCGGCGGCTTCATTCGTCACTACGAGATTGCCGAGATCGTGCGGGTGACCTCGCCCGTCTATCTCAAGTTCGGCCTGCGCAACGCGCCGAACATCTATCCCAGCGGCACCCATCTGGAAGCGACGGCCATTGCCTTGACCAGGGAGCGCCTGCGCCGCGCGAAGCTGGGGCTCGATCTGCTGAAGCGCCTCGATCCGGATACGATCATGTCGCCATTGCCCCAATCCGCCTTTGCCGGCGCGTGAGTAAGGAGAGATGAGGCGAAATCAGGTGTGAGGAGTGCCAAGCGTGGCAGGGGGAGGCAGCGGCGAGATACGGCTCCCGTCGCGAACAGCCCTCACCCCAACCCCTCTCCCGTCGGGCCGGGAGAGGGGCTTATTGTTGTGTTGCAGCAGGCAGGTTTGACAGACCTCCCCTTGTCAGTGTGCGCAGGGAGAGGGGCTTTTGCTCCGTCTGGTTAGGGTATTCTGGCTTGACCGAACCCGGTTTCGCCGTTTGAGGCGGCCGCGGCGATCTCGCTCGCCAGATCGACGAGCACCGCGCGCAGTTCGACGGGTTTGCGCACCACGAACGGCCAGCCGAGGCGGATCAGGTAGCGCGCCGCGTCGTCGAGGTCCTCGACGTTCGTGCAGATGACCACCCCATCGTCGCAGGCTTCGAGGGTGGCCTCGTAGGCCGGAATCATCGCCCGCGCTTCGTCGATCCCGGTCTGCAGCACCGCTTCCACGTGCCAGGCGTTGGGCGCAACCGCCAAGGACTCCTGCACGAAGGCGAGGGGATCGAACCGCGGCGGGCGCTGAAAGAAATCGTCGCGTGGTTCGACGTGGCGAATGCGGTCGAGGCGGAAGAGGCGCAGATCGTTGCGGAGATGGCAGTAGCCCGGCGCGTACCACTTCCCGACGATATGAACCAGACCATAGGGATCGAAATGCCGCTCGGTCTCTTCCCCTTTTGCTGAGGCGTAGCGCATCGCGACGCCCTGGTTGGCGTCGATCGCAGCGGCCAGAGTCATCACCGTTTCGGTCGCCGGCAGATTGTGGCCGCGCACTGGATCGATGGTCAGCGTGTTCTGCACCGCCGCCACCCGCACCCGCACGTCGGGCGGCAGCACCCGTTCCACCTTGGCCAGCGCGCTCTCCACGATCGAGGCGCTGGCCATCAATCCCAGCCGACGGGCGGAGAGGAGCCCGAGCATGATGGCCAGCGCTTCTTCGTCCGTGAAGAGGAGCGGGGGCAGCCGGAATCCGGGCCGCAGACGATAGCCGCCGTGACGGCCGCGCACGGCCTCGACCGGAATGCCGAGGTCCTGCAGCATGGTGACGTAGCGCCGGACGGTGCGCAGGTCGACTTCGAGCCGCTCCGCCAGCTCGGGCCCCGTCAGCCTTCCCCGCGCCTGGAGCAGCTCCAGCACGGTCAGGACTCGCGTCGTCGGGTGGTACACGCCCCTGCGCCTCCGTCACTCTGGGCCGGCAATCCCGGCGAATCAGATTCCTGCCGCCAATGCGGACCCTTCCTGTCCGCATTGAGGCATAGGATAGGAGCATGCAGAGAACACATGTTCTCCGCCCCGATTCTGAAGTGTGCCACATCGGTCCGAGCCCCGCGGCAAGCACCGACAGCTCTGAGAGGATGGGTCATGCAGCAGAGTGCGTTCGACATCGAAACGTACGCCAGGACGCATCGCGAGAACATGATGCGCGAAGCCGTTATGGCGCGAAAGGTCCACCTCGCGCTCGGGACGAAGCAAGCCTATCGAGTCAGTCCATGGGAGCGCGTGTGCCGCATCTCGGCAGCGGCTCGCTGCTGGCTCGTCGCCCGCGGGCGCGAGGCGGCCCGGGCGCTCTCGCCAGCACCGGTCATTTCTCCTGACCCGGCATCGCGTAACGGTCAGGAAGCGCTCCAACTCGCCGACCAGCGGCGCCCGCTACGCGCCAGCGATCTCTACGCGGGAATGGTCGTCGTTGCGCGGGCCGCGGCGATCCCCGTTGCCGAGCAGCCGTGCAACGTGAACGAGCGCTAGCGCGATCTGGTTTCCCACCCCTGCATGAGCACGGAGAATCGCGCTCATGCAGGGCTCATGGCAAGCCGTCAATCATGGCCAGTGCTTCGAGAAAGCGGCCACTCACGCATCCTGGCACATTCCTTCTCGGCAGACAGGGCAGTGGATTCCGCATGCTCCACAGTCCTGTGGATCCTCGACGATATTGGCGCAGTAGAACCCGAAACCGCTCGCCTTGCCGCATTCGACGGTTCCGCCCTTGCAGACACAGGCGTGGTCAACCGTGCAGATGAACCCGTCGGCGGGATTGCGGCCGTAGACCGTGCACTGCTGATCCGAGCAGCACGACCAGCAGACGCCGTCGCCGTTGCATTCCTGTTGGTTGTTGGGGCAGCGGCAGGTGCTCCCCTGCGCCGTGAAATCGCAGATCATGTTTGACCCGCGACAATCGGCGTTCTTGCAGCATTCGCGGCAAAGGCCCGTATCGTCGAAGGGGCAGAGATGTCGCCCAACGGGGCATCCGGTGTCCGCGACGCAAGCGCCACCGCGGCAGCTCCCGCTTGGGCAAGCGGCGCCGTCGGCCAGGGCCTTGCATTTCCCCTTTACGCACGCGGCGCACGGGCCGCACGCCGGCTTGCATTTCTTCTTCCGCTTCTGCTTGCCGGCCGCCGGTTCACGGAGGCCGCCGAAGATGGCAATAAGACCGCTTCCCATTGCGGCAACCACGCGGCGGCGGGAAGGACCGCTGGTGAGCGACCGGGCGAGGTCGTCAAAGCGAATCGGATCCATGGGGACTTCTCCAGGGTGAAAGCGCGAACTGCGTTCCTGCCGAGTCTGCGCCCCTGGCGCCGCGCGGTCTATAGCCAGTATTGGGTACTCGACCCTCTCCCCAGCGGTACGGGCGGACCGCATCCGCCCACATGCGCGGGCGAAATCGCATAGAGTGTCCGCCGGGACGCACATGGCGTCCGCGCATGGATAAGGGGAATGCCAATGGCTGGTCTGAACGTTTCGGCCGCAATCGCTCGCACGGCAACGAACGTCGTCGTGGTCTCCGTCAGCGGCGCCAACGATGGCGTACCCCGCACGGGGCTCGGGCCCGAAAGCTTCGTCGTGCATCAGGTCGCGGACGCGCCGGGAAGCGGCCCCCTCCACCTGCCGGTTTCGCAGGTCATCGAGGGACCGAGTGGCGTCTACTCCCTCTCACTGGCGCCAGGCGGCGAGGGGGCATCCGCGGCCGCCGTTCTCTCGATCGTCGTCAGCGGGTCAACCGAAACCGGCTGGGGGGACGATCGCGGCCAGACGTTGGCGACCGCCACCGGCTAGCCTGTGCGCCACCCGGCCCCCTGGCAGCCGATCACCTCATATCGCCGAGGCACTCCAGGACGAGATCGCGAAAACCGGCGATGTGCTGCTCATTAGTGACATAAAATCCACCGTTGGCGTAGGCGCGCGACCGCATGCCGAGTTGGGTCCGCTCGCAGACCTCCCAATCCTGCCGGTTCGTGATGTCGAAGACGGCCACCGTCTCGGAGGGATCGAAGCCCGGACGAGCGACCTCCTCGGGGGCGAACAGCCAGTCGCAGACGACGCGCGACTGCTCCGGCCCGACGGGTAGCAGCGTGTGCAGGATGACGTGATCGGGCAGCAGGTTGACGAAGAGGTTCGGCCAGAGCACGAAGCCGTAGTAGAGCCGGTCGTCGCTCGGCAGCAACCCCGGCAGCATGGCTCGCCCACCCGCACCGGAAAGGGTGAACCCCTCGATGTCGTCCGCGAACTCGGTGCCCTGGCCGACGATCCCCTGGTAGGAGGTGCCAAAGCGGAACTGCGGCAGCAGCCTCGTCAGTTCCGGATGCACCGGCGCGCAGTGGTAGCACTCCATGAAGTTCTCGACCACGAGCTTCCAGTTGGCCGCGATCTCGTAGGAGATCGACGCGCCGACGGCGAGCGAGCCGACGCCATACCGCTCGAACGTGGCCAGCTCCCCAAATCGCTCCCGCAGCGGCGGCTCGAGCTGATCGCTCACCGGCCCCGGCGCTTCCGCCAGCGACAGCCAGATCAGCCCCTCCCAGACCTCGAGGTGGACCGGAATCAGCCCCAGCTTCCCCCGCTCCAACGACTCGTCGCGGGCGATGTTCGGCGCCCCTAGAAGCCGGCCATCGAGCCCGTACGACCAAGCATGATAGACGCACTGCACGGCGGCGCCGGCATGCCCCGCCTCCTCCAGGCAGAGCCGGGCGCCACGATGCCGGCAGACATTGAGAAAGGCGCGCAGTTGCGAATCGCGGCCACGTACGATCAGGATGCTCTCGCCGCCGAGCTCAACCGTACGCAAGTCGCCTGGTGCGGGGAGGGCATCGGCCCGGCCCACGCAACTCCAGAGCTGGCCGAAGATGCGGATCTGTTCTCGCGCGAAGATGTCGGGATCGTAGAAGTAGCGCCCGGGAAGCGTGGTTTCGAAAGCCATGGTCAATCGACTCCGCAACACTCTCTACCGCCGACGTGCTGTTTGCAAATGCTACCAAGCGAATCAGCCACTTCCAACGGCTCGCATCGCCCCCTTGATCCCCTTACCGCTGCAGCACACCCCCCTCGCTCGACTCGATCGCCGCTTCGATCTCGGCGCGGGTGGCGCAGAGAAAGTCGCCAGGCATGGTGTGCTTTAGCGCTTGCGCGGCGGCCCCAATCGCCAGCGCCTGCGGCAGGTCGTCATGGTCGGCGACGTAGCCGGCGAGGAAGCCCCCGGCAAAGGCATCGCCGCCGCCCAGCCGGTCGACGACCTCGACCTCTCGCCACGGCCCCTCCACGACCTGCTCGTCTGGACCCATGGCGACGGAGCCGAGCCGCACCGAGCGGCTAACCTTCCCCCGTTTGCGGGAGAGGATCGTCACGGCCAGGCCAAGGCGCGTGTGCGCGGCCTGCAGAATTTCGCCGTGGTCGCCGTCAATGCCGAAAAAGGTCCGAATCGTGCCCCGCGAGGCGAAAAGAATGTCGACGAGGGGCACGATCTCCACGAAGCAGGCGCGCGCGTCCGACTCGCTCCACAGCTTCGAGCGGTAGTTGAGGTCGAACGCCACCGGCACCCCGGCCGCGTTGGCGGCGCGAATGGCGGCCAGCGTTTCCGCTCGGGGGCCGGGCCCCAGCGCGGGAGTAATGCCGGAGATGTGCAGCGCTCGCGCCCGGCTGAGAATACGCGGCCAATCGAATGATCCGGGCGCCAGGTTGGCGAACGCGCTGCCGGCGCGATCGTAATAGACCGCCGAGGGCCGCGGGTCGCTGGCCTCCTCCAGAAAGTAGACACCGGCGCGGCCGGCGCTCTCGGGAGCCCATTGCAGGTGGGCGAGATCGACCCCGGCCGCGCGGGCGCCCCTGGCAATGGCCCGGCCCAGCGGAACGTCGGGCAGGCGGGAAACCCACGTCGCCGGCACATCGAGGCAGGCCAGTGTGGCGGCGCTATTCAGCTCGGCGCCGCCGACGGTGAGATCGAGCGACACGGTACGCTCCAGTCGCTCGTTGCCTGGGGGTGTCAATCGCACCATCGCTTCGCCGAAAGTCACTACCCAGCCCGTGAGATTGGCCACGCCGCGTCCTCCATCCCTTCCTCAATTTTGTCCAGGCTCTTGACAAGCGCGTCCAAATTATCGACAAAATGCACTACCGGTCGTAAGGCGCCGCGGCGGAAGAGGGAACGAAGGCGCTTCCGGGCTGCCCAACTGGGGGTCGTCCTGTAGTTCACCACATGGGAGAACGCCGCAATGGCGCGAGTTATTTTCCAGAATGTCACCAAGCTCTATGGTGGCAACCCGATGCCGGCCGTCGATAATCTCAACATGGAGGTTGAGGATAAAGAGTTTCTGGTCCTGGTGGGGCCATCCGGGTGTGGCAAAAGCACCGCCATGCGGATGGTCGCGGGGTTGGAAGAGATCAGCGGCGGCCAGATCATCATCGGCGATCGCGTGGTCAACGACCTGCCGCCGAAGGATCGCGACGTGGCGATGGTCTTCCAGAGCTACGCGCTCTATCCGCACATGTCGGTCTACGACAACCTGGCCTATCCGCTGAAGCTGCGCAAGGTGCCGAAGGTCGAACGCGACCAGCGAGTGCGGCAGGCGGCGCGCACGCTCGATATCGAGCAGTTTCTCGACCGCAAGCCGAAGGCCCTCTCCGGCGGTCAGCGCCAGCGCGTGGCGCTGGGGCGCGCTATCGTGCGCGATGCCGACCTCTTCCTCATGGACGAGCCCCTTTCCAACCTCGACGCCAAGCTCCGCGTGCAAACCCGCGCCGAGCTGATCAAGCTGCATGAGCGGGTGAGCACCACCACGATCTACGTGACGCACGATCAGGTCGAGGCCATGACCATGGGCGACCGCATCGCCGTCATGAGCCTGGGCGTTCTGCAGCAGCTCGACACGCCGCAGAACCTCTACGATTTCCCCGCCAACAAGTTCGTGGCC
Organism: Thermomicrobiales bacterium; assembly: GCA_038246475.1. Lineage (GTDB taxonomy): Bacteria > Chloroflexota > Chloroflexia > Thermomicrobiales > UBA6265 > JACCXM01. Next base: position 654 of record JBBRVX010000117.1, on the reverse strand, counting down.
GGGTTCATCGGCTCGCCCTCGATGAACTTCGTCGATGTCACGATCTCGGCGCGCGACGGCAAGATCTACGCCGACACTCCCGGCTTCAATATGCAGACCCCGACTAAAGTCGCCACCGCCCTGGCGCCGTGGGTGGGCAAGACGGTCACCATGGGCGTTCGCCCGGAGCATCTGGTCGAGGTCAGCCGCCTGCCCGGCTTCATCCCTGGCATGGCCATCCCGGTGACAGTCGACATCGTCGAGCAGCTCGGCAACGAGATCTTCGTCTATCTGCTGGCCGGCAGCGTGCTGCTCACGGCCCGCATGCCACCCGACATGGGCTTCCACCGGGGCGACCGCATCGACGTCTCCCCGCTGCCGGACAACCTGCACTTCTTCGATCCGCAGACCGAAGCCGCGATTCGGTAAGGGTCTCGCCCTCCCACCACCCCCTCTCTCTTTGCGCGGGGCGAGGGGGTGGAGGGGGCGACGGGCACGGTGAAGGGCGCGGACGTGGGACACGGACGCGGGCAGGACACGGGGCAGCGGGCGCCGGGATGCGCGAGGCAATGGCGGCCTCGAAGCGCGAGGCAATGGCGGCCTCGATGCGTGAGCAGACCACGAGGACAACGAACGAAACGGTGACCAGATAGACCGAGCGCTGATGCGCTGACG
>JBBRVX010000116.1:0-16608 GCA_038246475.1 Thermomicrobiales bacterium | reverse complement strand
GATATGAGGCGGGCGGCAGGGTCGCGCGGAGAGGAGGTCAGGAGTTGGCAGCAGCGGATCGGGAGAGCCCGGGTGGCGAGATCATCATCGGGGTTGATATCGGGGGGACGAAGACGGCGCTGATGGCCTGGGAGCGCGGGGCCGAGCGCGTCCGCGGGCAGGCGACCTTCGCCACCCCGATCGAGGCCGGACCGGAGGGCATGGTGTCCGGGATCGTGGAGTGCCTCGACGCCCTGCTGGAGGAGCAGGGGCTGGGCCGGGCGGATCTGCGCGGCATCGGCATCGCCGTGCCGGGGCTGGTCGACGCGGCGGCTGGGGAGGTGCTGACCGCCGGCAACCTGGTGGGATGGACGGAGGTGCCGCTACGCGACCTGGTGGAGTCCCAACTCGGGATTCCGGTGGCCATCGAGCATGATGCCAACGCGGCGGCCCTCGGCGAACGCTGGCGAGGGGCCGCGCAAACCCTGGCCGACTTCGCGTTCGTGGCCCTCGGCACCGGCATCGGGGTCGGCATCATTCTCCATGGGCAGCTTGTGCGGGGAGCGCATCATGCCGCGGGGGAGCTGGGCAACCTCGTGGTGGGGCGCGAGTACCTCGGGCAGGAGCGCGCTGGGGTGGGCAACCTGGCGCATCTGATTGGCGGCAAGACGCTGCGACGGCGGGCGGAACGGGCGACCGGCGCGGAGCTGAGCGCCGCTGAGGCGATCGCCTGGTCGGAAGAGGAAGCTGACCTGGCCGTGATGGCGGATGAGGTGGCGGACTACATGGCGATGGCCATCGTGGCCATCGCCTCGCTCCTCGATCCGCAGGCGATCATTGTCGGTGGCGGCACCGGAGAAGCCGGGGAGGAGCTGCTCGATCCAGTGCGCGAGCGAGTGGCGCGGGAAGTTCCGGCGCCTCCCCATCTCATCGCCTCCGCGCTGGGCCCGGAGGCGCAGCTCTATGGGGCCGTCTTCGCGGCGTTGCATGCCATGACGATGTCTGCGAGCCAGCCGCGGGCAGTTCGGCGGGATCGCTGACCGGGCCCCCGACGGAGCATCATCGGTCGTGCGCCGCTTCCGAATGACATCCCACTGTCAAGCGCGCTTTGCCACGCGAGGCAGCAGGCATGAGCTGTCGTCAGCGGGCTCGTGCCGCGCGGCAGACGGTCTGGTTTGGCCTGGGTCGCCACCGTTCCGTCCAGAAGACGCGACGACGACGGCAGGGGATGACTGGATGGACGATACGGCGATGGGAATGCACGCGGGATGATCGTATCGTCCACCCAGGCTGCCACATGGACGGCGAAGGGCCCTGGTACAGCGCCAAAGCAATCGTGTCATCCCGACGAAAGGTACAGAAGGATCTCGGTTCGGACGCGCGAACGTTCGCAAGAGAAGTCGAGATGCTTCGCAAGCTCAGCATGACACCAGCGCCTTGACACTGTACTAGCCGCTCACCGGTTGGGGGCCGTCGCCGGGGCATTGGGCCAGGAAGGCGTCGACCGAAACATCGACGCCGGGCAGCGAATTCCAACTTGCTTCGCCGGGCCGCGATTGGATCATGTACGCCCAGTGCGCGAAGCTGACGCTGCCGGTCTGGTTCAACATGGTCCACTGCGCCTGCTTCTTCTTGCCCTTCTTGACCATGCTGCCGAAGCCTTGCTGAAGGGTTACTGAGCCGTCGTTGTTCACGACGGTGAAGAGAAGGAGGAGCTGCCCTTCCGGCGTCACCGAGCCCACCAGGGAGGAGCAGGTGACCTGCCGCGGGCCGAGCTGGGTGACGTTCTTGCCCCAGAAATAGCCATCCTTGTAGCCGGTGATGTGATAGACCGTCTGGTCCACGACCGGCGCGAGTTGCTGCGACGATGGATCAAAGACGACGGCCGGGAGGTTGGTGGAGGGGACGATCCAGTAGGTGTCCTCCAGCCAACTCCAGCTCTTGACGGTCGGCTTCGCCGGTGCGGTGCGGGCCAGGCCCGTTCCGTTCACGACGAGCGCAACCGCGATGACAGCCACAAGCAGCGAACCAAATCTCACCGCGTTCCTCCAGGCATGGATACGGAAGCCGTACGGTCTCCAGTCGATTATGGCGCGGATCGTGCTGGCTTCACCGCCCGCGCGGTGATCACCATTTCGTACGGGCCATCCCGGTACTCGAGATCCGCGGGGTTCAACTCTTCTGCCGCGAGGCCATGCAGGAACGCGGTGGCCGCGAGGACGTTGCCCCTGGCCTCAACCGCGATGTTTCCCGCCGGAAAGACCGCTTCGAGAAGCCGGGAGACCGAGAGCGATGTAAAAAGCCAGTACCACGAGGTGTTCCATGCCGGATCGTCGATCTGGGAGATGCCGGGGCAGGTGATCAGCAGGACGCCTCCTGGCTTCAGGATCCGCTCCAGGGTGGCGATTGCCGCCGGGAGGTCGTAGACGAACTGCAACGTCTGGGTCGCGATGATGCAATCGAAAGCATCCGTCGGGAGGGTAGCGCCATGGGTGATGTCATCGACGAAGGTGGCCGACCGGTTCTCCGGGCTGATATCGACTACGTCGCTGAGGGTGACGCGGGCGGACCCGAAGCGGCGCGTGTAAGCGTTGTCGGCGAACTCCAGCACCCGGCCCTGAATGTCGCCATGGTGGCGCCCCAGGAAGCGTTCAATATAGTAGCGATCGATTGGCAGACCGCGATCGAAGCCAAAGCCGCGACTGACGGGCGTCAGCCGGCGCAGGTCGCCAAAGTTCACCCGACCCACCCAGGGCCGAAAGAGCCGGTGCCATCGGGCGCGCGCGAGACGAATGAAGGGCGCCGGCACGATCTGCCGCGTTACGGCACGGAGTCGTAACACGGCATGCGCGCCGCGAGATTGGCAAGTGGACTTCAGCATTCGGTCTGCGGCCCTCGGTCGTGGAGTCGCGGCGGTCATTGTGGCGCCGATCAATCGACCCCACCCTGGTTCTCTGGGGAAGCGCCTGCCTTTGCCCCTTCCGTTCCACGGCGCGTGGGGAGCCTGCATGCAGAGGACATGGGCATTATCAACGAAAGTGACCAACACCTCGGATTCCTCCCCTTGGCGACCCAGTTGGGTCGCCAAGGGTTTGCCGCACAATGTCGATGGCGCACGATGCCGAACGACTATGTGGTGAGCGCGGCGCGCAAGCGGGGTGCTGTCAGGGCCAAAGAGAAATCGTTCGAGGGAGGCACATGGTTTCAGTTCAGGACGTGCGGCTTCATGACGGCCGAGTACTCCGAGTTCATGACAGTGACGAAGGAGACGTGGCGGAGAAGCTTACGCTGCTGTGGCATCATGGCTCGCCGCAGACCGGCGCTCCGCTGGAGCCGTTGCTTCTGGCGGCGGCGGAGCGGAGCATCCGGCTCCTTTCCTACGGCCGGCCAAGCTACGGCGGGTCGTCGCCAGACGTGGGCAGAGATGTGGCGGCGGCGGCGGCCGACGTGGCCCAGATCGCCGATGCGTTGGGAATTGCCCGGTTCGCGGTGATGGGCGCCTCGGGGGGTGGCCCGCATGCCCTGGCCTGTGCCGCGCTGTTGCCCGAGCGGGTGACGGGAGTCGCCTGCCTGGCGAGTCTGGCTCCCTTCGACGCCGACGAAATCGACTGGTTCGGGGGAATGGCCTCCGACGGCGCCTCCCTGCGCGCGGCGGTGCTTGGCCGCCAGGCGCGGGAAACGTATGAGACGACGGCAGAGTTCGATCCCGAGAGCTTCAACGCGCGCGACTACGCCGCGTTGGCGGGGGCCTGGTCGTCGCTGAGCGCCGACGTCGAGGTGGCCTCGGCCGCTGGAGCAGACGGCCTGATCGATGACGACCTGGCCTTCGTGGCTCCCTGGGGCTTCGCGGTGACGGACATCACTGCGCCCGTGCTGATCGCCCACGGCGGGCAGGATCGGGTGGTCCCCCTGGCCCACGCCGACTGGCTGCTGCACCACTGCCGCGATGCCGAACTCTGGTTTCGTCCCCACGACGGGCATATCGCAATCCTGGATGTCTGCCCTGTAGCGATGGATTGGCTTCTGGCGCACGCGTGAGACATGTCGCGCCGCCCGAGCATCAGGCGCGGAGGAATTCCACCAGCACCGGCGCCAGGACGTCGGGGGGCACGACGTGTTCCTGATCCTCCAGGAGCATGAAGCACCCATTGAGGCAGACATCCCGATCTCTCCCACGGCGCGATGATGGAAGGCGTTACCGCGCCCGGAACACCTCGTCCAGCTTCGCCGTGAACGCTTCGGGATGCGTCGCCATGCCGATGTGATCGCCGGGGAAGGTCACGGCCTCGATGCCAAGGCGCTCGGCCAGCGCCAGCGCGGTGTCGTGTGCCTCCTGGCCGCCGGAATCTTCGCCAATGACGACCCGGGACGACGCCGCCTGCAACGCGGCGATGTCGGGCTCGTAGGAGGTGATCGGCATCAGGTAGTGGGCGAGGAAGAACTCGAAGTTCTGCTCCATGCGGGCCATTTCCTGGGCCATGAACTCCATCGCCGGGGGGTCCATGTCGACCGGCGGGGCTTCCACGTCCATCCCCGCCACGGCCCAGAACTTATCCATGGCTGGGCCAACCCCTTCCTTACGATAGGTGTCGTAGATCGCCTGATTGTCGCCCCGGCGCTCATCCCCCTCGGGCAGGAGTTCGACGAGGGGTGGCTCGTGCGCCACCAGCGTCTTCACAAGTTCGGGATAGCGCTCGACCAGCGCGAGACCGATCACCGCGCCGCCGCTGCTCCCCACGACATAGGCAGGCTCGCCGCCGATGGCCTTCAGGAGGCGCGCCGCATCGTCGGCGTGAACCTCGACCGGAACGTCCACGGCCGGGCCGTCGAGGCGACTGCGGGAGATGCCCCGCGGGTCGTAGCGGACAACCGTGTAGTGCTCCTCGAGATACGCGGCCAGGGGCGCAAAGCCACCGGCGTCCGCCATGCCGCCAGGAATGAGCAGCAGCACCGGACCCGAGCCCGAAACGTCGTAGAAGAGCTGAACTCCCGGTGCCGTCAACACGCCCGTCGTAGCCGTCACTTCAGCCTGTCGTCCCATGATCGCTCCTTCCTGGTCTTGCGCACCGATCGCCGCTGTTGCCGCCCGTGCGACGGCCGAGGTCGTCAGGGCGGCGACGATCCCCAGCGCCGTCAGGAACCGGCGCCGGCTGGCGCGTATGACGACGAGGTGGTGAGCCGGCTTTAGCGTCTGCTTCTGCATCTCGACGTCTCCCATCACCTGCTGCCGCGTTCTCGACGGCGCCGCGCATTGGGCCAGGCGGAACCGGCGGCTACCGGCATTCCTGGCGAGTCACCGCCCACGCGGTGACATGAGGTAGTCGTTCGGCCTGACCAGGAATCGACAGAAATGGGCCGGGACGCCCATCGGATGCTTCCCACGACCTCCTGATGTCAGGGGTTCTCCGCGAGTGGGATGCAGGCAACTCTGCCAAATTACCCCACCCCCCAGAGTTGGCAATCTTGGCAATCTTTGCCGCATGGGACGCGGACGTGCGGCGTCCGCTGCCCCGCTCGACGACTCGAGCCCCGCGCACAGGGCCGGGGACCCGCTGGGTGGCGTTGGGAATGTGGGTTTCGCGCGACCGAAGCAGGCGGTTCGCAACGACCGCCTCCTTTTAGCGGGCACGCCGGGAGAGGGGCTCTTGCGCCTTGGCGAAGGGACGCCGAGGTCATGCAGGGGTATGGTTTTGCCATATCTTCCCCCTCGAAGTGACGGCGCTAACAGGGAGATGAGAGACGCGGGTTCACGAAGGACCGGGGCCATCCTCGGTTTCATCCCACAGCGCGCGCATCTCGGCGCTGGTGGCCAGGAGCACGTCGAGCGAGCCGCGGGCGACGACGCGTCCCTCCTTGAGCACCACGATCTGATCGGCCTGCAGCAGCGCCGCGCGGCGATGCGAAACCGCGAGGCAGGTGGCGTCCGGGTGGTCGCGCAGGCGGCGCCAGAGCTCGCGCTCGGTCTCGCCGTCCAATGCGCTGGAAACGTCGTCGATCACCAGCAGCTCGGCCTCACGGGCCAGCATGCGGGCGACGGCGGCGCGTTGCACCTGGCCGCCGGAGAGGCGGACGCCACGCGTGCCGACCAACGTTTCCAAACCCATCGGAAAGTCGTCGAGATCGCGCTCCAGGGTGGCCCCATGGATGGCTCGCTTCATGAGCGCGGGATCGTCGGGCAGACCGAGCAGCACATTCTGCCGCAGCGTTTCGCTGAACAGGCGGGGGGATTGCGCCGTATACGCCGCCCGGGGCGGAACAAGGAAGGTCGCGGGATCCTCGATCAGCGCTTCGTTCCAGTGGATCTCGCCGGAATCGCGGGGGAGCAAGCCAAGGAAGACCCGCAGCAAGGTGCTCTTCCCGGTGCCGACGCAGCCAGTGACGACCGTGAGCGTCCCGCGCGGCAGGGAGAGGTCAACATCGACGATCCCCTCCCCGCCTCCAGGGTGGCGATAGGTGAGGCCGGTAGCGCTCACGAGCCGCAAGGGCCGCGACGTCGTCTCGACCGCGGGCGCCGCTGTCGGCAGTGGGCCTTTCAGATGCAGCGGCGCGGGGGCGGTCAGCGCGGCGGCTGGCGCCTCGCCGATGAGAGTCTGCAAGCGCCCGAAGGCGACGGTAGCCTGGCTGAACTGCGCCAGATACTGCCCCAGCTCGGCGGTGAAATCGGTGACGAAGGCGAGATAAGCGATGAAGAGGACAAATTCACCGACCGTCAGGCTGCCCGCGCGGAGCTGGCTGGCGGCGAGCAGCATGATCAGGCCGGTGCCGAACCCGGCCATGTTGACCGAGATGGCCTCCAGCATCTGGGTCGCCAAACGGTCCTTGATGGTCAGCGCCTGGCGCTCCTGGTTGAGGCGGCGCACATGGGCGATCGTGCGCTCCTCGGCTCCGGCGGCGCGCACGGTTTCGACCGCGGCCAGGATATCGCCCAAGGCTCCCGCGACCTCGCTGGCCGCCTGACTACTGGCGGCCCGATAGCGGCCCAGGGCGGCGCTGCAGCGTTGGGCGACGACGATGACCAGGACGAGCGGCGCAAAGACAGCCAACGTCATGCCGGCGTTGATGGAGAAGAGGATCGCCAGGGCGATGATGGCCATCACCCCCTGGCCGATGATCTCGTCGGTCCAATCGAGGCTGTCTTCCGCCACATCGACGTCGTCGCGAACGCGGCTGATAGTTTCGCCAATTGAAAAGGGCAGGGCCAGGGCGCCGGGGCGATCGAGCAGCCGCGCGAGGAGATTCCGCCGCGGTAGAGCGGCGGCGAGGAAGCGGAAGACGATCTCGACATACCCGGCGATCAGCCAGAGCGCGGCCTGCCCCAGGGCCAGCGCGGTTAGCAGCAGGACGACCTCCGACGTGCCAATGGAGACCGTCGCCGCGCCAGTGAGCGCATCGAAGAACCAGCGGGCAAGGAGCGCCGGCAGCAGGGTGGAGAAGTTCATCAGACCCCACAGGAGCGCGTGCGCCACGCTCCAGCCACGGGCGAAACGCGCCATCTGGAAGAGATAGCGCCAGGTGGCTTGCGGTTGCGGTGTCATGCTCGCTCGCCCCTCACCCCAGCCGCCTCGCGGTCGTGCCACCTTCTCGTCTCCTCGACTCCTCGACTCCCAGCATGGCCGCATAGCGCGAAGTGGGAGAAGCAGCGAGCGCGAGGCGGGGGCCGTGCTCGACGACCTCGCCCTGCTCCAGAATGAGGATGTCGTCGGCAAGGGCGAAGGTGGCCAGGCGGTGGGCCACGATGATGCCCGTGGGGCCAGCCAGCAGTTGGCTGAGCGCGCGCTGCATCAAGCGCTCGGTCGCGAGATCGAGCTTCGACGATGGCTCGTCGAGGATCACCACGTCCGGATCGCGCAGGAGGAGGCGAGCGCACGCCAGAATCTGGGTCTGACCGGCAGAGAGCCCGCCCCCGCCCCCGCCGATGAGAGTATCGAGGCCGGCCGGCAGCTCGTGCAGCCAGGGACCCAGGCCGAGCGACGTGAGAATGTCGACCAGGCGCGTATCAGGCACGTCGTTGTCGAACAGGGTGATGTTGTCCCTGACGCTGGCATGGAAGAGGTGCGCCTCCTGCGTCACCAGACCGACGCGAGCGCGGACGGCGGCAACCGAAACCGCGCGGAGATCGATCCCGCCCAGGCGCACGACGCCGGCATCGGGATCGTAGTAGCGGGGAATCAGGCGCGTTAGAGTCGTCTTGCCGCTCCCGGTGCGGCCCATGATGCCGAGCGCGCGTCCCGGCGCCAGGTGCACAGTGACGCCGCGCAGGATGAGAGCGTCGGGCTCGTACGCGAACCAGACCTGGTCGAGGTCGAGGGCCAGGGGACCGGGCGGCAGGCTCTCGCATGGACCGTCGACGAGGCGGGAGCGCTCGTTCAACAGGTCCTCGACGCGGCCGAGACTGGCTCCCGCTTGCTGCAAATCCTGCACCTCATTGCGGATCTGTTCGGTCGGCCACCGGAGCATTTCGGCGTAGCGAAAGACCAGGAAGACCGCGCCGATGGTCAGCGCGCCATCCCGGTAGCGCATGGCGCTGATGGCCAGGGCGAAGGCCATGCCCACGCCGAAGAGCCCCTGGCTGGTTGCGATCATGCCGTAGCCGCGCATCTGGGCCCGGATCTTGGCGGCAAGCCATGCCCGCATCAGCTCGGCGCAGCGGCGGAGCACGAACGCCCGCGCGCCGCTGGAGCGGATATCTTCCAGCCCGGCAAGATACTCGCCAAGGAAGCCGTAGAAGTCGGCCCCGGCCTGGCGCTCGGCGGCCGAAAAGGGAGTAGCCACGGCGCGCAGCCGAAGCGCAATCAGCAGGGCCATGGCCACGAAGCCGGTCAGCCCCAGCCCAACCCGCCAGTCCACCGCAACGAGCAGGCCGAGAATCCCGGCGATGAGCAGGACGTTGCCGATGACGTAGACGGTGAAGCGAGAGAAGAAGCGGGCCAGCGTGCCGACATCGCCATCAACGCGCTCGATCAGCTCGCCGGGGGTGTGGGCCTGGTGAAACGAGGCATCGAGACCGAGCAGGTGGGCGGCGAGGTCCTCGCGCAGGGCGTTCGTGGCGCCCCAACTGATGCGCTCGGCGACCCACGTTTCGGCCACCGCGATGCCTTGGCCGAGCAGCGCCAGCATCATGGTGAGGAGGGCCAGAATCGTCAACGTGTCCATCGTGCCGCCGCCAGTGGCGGCATCGATGAACATGCCCGCCACCAGCGGCGTGGCAAGCTGAATGGTAATGGTGGCAGCCAGAATGCCCGCCAGCAGGAGCATCTGCCAGCGGAAGGGCCGAAGATAGCGAACGAGCAGGCGCCAGTTCAGACGGTGAGACGGGCTCGGGGACGACACGAAAGCGAATCTCCTAGGTGCGCACGACAAAACCGATGCCCCGCGGGGGAACCCGCGAGGTCGTCATCAATCGCGCACAGGGAAGGAGCTCGCCGAATTGTCGAAACGGAACGTGCGGTGCGGGCGACGGCCAGCCCCGCGATGCCATGCATCACGGGCGCGATCGCCGCGCGGAACTCAGGCGAAGGGGGCGGCGCCGATCCGGTGTGCGCGGCTGGTCGTGATAACGGACATGGCGGCGCACCTCCGGCAGACGAGTAACGGGCGATCGGGTTGCCAGGTGGCAACGAACCAGCGGGACCATAACAGGTCCGGGATCGCCGCGTCAATCGAGACGCGAAAACCGTGATCCCACGCCCCCTGCCCCGCCACCCAGAAGGTACCCGGCCACCGCGGTGAGGAGAGTGGGAAACGAGCCAAGCGCCCCAGGGAAAACGTCAGTCTTTATCCGCATTCCGTAAAGGACAGTCAGTCGTGGGGACGTTGGCGAGAGAGCAGGCGATCTGCCAACGCTCCATTGCCCGGCGCCACGGCGCCGATCGCCGTGCGGAGTCTGGTGCGATCGTATGTGGGATCCAGGCCCTCGAAGACGAGCGCTGCCGCTCGCGCGTAGTGCGCCGCGAGGCGGCCGGCTGCCAGGCTGGGGTCTCCCGCGGCCGCCGCATCGAGGATGCCGCGGTGTTCCGCGCCGCGCTCTTGCCAGCTCCCACAGCCGCCGAATCGCAAGCGGTAGCGCTCTGCATGGTCGGCCAGCTCCGCGATCTCGGTGCGCACGCGTGGTCCGGACGCGGCCACAAGCACGTCGTGGAACGCGCGATGGGGCGTGCGGAAACCCGCTTGGTTATCAGCTTTCTGGTAGTGCTCCATCTGCGCCATGGAGCCCTCGAGGTGGGCGACGTCGTCCGAGGTGAGTGCCGGCACGGTGATCCGGATCGCGATCGCCTCCAACGCGATCCGCATGATGAAGAGTCCCTCCGCGTCCTCGGGGGAGAGCGGCGCGATCCGGACCCGCCGGTTGGGCTCGGCGATGACGAGCCCCTCGCGCTGCAGCAGCCGCAGCGCCTCCCGGAGCGGCGTGCGCCCGGCGTCGCAGGCGCTGGCCAGCAGCGCCTGCGTGGTGATCGCCCCGGCCTCGATCTCGCCGCGCAAGATCGCCGTTCTCAGCCGCTCATGCACGGCGGCCACATCCTGGCCGTCACGCGTTCTGGCCGTGTTGCCTGTTGAGATCATGGCCGAACCCGCCGGTTATCGCGCGAGAAAGCTGCGCACCCCGGAGGCGATCCACTCTGCCGCGGCCCAGTCGGGGTATCGCGCGCGCAGGTGCGGCTCGAGGATGGCGATGATAGCGCCGGCGTCGTGGCCTGCGCCGGCAAGACGCGCCGTCTCGGACTGCAGCAGCAGCAGGTACTCGCGTGCGGCGGCGATGAGCCTGGCGCCGCCAACTTCCCCGTGGCCCGGAACGACGACCTCCGCGTCCAGGCGCTGCAGCTCCGCGAGGACGTCGATCCACGCCCGGCCGTCCACGTCGGCGTCGTGCGGGGGAAAGAAGGGGAAGATCGGGAAAAAGCGGTTCTCGACAAGATCACCGGTAAAGAGAACCCGCTCGGCCGGCAGAAACACGACTTGATCGCCTCGCGTATGCGCGAGCCCATAACCGCGCAACTGGATCAGTTTCCCACCGAGGTCGAGGTCGGCGGCGCCATCGTAGACAATATGCGGCTGGACGAACTCGACATCCTCGAGTTGTCCCGCCACCTCGCTGCTCAAGCCGCGGAACAGGTGCAGGTAGGCATCCCCCTTTTCACGAAACTCATCGTGTTGGCCGCGGTTGTACAGAATCGTCGCCTCGGGGAACGCTTGTGCCCCGTACCCATGCTCGGGGTGGAAATGCGTGAGTGTCAGGAAGAGCGGCCGGTCCCCCGCCAGCTCCCTGGCGATCTCGCGCGCGATCGCGCCGTTGCGCGGCCCCATGCCCGTATCGACCACAAGCGCCGCGCGGTCGCCCACGATCACGCCGATGTTCGGCACGAGCGGCGCGCGGCGGTCGGGAATCACGAACACGCCGGCGGCAACTTCCTCAGGGCTCCCGCTGACGACGGGCGCAAGACTCAGCGCGGCAGGTGCAGGATCGATGTCAGTCGTGGTCATCTCCTCGCCTCTGTGTGATTTGGATACAAAGCCTTAGATTGCCGATATGTATCTATATTGGATATAGTACCAGACTCTGTCGATCGCCCTGGGCGTGTGGTGTCGTCGCAGCCTCGTGATCCCTTGGCAGCAACCACTCGAGGCGCGAGCAGGCCGCCGGCCGGGAGGAGCGCTGCTGCCTCGCTGCTCCTGGAGGAGTGGCAGAACGCGGAACGCCCTGGCGCCGCAGCAGCGGCGCCAGGATTTCGTCGGGCTCGGCGTGCTGGCCGTGAAATAGGAGGTGCACCCGCTGGCTACGTCCCGTGCCTTCAGACTTCTCCCCGGCCTTCCCTGAGGACGTCGGGCTCCTGGACCAGGTGCATCCCGATCTCCTGGAAGAGGGCCATCGCCTTGTCCATACCGCCGGGGATGGCCGGTCGACCGGAGGGCGGCAGCGTGCAGGTCTGAGCACGCTCCCCGAGCTCCATGATGGTGCGCTCGAAGCCGGCCGGGGTGTAGGAGTTGAGCAGCGTCGCCGTCTCGGAGTCCACACGGAAGGCGTGGACCGTGCCGCGCGGAATGAGGACGAACGACCCCGGTCCGGCCTGGAGCTCCCTGCCGCAGGCGCGGTAGGTGATATGGCCGTCGATGACAAAGAACTGCTCGTCCTGATCGTGGTAATGAGGACCAGGGCCGGAACCTTGGGGACAGAGCTGCCACATCAAGGAGTAGCCGCCGCCGGTCTGCTCCGCGCTTGCGAGCATCACCCAGAGAATGTCGACCATCCAGTAGGCTGGCCCGTCTTCGACGGTGGCGACATAGGGCATAGCTTTCGCGTCCTCATTCATCGGTTCGCTCCTTTCGCCTCTGTTTCATAATCCCGCGCGGCGGCCTAGATCCGTCGATCAGGCCACCGGATTGAGCCCCAGATCGGGCAACGGAGGACTATCCCACGGTGCTGATCTTCTCGGGCTCGATGGTGATGATCACGCGCACCTGGTCGCGGCCGCCGTACCAGGCATACGGCGCGCCGGTGTACTTCTGGGACAGCTTCTCAATGTGTTCCGCGCCACCGTTGGTCGTCAGGTCGACGACGCGGCCGCGCACCTGGAAGTAGCGCGAGGCGTTGTCGGGGTCGGCGACGGCGACGGCCACACGCGGATCGCGTTCGATATTCCTGAGCTTGAGGAAGCCCTGGACGCTGTTGATGATCACGTGTTCGCCGTCAGTGTCAACCCAGGTCTGGGTGAGTTGGGGCGAACCGTCGGCCATCGTGGTGGCGATGTAGCAGGTGCTCGGCCGGCGCAGCAGGTCGAGCAGGTCCTGGGACAGTTCCATGGGTAATCTCCGTTTCCTGGTGTCCGATGGTATGGATCGTGGTGCGCTGGCGGGCGGTCAGGCGGCTGTCTTCGCCGAGAGTTGGGCCAGCGTCACCGGCGAAATGTCGGGGTAGCGGTCGTTCTGCAGGTCCTCGAGCGCGGTCTGCCCCGTCAACATGTAGAGCTGATACGTGCCGTACATCGCGGCGATCGTCTCGCCCTCCTCGCGGCGGTCCGCGATCCAGGCGCGGAGATCGTCGGTCGTGCCGCGGCTGCGCCGCTCGTAGCGGCGGACGGATCCACGCTCGACGGCGGTCACGATATCGCCGAACGAGAGCTGCTGGCCAGCGACAGCGAACTTGCCGGGCGGGACGGTTTGGTCTACCGCGACGCGCGCGGCGTAGCGTGCGGTGTCGTCGACCGTGGTGGCGTCGAATCGCTCTTCGCCGGCGCCCCAGAAAGTGGCGATGCCGGCCTCGTCATCGAACGCGACAAGCCCCGCCCCGGTGGCGATCAAGTCGAGGAAGGCCCCGTTGAGGATGTGGATCTACTCAATGCCGAGGGCGTCGATGGCGTGGCCTGCCTCCCGCCGCAGATCGAAGGCCGGATGCTCGCCAGGCGACGCCTTGAAAAGGTCAAGCGCGAAGTCCGAGGGGAGCATTCGGCGGGCGCCGTTGGCGGCGGCGGCGCGGGCCAGGGCGATCTGCCCGTCCACGACGACCTCGCGGCCACCCTGGAGCGTCGAGACCACGACATCGACGCCAGCGGTGGCCCGATCGAGGCTGGCGGAATCGCTGACGTCGCCCTCGACGACTTCGGCGCCGCGCGCGATGAGCAGCTCTAGTTGAGAGCGCTTGGCGGGGTCGGCGAGCACCGCCGAACGGATGAGCAGCCGCGGGGAGACATCCTGGGCTTCGAGCAGATGGTGGGCGATGCGCCCGCCGAGCATCCCGGTGGCGCCGGCGAGAAGGACGATAGTTGAAGGCATGGCAACTCCTGTTCCTAAAAGTGGAAGACATTTTCAACTTCCGATAGCGACTATAGCAGATAAGTGGAAGATGTTTTCAATTTGGTAGAACGGTCTCCAGATTTGCGCTACACTGGGCGCGTGTCATCCTTCACCTCTTCCGGCGACCGCGCCCCCCTCCGCCGCGACGCCGAGCGCAACCGCTCGCGCATCCTCGCCGCGGCACGCACGCTGATCGCGGTGCGCGGCCTGGACGTGGGCTACGACGAGATCGCGCGGGAAGCCGATGTCGGGGTTGGCACCGTCTACCGTCGCTTTCCTACCCGCGATGCGCTCTTCCAGGAGCTGTTCTACGATCGGCTCGACGCTGTCGTCGAGATCGCCGAGGAGGCGCTCACGGTTGAGGATCCGTGGCAAGGGCTGTGTCAGTTCATGCGGCGCAACTTCGAGTTGCAGTCAGCGGACCGCGGGTTGCGGGAATTCCTGCTCGGCCGTGCCGACAGCACTGAGCTAGGGCACCGCGCCCGGACGCGAATCCAGCCCCTCGTCACGGAGCTCGTCGCGCACGCGCAGGCGGCAGGTCGCCTGCGCGCTGATCTCGGACAGAGCGACATCGCGATCATCCTGGCCATGCTCGGCGGCTTGATCGATGCCGCGCTTCCCGTAGAGCCCGAGCTGTGGCGACGCTACCTGGCGATCGTCCTCAACGGGATGCAATGCGAGGCTGGCGACGAGTTTCCGGGCCAGCCGCCCGACCAACCTCAGCTCGACCAGATCCTCGCGCGATGGGTCCTACCGCGACGGGCCTAGAACGCCCGCCGTGAAATGCTTGCCGGCGAAGAGCCCGATCAAGCGCAGGCCGGGCGCTCCCGCGGGCGGTCGTCCGAGCCCCAGAGCCGCCGGGCGCGGCCCTCCCCGCGGGGAAGGGCGAGCCCCTCGGCCCCGGCCCGCCGCGGTGCTGTGTGGCACGCGGCGGGAGCTCCGGCACCGGAGCCCCCGCCGCGATGATGGTCTTATCCTTCCGGGTTCGGCAAGCAGGTGGGCATGTTCTGGTCGTTGAACCCGCAGTAGTTATTGCCGCAGCAATCACACTCCGTGCACCGGCCTCCCGGTGGGACACAACACCAGGCATCAACGCCCTCAACCGTGCTGCTGCAGCTGTTTCGCGTCGTCGGCGCGTTGCACTGTAGACCGGCAGCACAGGTGTCGACCCCAGGCGTACACTCCTCGCGCAAGGCTTTGCCCGGCACTGGCGTGCCGCCGCCGCCCTTCGGGTTCTTGCGGTTGTTCTTTTTCTTCTTCTTGCGCCGGGCTTCCCCGTCATCCTGAGCGAGCAGGCCGAGTCCACCGCCGCCCAGCACCGCCAGACCCAGCATGCGCAACGCGCCGCGACGGTTCTGGGCTTGCGCGAGACGGCCGGTGATTTCATCGAAGCGCGTCGTGTCCATGTTTCTCCTCCTCGTTATGACGTTCCCGGCGCCAGAAGTCCCGGCGCCAATCATCGTTATGGTGTTGTCATCCCGGTTCATCACTGGCGAGCCTGGTACTGACCCACGAGAGGGCCTATCCGCAGACGAAATCGCGGCACGACGCCGAGAGGCAATCGTCGTTGTCGTGACACGGGGTTCCCGCGTCGCCTTTATTGCAGTAATTCAGGGCCAGGTCGAAATAGGCGCAGCTCCCGCTGCAACAGTCGCCCCCCGGGATGCAACTGGCCAGGTACGGTTGGCAGGTCGGTTCCGTTGGCGGGGGTTGCCGCACCTTCGGTTTCCTGGGCTTCTTGTGCTTCTTCCGGGCCACGGCCGGTACACCGCCGATCGCGATGGGGAGCGCGGCGACGAGGCCGCCGGCCAGACCCTGCAAGAGCCTTCGCCGGGGGCGATGGGTCACGATTGTCCGGGTCAAGGTATCGAAGCGGTCGGCATCCATGAGATTCCTTTCATTCATTGCAACCAGGGGCACTCAGCGTTGGTGCTTGCGCGGCGTCGCTTGCCCACCGGCGCCCGCCTACAGTGAGTTGCAAAAGATCTCTGGAGCCTCGCAGGTGAAGCCACGGCAGGGCTGACCGACGCAATCGCTATCGGCCAGGCAGGAGAGATAGCCGGGGTCGCAAACGTCGTACTGCGCCCCATCGGGGCCCTCCGTGTGCTGGCTGCCGCTGCAGCACCGGATGTCATAAAATTCCCTGCGCTCGCCCGCGGAGAGGCAAGTCGGGAGCTGGCCGCAACGGCCCTGGAAGAAGATCTCGTCCGGCAGACAGCCGCAGACGCCGGGTGTACCGTTCACACACGACAAATTTGTGCACGAATCGCAATCGGCTTCCTTGCAGCAGGCATCGCCGTAGGAGCAACGGCCGCCGGCGCATGCTTTGGCGGACTTATCGCACTTGCCCTTCTTCTTCTTGCCCTTGCCCTTTTTCTTGGCATCGCTTTCGGCCAGACCGGCGACGCCGAACGCGCCACCGATGAGGGAGCCCAGCACCGTGCGGCGCTGGGCTCCCACTGACCACGAACGCACCGCGGTATCAAACCGACTGCTGTCCACCAGGTACCTCCTTGAAGCGGCCCTGTTGATCTCGATGGAAACAGGCAGGTAGGCCTCCCCGGCGCGATCTGGCGCCGGGGAAGCCTGGCCCTGTCTACAGAATGCGTACGGACGTGTTCTTGATGCTGAAGCTGCTGGTGGTGGCGACCTCGGTGGCCCACCCGGCCTTTAGATTGGCGAACTTCCCGTTCGTCGTCATGTCCATGACCGCGCACCCGACGTCACCAAATTCGTTGCCCGGTCCCCACTCCCAGGCGTACCAGCCGATCTGGAGCTCGTTCATCACCCTCAGCATGGTCACGTAGTCCGTCCGCCCGCCCTCGGCGCAAATGCTGCCATTCG
>JBBRVX010000115.1:0-16681 GCA_038246475.1 Thermomicrobiales bacterium | reverse complement strand
GGTCTCCGCAACCTTGTACGCACGACACCAATGGCGATCCCGGCAGGCTGGGCGTCCAGCCGCCCATACCCCGCCGATCTGCCTTGACACTAACGTGTCGAATGACTGAACCCAAAATCGACACGGGTCGAGCTGGGTCCCGTGACACCCGAAACGTGTCATTTCAACGGGCGATTATGAACTTGTCTTATAAGATGCTTATGGCACAAGACGTAGGGCGAGCGCTGTCAACCCCTGCCGCGGCCCGCGTCAGTGGTTGACGCCGGAGCGTCCTCGCGGCGCACCGTGGACGGCGCTACACCTCGGATGCATCGCGGGCCGCGATCTCGGCCCGCGGTCGTGGCGGCTCGATCGTGGCGAGCGGCGTGGGGGGAGCTGTGGGCGTGGTAGGTTCTGCCGTGGCCTTTGGCGCATCCCGGCCATATCGCATCGGCGCGCCGGCAAAGCTGACGATGGCCAAGAGCAACAAGATCACACCGGCGACGGCGCCCAGCGTGCCACCGATGCCGGTGGTCAGCAGCACGATAGCCAGGACCAGCAGAACGCCGATGGCGATCCACCAGCGGCGGGAGGTACCGAGAAACATCCTCTGTTCTCCTTTGACGATCGGCACGCGGCGGCTTCCGGGTCTCGCCCGAAGCAATGAACGAGCAATCTGGCATGGATTATGCAACAATGAATGGCGAGACCTGCCGTCCTGAATGTCATCGTACTCCACCCACGATGAGGCTCAGGGCGGCGCCTCTTTGTCTCCTCTCCTCCGCACCTCTCCTGGCCTACGTAGGTGGTCACAGTGTTCTTGAGCACCGCCGCCGGTTGCCGTGCCGCGGGCGATGCCTGCATCGCCCCTCTAGCCGCGGCGGGCGCTGCATCCAGCTCCAGGCATCACTGGCCACCTGTAGCCTGCTCGCTGCCGCCGTCGCGCGGCATGGCGCTCCCATCTGGGCGCACGAATGACAGGCCCGGAACGCGCGACGTTCGCCAAACCATCGCGCTTCTCCAGAATCGCCTCATCACCTTTGAGCGAGCCCGAACTCCACGATGAGCCGCGCGCTCCCGCGTGGTTCGGTCGATGGCGTTGCATGGCGCGAAACGCTTCGCGCCCGCGAACCACAAGAGCCGCCAGGGGATAAATCCCCCAGCGGCTCTCAACTCAGAGGTGGCCTCACCCCATTGGACGTGGGGTTGTACGTGAGGCTATGTCACTGTCTCATGGATCACACGGCGACACCTGCCGTAATTGGCCAAAATCTCTATCTAGACGATGTTGTCACGACATTGACACGGCTCGCAACTCGTTCGTCACACATTTGCAACGCGCTTATTTACATACTTCTCATGTGCCGCGAGAAATTGATTTCGTGGCATTTTACGCCCCGGTCATCTTGGCCGCGGCCTCTTCAGTCGGAGCGCCCGGCTGAACCAGCGTCCCAGTCAAACGGAGGTGCAGCATTGGACACCAGGAAGTTCGATAGTCTTACTAGGGTCTTGAGCGAGAGCTCATCCCGGCGGAGCGCGCTCAAGGGCGTGGCCGGCGGTGGGGCGGCCGCGTTGTTCGCCATGCTTGGCTTGCGCGGGGCAGAAGCGGGGGATGTCGCGGCGGAAAGACGCCGCCGCCGCCGCCGCCGTCGCCCCAATACTCCGCCTGTTGCTACCTGCGTGACTCAGGTCGGGGTAGCCCTGAACCCCACGGGTCAGGCTAATGGCACCGCCTGCACCGGCGGGAGTCCGGCAGCGTGCTTGTCTGGGTTCTGCACGGCAACCATTTGCCAGCCCTGCCCGACCACCTGCCTGCTTACCAGCGGAACTGAAGTCTGCTGCCCGGGCGCGACGACGTGCATAAACGGAGCGTGCCAAACGTGCACCACGCCAGCGGCGCCGCCAAAGAAGCGCCGCCGTCGACGACGTCGCAAGTAGGCACTTCGCTGTCGAGGGGCTCTAGCGTCCCTCTCCGCGATTGACCTGAAAGAGGGCCACCGGCAATGCCGGTGGCCCTCTTTTTGCATGCTATTTCTGGAGCGGTCAGGCCGATGGCTCGTCCAACTCAAGGCCACCGCGATCATCCCGCGTCGTTCGCTGCCGTTGCATTACGCCTGATCCATGTCCAGAAATCGCCGGCTGAGCGCGGGAGTGGCCGGTTTTGGGAGTCAGCGGGGAAGGGCGGCCAGCCGCCGCTCGAGAAAGCGGCGTTCTGGTTCCTGCTGGGTCAGGCTGAGCGCCCGTTCGTAGGCGGCGCGTGCTTCCGCCGGTCGCTCCAGTCGCCGGTAGAGCTCGGCTTGCGCCGAGTGCGCGAGGTGGTAATCGGCAAGCTCGCCCCGCGCCAGAATGGCGTCGATCGCGGTGAGGCCCGCCGCGGCGCCATCGCGCATGGCCACCGCCACGGCCCGGTTCAGCTCGATCACCGGTGATGGCGCCGCCTGCATCAGCACGGTATAGAGGCTGACAATCTGCGCCCAGTCGGTCGCGGCAGGCGTGGCCGCCTCCGCATGCACGGCGGCGATCGCCGCCTGGAGGGAGTATGGGCCAGCCGGACCCGCTCCCAGCGCCCGCTCCAGAAGTGCGCTTCCCTCGGCGATCTGATCCCGATTCCAGAGCGAGCGGTCCTGATCGTCCAGCAGAATCAGGTCGCCATCTGGCGAGGTCCGCGCCGCGCGCCGCGATTCATGGAGCAGCATCAAGGCCAGCAGCCCGGCAACCTCTGTTTCGGGCAGGAGCTCGTACAGGAGGCGCGCCAGGCGAATCGCCTCGCCGGAGAGATCGGCGCGGGTGAGCGATTCCCCGGCTGATGCGGAATAGCCCTCGTTGAACACGAGGTAGATCACGTGCAGCACCGTATCCAGCCGCTCAGGCAAGTCGGCCGGCGACGGCACCTCGTACGGAATGGCAGCGTCGCGAATCTTGGCCTTGGCGCGCACGATGCGCTGGGCCAGCGTCGGCGGCGTGGTCAGGAAGGCGCGCGCGATCTCCTCGGTCGTAAGTCCGCAGACCTCTCGCAGCGTCAGCGCCATGCGCGCGTCCGGGCGCAGGGCGGGGTGACAGCAGGTGAAGATCAGCCGCAGCCGGTCATCCGCGACGCCTTCATTGTCCCAGTCCATCTCCTCAATGGATTCCGTGTCGAGCTGTTCATAGAGAGTCCGCAGCGAGGCATCGAAACGGGAGCGGCGGCGCATCGAGTCGATCGCCTTGAAGCGCCCCGTCGAGACGAGCCACGCCCGCGGATTGTCGGGTATGCCATCCCGCGCCCACTGTTCCAGTGCGGCCGTGAAGGCATTGTGCAGCGCGTCCTCGGCCAGATCGAAATCGCCCAGCAGGCGGATCAGCGTGGCAAAGACGCGGCGCGATTCGGTGTCGTAGATCTCCGCCACGCGCTGTTGTATCTGCTCGATCGCGTATCCATTCGCTGCCATGGGATCCTCGATCTGTGGTTGTCCTGAACGATGCCGTTGCCTCCAGTGGCGCGTGGGGGCCAGATTGCCGGTGAGCGTGGCGATGGCTGATTGGGTCATACCGGCATCGTCGTTCCGAATCGCTGCACGGAGCGTGCCTTCGCCTTGACCGCTTCGGCCTCGCGATGCTTCGGCGCCGCCGCGGATTCCAATGTTCGGAGAAGGCGCTCCACGATTACGGCGATGTCGTCGACCGCCGCGTGGAAGGCGGCCTCGTTCGTTTGGGATGGGCTGGTAAAGCCGCTGATCTTGCGCACGAATTGCAACGATGCGGCGCGGATCTCATCCTCGGTAGCGGGTGGCTCGAAGTTGTGAAGCGGCTTGATGTTCCTGCACACGCGGCATTGCCTCCCGTCTGGCTCTTCGGCGTGGATTCCCCGTGGATTCCCCTTACGAATGGAACGCCTCTACCCTGCAGCGAATCGACGCTTCAGGCGGCATCTGGTCGATCACCGCGCTTCCGTGGCCCGTTGGTCGAGGATGAACGCGGGATCGAAGGAAACCTTCGCCAGCGTCGGGGCCTTGGCATCGAGCACCCTCCAGACCGGGGTGACGTCTTCGATCGCCGTGCCCGCGCTGAACGCTTCATAGGCCGCTTCGGTGACGATGCGCAAGAAAATGCCAGTCGTGATCGGGCAGGTGACGTCGGCGTCGTACTGTTGGGACAGCCTGGCGCGGACCTCCGGCATGGACATGGTCTGGCCCACGGGAATCGATCGGATGGCCGCATCGATGGCGCGACCGTTCGGAATGAGCATGCGCCCGCCGGTGGGCAGCATCCGATTGCCCGGGGGGACGAGTTTGACCTCGACCTCGTGCATGGCGTCGCGCTTTTCGGCCCAACTCTTCTTCCGTGCCATGAGCATCCCCTTCGGTCGCGCTTCGAGGGTGACGAATGGCTGCCAGCAGCAGATCGCCGCGAAAGTGAACGTACAGGACAAATGTTCTCTTCTTCAGGATACCATCAAATGCTGGAAAATGGGAGTGGTTTGTGCCCAATTGACAATGGGTTAATGAAGAGCGGTGCAACCGCCCCGGCGTTGGCCCGGAATGTGACCTCGCCATGCGGGATCGTTGGCGGGCCCGCTGGCCGGGCGGGGTGGCTCAATCGTCGGCGCGGCACGTAAGACGGACCGGGAGCAATCCCGGTCCGTCATACGTTTCAGGATGACAACGTCGCTGCCGGATCCTGGACTTAGGTCGCGGCGTTCCGGCGGCGACGGCGCTCGGCCTTGCGGCGCTTGGCGCGGTTCTCTTCCTGCACACTGATAAAGCGCAGCCCGCGACGATGCTCGCGAATGACGCCTGATCGTTCGATACCTTTATTGAAGCGACGGAGGAGCTGATCGAAGCCCTCCCCATCGCGGATTTCAACCCGCATGCGTTCCTGATCACCCCCCCTCAGGGAGTTTTTTTCGGCAAATCGTCAATTCGCCAGACGGCAGTACAGAACAGGCATAACCCTGTATGATCGCCAGCATCGCGCCCGCGACCCGAACGGGGAGAATACCACGTCCGCGCCTCTCCCTTCGCGGCCGCGAAACCGAGCGTCGTGCGGCGCGTATGTCCGTAGCCTGAATCCATATGAGGAGTTTCCGTGAGCGCAACGATCTCACCTTCGACCACCACCATCATGCAGCCGGGGGTTGCCATCCGTCCCTTGCAGCCGGACAGCATCCATCTCACCGAGATCCCGCGCCAGGAGCCGGGACCGGGTCAGGTTCTGCTGCGCATCCGGCAGGTCGGTGTCTGCGGCACGGATCGGGAGTTGATTCGCGCCCACTTCGGCGCGGCCCCTCCAGGCGAAAGCGCCCTGGTGCTCGGGCACGAGATGCTTGGCGAGGTGGCCGCGCTTGGTCCGGAAGTGCAGGGCTTTAGCGTCGGGCAGCTTGTAACCGCCACCGTGCGCCGCCCCGACGGCTGCCCCGCGTGCCAGGCGGGGCAGCCGGACATGTGCCAGTGGCATCAGTACACCGAGCGAGGCATCGGCGGGCTGCATGGCTACATGACCGAGACGGTGGTCGAGGACGCCCGCTACCTGATCCCCGTGCCCCGCGAGTTGGAGCGGATCGGCATCCTGGTCGAGCCCCTCTCGGTGGTCGAAAAGGCGTTGCGCCAGGCGAATCTCATCCAGCGCCGCCTCATCTCCTGGAATCCTGAGACGGCGGTCGTCTTCGGCTCCGGCCCGATCGGTCTGCTGGGGACGCTGATGCTGCGGGCGCGGGGGATGGCGGTGACGACAATCGGCCGCCGCCCTCCTCCCCTCCTGGCGGCGGAGATCGTCGACACCGCTGGAGGACGTTATGTCGCGGCGCGGGAGAGCGAGCTGCCAGAGATCGCCGCCGGGATGCCCGCGATCGATCTGATCATCGAGGCTTCCGGGCGCCCCGGCCCCCTCTTCCCGGCGATCCAGATGCTTGGCAATAATGGCGTGCTCGTCCTCCTCTCCGGCTATCGCGGCGAGGGCGAAGTTCTGATTTCACCAGCGACGATCAACAGCAGCCTCCTGGGCGGCAACAAGGTGGTGGTCGGCTGCGTCAACTCGGCCAAGGAAGATTTCGAGCGCGGCGTCGCCGATCTTACGCGCTTCGAGGAGCTCTGGCCCGGTCTCACCAGCCGCCTCATCACCCGCCGCGTGCCCGGCCTGAGCGAGTTCCGGCAGATCCTGGAGCAATCGCCCGGCGACATCAAGACGATCATCGAGGTCTGAGGTCTGAGGTCTGAGGGCTTTTGGCTATTGTCCTTGCGCTCAGAGGACACCAGCGGCGCGCAAGCGTTCAACTCGGCGCTCCGCCTTGTCGTAAATATTCTCGTGGGGACCAACGACGACAATCAGGCAGACGGCGCCATTATCGAGCACGCCGTAGACGGCTCGGAAGGCGCCGCTCCCCTTCACGCTGAACGCCAGGGCGCGCAGGCCGTGCAGGGCTCCAGTAAGGGTGTGCCCGGCAAGCGGGTTGGTTTCCAGCACGGCGATGGAGCGCAACACCTGGGTGAGATGCGGCCGGAGCTTCTTGAGATCCTTCCTGGCATCCCGCGACAGTTCAATCGTGCATCGACTCGTCGTCGGCTCCACCGAGATCAATGCCCTCACTGGCCGCAAAGTCGCGCAGGTTGGTCGTCAAGCCGGCACGGTACTCCGCGACGGCATGCTCGAAGAGCAGGTCAAACGGGTTAATGGCCTTGGCGAGCCGCACCCCACCATGTTCCTCGTCCAAATGAGCAAATAGCGTATCTCCGGTCTGAAGTCCAAGACTGGCGCGCATCGCGGCCGGAATGGCAATCCGTCCCTGTGCGTCGATCTTCACGGCATGGTCCATGGGTGCTCCTCTTTTCCGTGGGGGCCGCAGTAGTACCCCAGCCATTGCTGGGGAATCCCCACGGAGCAAGGGTACCATCCTTGGCGCCCCCCGCCCACACGACTTTCGATTTTGAGTGATGGGTTCGGGGATGTCGGACGTGTCGCCGCTGTGATGGGTCGCCTGTCGCATAAATGGCTCTGATTTCGGGATAGCCAGAAAACGATGGTTCACGGCACAGCGCGTCGGAGGCGACGCCGCCGAGCCAGAGAAAGGCTGCAGGTGAACCTGACTAACACTGAATCCATCGCCGTTCGATCCTGGGGGCCACACGGTGGCGCAGACGATCGTGCCGATAGTCAGCACGCAGCCCTCGGTGCTCGCCCCTGATCAGTCGTCCTCGCTCTTTGGCCAGGAGTCGCGCCGCATTACTGGCATGCCCGGCGAGCGCTTCCTCGAATGCTTCGACGCTGGCGAGCTGCAGGCCAACGACGACATGCCCGAAGGTCGCGAGCTCATGTACCTGATCGCGCTTATCCCCTTTGGCCGGCAGGACACCTGACGCGGCGAGCGTGATTAGACGAGGTGGATGATTTCTAGGTCCGGCCACGCGCGGGCAAGCCGCTCGGCCACCAGGCGGCGATGGCACTCCTCCGGCGCCGCCTCGCTGCACAGCAGGCAACTGCCACCCGCCGCGAACGACGCGCGATCGAGAGCAGCCGGCATGCCGCGCTCGTCCATCAGCGCCTCGAAGCGCTCCACATAGCGGCTCCAGTCGTGGTCGCGGCGATAATCGCCCAGGATTTCGGTAGTCGGAGCAAGCTCCGGCAGATGGACGTAGCCGCAGCCATTCAGCCGCTCCAGGAACCAGGCCAGATCGCTCCCTTTGGCAAAACCGGACAACTGCCCGCCCGGATTGAGACGGATGTCGACGATTCGCTCGACGCCGTTGTCCCGCAGGAGCGCGAAGAAGCGCGCGGCGGACTTCTTCGTGAAGCCGAGGGTGTAGAGCTTCATCAGCCGAATCCCGCCAGGGCGAGTTGCGGATCGGGGAGGCTCTCCGGCAGGACCTCTTCCAGGTCGATCGCTTCCAGGGCGCAGTCGCGGCGGATATGCAGCACAGCCACGTCCCCCTCGTGCAGGGAGCGTTCGATCAGGCGGTGGCGATGGCAGCGGCGCGGGTCCTCCTCACTGCACATGATCGCCGTCGTGCCCTGCGCGGCAATCTCCAGCAGCCAACGCACCCCAGCTTGATACGAGGGTTGCCGCGCCAGCGCCCCATAGTCGACATTCCCCACCCGCATGACGCCCCCGTGATAGCAGGCCGGATCGTTTGGCCGCCCGCCCAGGCGCTCTCCCGCCCAACAATAGGTGATGGCGGCATCGCCAAGGAAAGCATCGAGCGTTCCCCGATTGAAGTGCGGCGCGTAGCGGCTATAGGGGGCGCTGCGCACGTCAACCACCGTCGTTACGCCATGCAACCGGACGAGCGCCAGAAACTCGTCCGGGTCGAGGGTGCTGTGGCCGATCGTGAAGATGGTGGCAGTGGCCTCAGGGCAGCAGGCATCATCGGCGACATCAGCCCTCGCGACCGAGAATGGCGGAGGCAGCGGCAACTGGGTTGCGTACGGTCGAATCTCCTGTACTGTATCGACACGCTTCTCCTTGGGGTCTCGTTGTCGCGTCCCGGTTCGTGGAGCCATGCCATGCCTGCTGCAGGGGTGAAAGCGAAGATTCTTCAGTTCTGGAAGGATAGACCGCGCCGCCGCCAGATGATCGTCACCGACATCACCCGCATGGAGGGCGATAGGGTCTGCGTTGGCGGCTATCTGGAGGACGGAACCGCGGTGCGGCCGGTCGCGGGGCGAGCGGGTCCGAATGAGACCTGGTTGAACGCGGGGCGCGGCACGCCCGTGGCGCCCTTCGCGGTCGTCGAGCTTCGCGTCGGCCGGGCGCCCAAGGCGCTCTCCGCGCCGCATACCGAGGATCGCACGATTTCCCTGAACGGCCATCGGGTCGTGCGGCGCCTCGATCGCGGTGAGACACAGGCCACCCTCGAACGCTCGCTCTCCCCATCAGTGAGGGCCATCTTCGGGGCCGAAGTGCACACCGATCCTCAGTCCCCATGGGGCCGCTATGTGCGCGCGGGGGAAGGCGACCGCTCGCTGGGAACCATCCGAGTTCAGCATCTGGCGACGGTCGGCTATCGGCACTATCCGGACCGGAACCGGTGGGACTATCGGCTGCGCTTTCGCGACGAAACAGGGGAGGAGTTCCAGCTCGCCGTGGTCGATCTCGCATTCCGGCGCGGCCTCGATAGCCTGCGCGCCGGGGGACTCTCCCCCGATGCCGCTGCCCGGCGGACCTTGACCGCGCTGCAAAACCAACGCGTCTACCTGCGCGTCGGCCTGGCGCGCGGCTGGGACCGCCACCCGGATCGCTGCTACGTGCAGATTACCGGGGTGTACGGGTTTGCCAAGGGTGACGGTTGAGACGGCAAGACGGCAAGACGGCAAGACGGCCAGTCGAGGAGTCGAGAGACGGAGAGAACGATCGTCGCTCGCCAGTCGTTCTCCCCATCACCTATCACCCCATCACCCCATCACCCATCGTCCGCGTCTACGATCGCGGCGATGATCTCCTCCGGCGGCGGCGCGCCGGTCGCGCGGAAGATGACCCGGCCATCCTTCCCGACCACAACCACGGTGCGGTTGATGCGGTCGGCGTCGGGCTTCAGGGCGTCGTAGGCGCGGGCGACGTGCAGACCGTCGTCGACCAGCAGGTCGAAGGGGAGATTCTGTTCGTCGATGAATCCCTGGTGGCTGGCGGCGTCGGCCTGGTTGACGCCGTACGGCTCGGTATCGAGGGCTCGGAACGCGTCGATCGCATCGCGCACGGCGGCGAGTTGGTTCGTTCAGCCAGGGGTGCGGTCGGCCGGATAGAAGAAGAGCGCGGCGCGCCCTTTCCCGCGCAACGATTTCAGATCGAGTCCCGGCCCGGTCGTCCCCTGCAGCGAGAACTCCGGGGCCATCTCCCCCACGTTCACGGTCGCTCCTTTCCCCTCTCGTCCCGACGGGCGGGAATCCGGCGTTGCGATCGCCGAATGGCTACGCCGGCACCCGTCGCGCTCTGGAATGCGTCAGCTCATACCAGCCTCCATCTTAGTTCAACGCGTAGATCGCCTCCGCGATGGAGCCAATGTCGGCGCCCACCCCCAGCAGGTCGAACAGCTCCGCGGAGAGGACGTCGTTGACGTAGACCGCCCAGACGAGCTCGCGCCCGCTCCGCGTCGTCATGTAGCCCGCGTCCGCCTTCCCCAGCAGGAGATACTGGCCGTTCAGAAAGTCCCCCGTCGCGGTGGTGCCGCTCTTGGCGACCACATGCCCGCGGGCCGGGCTCGTCTCCGGGAGCGACTGCCACTCCGTGCCGTCGACCCCGAGGATCGGCAGCGCCTCGTGGTAGGCCGCGAAGTGCGGTCCCTTGGCCATCGCCATCAGCAGCTCCGCGACCGAGCGCGGGCTGAAGAGATCGGCTCGCTCGTTGCCGCGCCCATCGGCCAGCGAGATGGCTGTGGCATCGACGCCCAGCCTCTCGAGAAAGGGCTTCATCGCCGCCAGACCCTCCTCGAAGCTCCGCGCGCCTTCATGAATCGCCAGCAGGAAGACGAGGGTATCCGCGCCCCGGTTCATGCTCACTTTCAGGATGACCTTGATGGTCTCCGCGAACGGCAGCGAGGTCAGGAGCGCCACGCGGTCGGCTCCGGCATAGGAACCGCTGGCGGGCAGCGAGTCCGCCGGATTGGGCCCCATGGCCCCGGCGGCGATGGACACGCCCTGCCTGGCCAGCGCCTCGATGAAGAGCGCCCGCGCAAAGGCGGGTGGATCTTCAACCTGGAAGGTCTGCAGGAACGGCCCGTTCCCTTCCGGGATCTGACCGCTGACCACGATCTCGTTGGGAGCCGGAGACGTCACCGTCACGTCCAGCGGTTCGCCCACCGCCACCGTCCCAACCTCGGTGCGCACGTTATAGAAGCCGGTCATGGGGCGCCATGCCAGCGTCGCCGGCTCATCCGCCTTGCCTGGCGTTACAATCAGATCGACGACGTTGTCGTTGATCATGATCGGCGAAAGCACGTAGTCGTCCTTCGCCATCTGATCCCAGAGACGGACATCGACGATCGCATTGGCGGCCCGGGTGATGCCGGAAGTGGCCACCCGCGCGGCGAGCGCGTCGAGACCGGCCAACGGATCGGTCATCGTGAGCGTTGCCACACCGGGGACCGCATTCGCGTCGGTATGATCGACGTTGCCGTAGGCGAGCGTTCCGTCGGGCAGATCGCGCCCGCCCATGGTGATATCGCCGCTCGCCACCAGGATCAGGTCACCGTCGAGCAGGCCGTCCGTTACCTCGCCACGGCGGTAGACTGGCGTCTCGAAGCGGTACTCCGGCCCGTACGCCGTGAGGGCCGCGGCGGCTGGGAAAAGCTTGGTGGTCGATCCTGGCACAAACCGCTGATTGCTGTTGAGCGCGTAGAGCGTTTCGCCGCTCTCCCGATCTGCTACATAGATGCCCCATCGGGCAAAAGATGGGTAGCGCGGCAAGCGCATCACCGCCTCGATTTCGGGCGGGATCGGCGTCCCTACTCCCGCAACGGGCGTCGCGTCCTGCACGGCCCGCGCGGGCCGCTCCGACCCGCCGAGCGCGAGGGCCAGCCCCGCAATGCCGGCGCCGTGCAGCGCGGAGCGTCGGGAGACAGGCTGACTTCTCGCGCGCGATCGTTCACGACCGTGGCTCATGGGAGAATCCTTTCCAATTGACTTCGGCCATCATACCGGGTGGACGGCGCGCCATGCGGCACCGCGCTGCATCGCCTCGCAGAGACACCGTCGTGAATGGGAGGGATCGATGAGCGTGTCTGGCGACGCCGACGCCGATGAAGACGTCTTCAGCTTTCGCGCCGTGAAGGACGGCGCCGTGCGCATCGCTTTTCGCGGCAAGGTGGTCACGACGCTGGCCGGAAAGGATGCCTCGCGCTTTCTGTCACGAATCGATGGGGCCGATGCCGCGCAGGCGCAACTGCTGATGGCCAAAGCCACGGGCAACTTCAAGCACGGCAATGAGCGGCGGGCAAAGACCTGACGTGCCAGCGCGGTCGCTGACGCGCCGAACAGGACCTCCTCCCCCCTCGGATTATGTGTCGATGTGCCGCAAATCTCTATCTATCTGATCTTCAAGCACTACAATGGCAAAGATCGTTCCCGATCTGCGGTGCTCGCGGGATAAGCGCCGGTCCTGCCAGTCGGAGTTGGACGGATGAGCCACGACGTGAAATGCCCCGCACTGCTCCCTGACCCGGAGCGGTTGTCACAAGCCTTGCTCGATGCCGCGCCGACGGTGCTCTACATCTTCGATCTGCACGAACGCGGGCCCCTCTTCGTCAGCCCACGAAGTCTGGAGTTCCTCGGGCTGAGCGGCGACGGCGCTTCGGAGATTGACCCCGGCTTCTTCGTTCGGATGATGCACCCCGACGACCAGCGGGTCGCGGGGGAGCACTTCCGGCAGATCACGACCTTGGCCGATGGCGAGACGCGGGAATTCGAGTACCGGATGCGCGCGGCGGACGGCGGGTGGCGCTGGTTCCGCAGCCGCGATGTCGTTTTCGCGCGCGACCTCGATGGCCAGCCCCGCCAGCTTCTCGGGGTCGCGCTCGAAATCACCGAGCGCAAGCAGATGGAAGAGGCCCTGCGCGAGAGCGAAGGCCGGTTCCGCACCTCGGTCGAAACGATGCTCGACGCCTTCGGCGTCTACACCGCGGTGCGGGACGATGCGGGCGAGATCGTCGACTTCCGCATCGAGTACGTCAACGAGGCCGCGTGCGCCGCGAACCGCCTTTCACGCGAGGAACAGGTCGGGCGATTGCTCTGCGAGGTGCTCCCTGCCCATCGCGGCTCCGGCCTGTTCGATGCCTACTGTCGGCTTGTCGAGACGGGAGAGTCCCTCCACCGGGAGGTGCTCGACTACGAAGACCACTACGGCGGCCAGCTCCTACGCCGCGCGTTCGACATCCAGGCCACGAAACTGGGCGACGGCTTCGCCGCCTCCTGGCGCGATGTTACCGGACGCAAGCGGGCCGAAGATCGCCTGCGCGAGAGCGAGAAGCGGTCGCGCGAGAACGAGCAGCGGCTGCAGAGTGCGCTCGCCATCGCCCGGCTCTCCCCCTACGAGTGGAATCCGGCGACGGGCGAGCTGGTCTGGGACGCGAACCTCAAGGCGATGTGGGGTCTGCTGGCGGAAGCCAAAGTCGATCACGCGGTCTTCCTCTCCGGGCTCCATCCGGAGGATCGCGCCGACGTCGAGCGCCGGTTGACGCGGGCGCTCGACCCTGCCGGGGACGGCATCTACGAGGCCGAGTTCCGCGTCATCGGTCTGGGCGACAGGATCGAGCGCTGGATATTGGCGCGGGGCCAGGCCACCTTCGGCGACGATGGACGCCCTGTCTCGCTCGTCGGCGTGGTCAAGGACGTTACGGAGCGCAGGGCCACCGCGGCGGCCCTGGTCGTGGCCAACGAGCGCTTCAACCGCGCGGAGGAGGCGGCCAGGGCCTTCACGTACGAGTGGGACCTGGTTACCGATCGGGTGGAGCGGAGCCCGGGGCTGCGGGCCGTCCTCGGCTACGCCCCGGAAGAACTGGCCCCCACCTGGGAGGCCTGGGCGGCGCTGTTGCACCCCGACGACCTGACGACCACCAAGGCCGAGGCGGTCGCTGCCCTCGCCACCCTGTCGGATGGGTCCCCCGGCTACGAATACCGTGTCCGCCACAAGAACGGGGAGTTCCGCTGGCTGCATGAGCGCGCGACGCTGCTGCGCGATGGCGGCGGCACGGTTCGCCGGGTGATCGGCCAGGCGATGGACGTTACCGAGCGCAAGCGGACCGAGGACACGTTGCGCGATCGGGAGCGCTTCGTCTCCGGGGTCGTCAACGCCGCGCCCGGCCTGGTCTACGTCTACGACCTTGCGACAGGGCGTAACCTCTATGTCAACGACCAAATGGAACGCCTCTTCGGCTGGACGCGGGAAGACATCGACCGCCTGGGCGACGGCTTCCTCTTCCGACTGATTCATCCCGACGACGTGAGCGAGGTGGCCCAGCAAGCCGAACGCTGCTGGACCTTGGCCGACGGCGAGGTGATCGAGCTGGAGTACCGCCTTCGCCGTAAGGAGGGCGACTGGCGTTGGGTGCGCTCGCGCGACACGGTCTTCTCCCGGGACGCGGCCGGGAACGTCGCGCAGATTCTCGGCCTCGCCGACGATGTCACCGGGCGTAAGCGATCTGAGGAGGCGCTAGCCGAAACCACCGCCCAGCGCGAAGCGATGCTCGATCACTTGCCGGTCGGCCTGGCCTTCTTCGACCGCGACATGCGCTTCGTGCGGGTCAACCCGGAGATGGCGCGCATGACCGGGCGGCCCGCGGAGGCGCACCTCGGGCAGCGCCTGGAGGAGGTCTTGCCGAACTCCGGCCCGGAGATCCGGGAGCGCATCGAGGAGGTCTTTGCCACCGGCGAGGGGATGTCCAACGTCGAGGTGAGCGGTCCCAGCCCGTTGCACGCGGGCGAGATCGGCCACGCCCTGGCAAGCTGGTACCCGGTCAAGGTCGGAGGCGAAACGGTCCTCGTGGGCGCGGCCGTGCTCGACATCAGCGAGCGCAAGCGGGCGGAAGAGGCACTGCGGCGCAGCGAGCTCATCTTTCGCCGCCTGGCCGACACTAACCTGATGGGTGTCGGCTTCGGCGATCTGAGCGGCGCCGTCACCTACGCCAACGACGAGTTGCTGCGGATGATGGGCCGCACCCGCGCCGAGTTCGAGGCGGGGGCGATCGATTGGGCCGAATGCGTGGCGCCCGAGCATCGAGCGGACAGCCCCCGCATCGCCGAGCAGTTGCTGTGCGACGGCCAGATCATCGGCTACGAGCGCGCCTTCCTCCGCCCCGATGGCGGCCGCACGCCTTACCTGGGGGCCGCGGCGCTGGTGTCGCCCAATTCGGATTTCCACGTGAGTATCGCACTCGATTTGACGCAGATCCGCGGGGTGGAGGATTCGCTGCGCGAGAGCGAAGGCCGCTTCCGCACGATGGCCGACGAAACCCCGGTCATCATCTGGGCCTCCGACGCGGCCGGGGGGATCGAGTTCATCAATCGCGCCTATTCTGAATTCTTCGGTGTGACCGAGGAGGTGGTGCGCGGCCCCAACTGGCAGCCGCTGCTCCACCCCGACGATGCCGAGGCCTACATTTCTGCCTTCCGGGCCGCGCTGGACGTGCGCACCTCGTTTCACGCCGAGGCACGCGTGCGCCGCGCCGACGGAACCTGGCGCTGGATCGAGTCGTTCGGCGCGCCCCGCCTCTCCGCGACGGGCGAGCTTGTGGGCATGGTCGGCAGCAGTCCGGACATCACCGAGCGGAAGGAGGCCGATTCGGAACGGGAACGGCTCCTCGCGGCTGAGAATCTGGCGCGTCAGGTGGCCCAGGAAGCTGAAGCGCGTTATCGAGGCCTCTTCGAAGGGGTCGCCGACGCGCTCCTCGTCGCTGATGCCGACGCCCGCTACCGCGATGCCAACCCCGCGGCGATCGCTCTCCTGGGTTACGGCCTCGAGGAACTGCGCGACCTGCGCGTTGCCGACGTGGTGGCCTACGCCACGGAGTGGACAGCAGCGGAGTATGCGCGCTTTCGGGACGAGGGCGCCTGGCGTGGCGAGCTGGAGCTGCGGCGCAAGGATGGGTCGATCATTCCCGTGGAGGCGTTGGCGACCGTGGTGGCGCTCCCCACCGGCCCCATGTATCTCTCCGCGGTGCGAGACATCTCGGAGCGGAAACGGGCCGAAACCGAACGAGTCTCGTTCCTCGATGCGGTAGCCCACGATGTCAAAAATCCCTTGACGGCGGCGAAAGGCCGGGCGCAGCTCCTGCGCCGCCGTCTCCAGAAAGAGACGACTGACACCGCTGGAATCGAAGCGAACCTGGATAGCATTGCGGCCGCGATCGATGAGTCCGTGGCGCTGGTCGATGAGTTGCTGGATGCAGCCCACCTGCGAGCGGGGCAGTCTCTCGAGCTTTACTCGTTGCCCACCGATCTGGCCGCGCTCGTCGAGGCAGTTGCGGCCGAGACACGGCAGAGTACGACCAGGCACGTGATCCAGGTGAAGACGGCCATCACAGAACTGGTCGGCGTATGGGATGGCCCGCGATTGCGGCGGGTGCTCGCCAATCTGCTGGGGAATGCCGTCAAGTACAGCCCGGATGGCGGGGAAATCGTCGTGCGGATTGAGCGGGAGATGGATGGGGAGGGCGAATCGTGGGCGGTCATCGTCCTCACGGATCAGGGCATCGGCGTCCCTGCTGCCGATCTGCCGCATCTCTTCGTCCGCTTCCACCGGGGCAGCAACGTGGCGCACATCGGGGGCACTGGCATGGGTCTGGCTGGCGCCAAGCGGATCATTGAGCAACATGGCGGGTCGATCGGCGTCGTGAGTGTCGAAGGCCAAGGCTCCAGCTTCACGGTGCGGCTTCCGCTCGGCTCCGGGTGACGGGTGACAGGTGATGGGTGATGGGTGATGGGTGACGGGGTCGTGGGACGCCTGCGAATTCCATGCCCCGGTCAGCGGCTGCATAACCGAAACGTCGACATCAGGCCCGCTCGCCGCCTTGTGCAACATGCACAGGGCCGCCATATTCATGCCTAGATTTACCTAGATGTGGCGCACTTTTTCTCGGAGAACGTGTCTTTATAAGTAGAGGGGGATGCGAACCGGGATGCGGCGTGGCGCTCGAGACCACGACCCCACCCCCGCGGTCAGGGACGCCTGACCCCACCCCCTCACCCTCGGCTGACCCCGACGCCCGCGCTGGCCATCGCGGACGTTCATCGTCCGCCGGGATCAGCC
>JBBRVX010000114.1:0-16709 GCA_038246475.1 Thermomicrobiales bacterium | reverse complement strand
GAGGGACGAGGCGCGGTCATCAATGGCTGGATTGCCCCAGTCGTGGCCGAGGCCGAGGTCGATGAAGCGGACCCAGCCGCGAGTACGACGCTCTCATCTGATGATGCCACACCCGCCGTGAAAGAAGACACGTCCGCCGTGGATGTGCCGCGGGATGATGAAAGCGATCCTCAGGTGGAGCCAGTCGAAGGCGGCGCGTAGTGCGGGAGCGGCGCTGGGCGCCTCATGAGGCGGCCCGCCGCCGCTTCTGGCACGACATAATCCATGCCGAGAGAGGCAAATGGCCCGCTTTTCCACCGAAGCGTCCAATCAGGACGAACTTCCCGGTTCCACGGCTACCGGAGAACAGGCATCGGACGGTAGAATGCCCGCACAGCAATGAGCCCGCCCCGCCTCGAGCCGCCGCGTATGCAACGGTCGGGTGAAGCGGCGAGCGAGATGAAAAGAGGAACCCGGCCCCATGCATATTCCATCCGCACAGAATCTCATTCCCATGGTCGTGGAGAGCACGAATCGGGGCGAACGCGCCTTCGACATCTACTCCCGGCTTCTGAAAGATCGCATCATCTTTCTTGGTACGCCGGTTGACGATCAGATCGCGAATCTGATCATCGCCCAGATGCTCTTCCTGGCGCATGAGGATCCCGATCAGGACATCAAGCTCTACATCAATTCGCCAGGCGGCGTGGTCTACTCCGGGCTGGCCATCTATGACACCATGCAGATGATCAAGCCCGATGTGGCCACGTTCTGCATGGGCATGGGCGCCAGCATGGCCGCCGTCTTGCTAGGTGGTGGTACGAAGGGCAAGCGCTTTGCCCTGCCCAACGCGCGAGTCATGATCCACCAGGGCTCAGCCGGCTTTCGCGGCGCGGTGCCGGATATCGAAGTCGTCGCGCGAGAAACCCTTTCCCTGACGACCAAGCTGACGGAAATCCTGGCCCAACATAGCGGACAACCGTTCGAAAAGGTCAAGCGAGATACTGAGCGGGACTACTATATGACTGCTCAGGAAGCGAAGGAGTACGGCATCGTCGATGAAGTGCTGGAACCGTCGAAGATTCTGGCGAGCGTGACGCACGTCGAAGAGCGTTCCGGGAACGGATACGAAAAGCGATAGGGGGATGGTCCCCTCGTCAGCGGCTGGCCGCTGGCGCTTGATTCGGAGGCGCCGTCCTCGCGAACAGCGACGCATCGACAATCATGAGTGAGAGCGGCGGCATGAATACAACGCGAGGTGGCCGGGTGCATTACCGTTGCTCCTTCTGCAATAAAGGCCAGGAAGAAGTCCGGCGCTTGATCGCCGGACCGAATCAGGTCTATATCTGCGATGAGTGCGTACAGCTTTGTCGCGAGATCATTGAGGAGGAGGAGCCGGCGGTTTCTCGGGTCGAGCCGAGCTTCGTCGGCATTCCAACGCCGCGTGAGCTCTATGAGCGGCTCAACAGCTATGTCATTGGCCAGGATCGCGCCAAGCGGATCCTCTCGGTGGCTGTCTACAACCACTACAAGCGGATCAATGCCGGTCTCAATGGCGACGACGACATCGAGTTGCACAAGAGCAACATTTTGCTCGTCGGGCCGACCGGCTGCGGCAAGACGCTGCTGGCGCAAACGCTGGCCAAGCTGCTTGACGTGCCGTTTTCGATCGCCGATGCCACCGCGCTGACCGAGGCGGGCTACGTCGGGGAAGACGTCGAGAACATCCTCCTTCGTTTGATCCAGGCGGCCGGCGATGTCGCTCGCGCCCAGACGGGGATCATCTATATCGACGAGATCGACAAGATCGCCCGCAAGGCGGATAACCCGAGCATCACGCGCGATGTCTCCGGCGAGGGTGTGCAGCAGGCGCTGCTGAAGATCATCGAAGGGACCGTGGCGAACGTCCCGCCGCAGAGCGGGCGCAAGCATCCCCACCAGGAATACATTCAGATCGATACCCGCAACATCCTCTTCATCTGCGGCGGCGCGTTCGAAGGCCTGGATGAGATCGTGGCCAAACGCATCGGCAAGCAGGCCCCGATCGGCTTCGGTTCCTCGGCCGAAGATGCGAAGGTCGCCATCGCGAACCCGCTCCAGTTCATGACGCATGACGACCTGCTCAAGTACGGCTTGATCCCCGAGTTCGTCGGCCGGCTGCCCGTTTCCGTATCGCTCGATACGCTGACGCGCAACGATCTGATGCGCATCCTGACCGAGCCCAGGAACGCGGTCGTGAAGCAGTATCAGAAGTTCTTCGCGCTCGACAGTGTCGATCTGATCTTTACCGACGAGGCGCTGGAAGCGACCGCCAAGCAGGCGGAAGTGCGCAAGACGGGCGCGCGCGGACTCCGCACGACGATCGAGGAAGTGCTCCTCGACGTGATGTACGAGATTCCCTCGCTCGACAACGTGCGCAAGTGCGTCGTCGATGCCAATGTCATCAACAACCGCTCGCGGCCATTGCTCATGAGCGTGAATGAGCAAGAGATTCCGTACGCGGAAACCGCGTAGATTCCGAACGCGAAGCCCGCACGAACAGCACCCCTCGCTCCTGTCGCGGGGGGTGCTGTTTTTGCATATCAGGGCAAACCGTGCCTCCTGTTTCCGCACCCCTCGTTGAGCGAAGTACATGTGGCGTGCCGCGAGGCGAAGGCTCCGCTCTTCTCGAAGTAGCTGGACAAGGATTCCTTGAGCATCGTCCGACGCCTGACCCGGCGGTAGGGGCGACGCCCGCGTCGCCTGCGGCACGGGAAACGGCGCCAGTGTTGCAGCAGCGAGTGGCCACCTTCTTGGAGTTTCGTTACCTTCGTCCCGTTCGCCTCGATACCGGCAACGCTTCTCCGGTGCAGCACAAGCAACAAGAAGCTCGGCCGGGCCTGGTGGCGCCCACCAGGCGCTCGAAACGCTCTATCCCTTGACGCTGCCAGCCGTAAGCCCGGCGATGAACTGGCGTGAAAGCAGCAAATAAGCCGCCACCACGGGCGCGATCGAGATGCAGACGCTGGCGAAGATCAGGCCCCACTCGGTGGTGTAGCTGCCGCGGAAGGCCATGATGCCGACCGGAAGCGTTTGCGACTCTTCGCGCGTCAGCAGGATTAACCCCAGGAAGAAATCGTTCCACATCCAGACGCCATTGAGGATCACCACCGCCGCCAACGCTGGGCGGGTGAGCGGCAGCATGATGCGCCAGAAAATTTCGAGATGGCTGGCCCCATCGATGCGCGCCGCCTCTTCCAGATCGCGCGGCAGGGCCTGGAAGAAGCCGGTCATCACCAACACCGCGAGCGGGATGCCAAGCACGGAATAGACCAGCACCAGCGACCAGATGCTGCCGAGCAGACCGGCCTCCCGGAACATGACGAAGATGGGGATGATGATCAGTTGCACGGGGACGACCAGCCCACCCACGAACGCCAGCCGGAGGGGCATGCGCCACCGGAAGTCGTAGCGGGCCAGGCCGTACGCCGCCAGCGAGGCCAGAATCGTGCTGATGCCGACTCCCAGCAGCGTGGCAATCAAGCTGTTCAACGTGGCGCGTTGCAGATTGGCTTCGTCCCACGCCTTGATGTAGTTGAAGGGATCCCAGGCCACGGGCAGCCCATAGGGCCGGTCGAAAAACTCCGGCACGGTCTTGAACGAGCCGAGGAGGACCAACACGATCGGGATCAGCACCACCGCGCTGACGCCGATCATCACGGCGTGCCAGGCGACGGCGCTGACGATTTTCATGAGCGGCTTGCGCGAAGAACGCTGGGACCCGGACCCGCCCATCAGTGGATCGCCTTTTCGCGACGGCCCAGGAAGGTGATAAAAATGCCCGACATGACCGCGAGAAAGACAAAGAGGGTCACGCCTTCCGCCATGCCCAGGCTGAAACGGGCCTGATTATTGAACGAACCCTGCCCGAACGCGTCGCTGTAGATGAGCACCCCCAGCACGAGCGTGGCCCCATCCGGCACCCCGGCTGGCCCGCCCAGCACGTAGATGAGGTCGAATGCCCGGAAAATCAGAATGAAGGAGAGGACGGTGACGATCGTGAAGGCGGGGGCGAGCATGGGAAAGGTCACATCGCGGAAGACCTGCCACGGCTTGGCGCCATCGATCAGCGCGGCGTGCCGGAGATCTTCCGGCACATTTTGCAGTCCAGCGAGGTAGAGAACGACGGCCATGCCGTTCCATTGCCAGGCCTGGACGACCATGACCGTTTTCAACGCCCAGGCGGGATCGGACTGCCAATTCCGTTGCCAGTCGCCGAGGCCGATGTCGCGCAACACCGGGTTCACGGCGCCGATGATGGGATCGAGCATCAACACCCACAATATCCCGGTGGCCACGGCCGACATGATCACGGGCAGGAAGATGATGGCCCGGTAGACGTGGGTCATGAAGGTGCGCCGGTTGAGCAGAATGGCCAGGCCGAGGGAAACGGTGTTCTGGAAGACGAAGATAAAGAGGAAAAGCTGCAGCGAGTTTCCGGCAGCCTGCCAGAAGCGCGGACTGCCCAGGAGATCCTGGAAGTTCTTGCCCCAGACAATGGGACCAAGGGGGCCGCGCCCAGTCCAGTCAAAGAGGCTGAGATAAAAGGAGCGAACGGTGGGATAGAGAAAGAGGGTGGCGTAGGCGATGAAGGCGGGGATGATGAACCAGAAATAGGGCCGTGACCAGAGGGGGACACGGCGCTTCTCGTTGAGCTGCATTACGGGTGCGGACATCGCCAATCCTGAGTCGAAGGAGCCCGGACGGCGGGATTGCCGTCCGGGCTCCGAACTACCGCGTTTCGTCGGTGAACGACAACGCGCTGCAGCGTCCGCGCGCTACGCGCCGCTGGGAACGACGGCGGCCTGCTGGATGTCGCTGAACTGCTGCGCGTCGATGCGCCCTGTCCAGAGGCCGCCATGATTGTCCTGCGTGGCGATCACGCTGCCATTCAATTCGGGCACATCGTACCAAACCGGCACGTCCACGCCCGCCGCCGCGGCGACGGTTTCCTCGCGGATGCGGTCGGTCGATTCGGTGACGTTCTTGTTCACGGAGAGCGAGATCTTGTCCATCACCAACTGCTGCGCTTCTTCTGTCGCCAGCCAATTGACGAACTTGGCCGCGGCCTCCTGCTTCTCGGGTGGCGAGAAGGAGCTGGCGGTGTAGAGCAACTCGAAGCCGGTGGTGGTCGCCCGCTTGCCGGCTTCCGGTCCCGGCCAGGCAATGAAGGAGAGATCGGCCTCCGGATTAACCTGCATGTAGCCGGTGAAATCCGCCGTGCCGGCGACCATCATGGCGCCCCGGCCATTGGCGAAGATCGCCTTCGCGGTGGTGTAGTCGGTCGCTTCGAAGCCCTGATTGTAATAGGGAACGAGGTCGAGCAGGAGTTGCACCGCGGCGACGACATCGGGATCGGTGAGGCTGCGCGTACCGGCTTGCACCTCGGCGAAGCCCGCGGGCTGCAGCACCGAAGACGCGAGACCGATGTACATGAAGTAGGGGTGGACCCAGTCCTTGGCGCCAAGGA
This sequence comes from Thermomicrobiales bacterium, assembly GCA_038246475.1. GTDB lineage: Bacteria > Chloroflexota > Chloroflexia > Thermomicrobiales > UBA6265 > JACCXM01. Next base: position 11,221 of record JBBRVX010000114.1, on the reverse strand, counting down.
CGATTGGCGCTTCGACGCCCGCCGCTTTCAACGCTTCGCAAGCGGCGGTCAGCTCGTCCCAGGTCGTGGGCGGGGCAATGTTGGCCTTGGCGAAGACCGGGTTGTTGATAGCGAGCCCAACCGTGTAGGCGGCCAGGGGACACCCGTAGACCCTGCCGTCGACCTCCACCTGCCCACGCGCGGTATCCGTGAGGCCGCTGATGTCGACCTTGCCGGTCAAGTCGACATACGGCAGCTCGCCACCCTTGGCCACCCCGACGATGATGCCGCCTTCCTGCTCGCCGAAGATGTCGGACGTCTGGCCGCCGGCGATGGCCGTCTGGACCTTGGCCCCATATTGATCGCTCGTGACCGCTGAGAAGTCGATCGTGACGCCGGGCACGGCCGCCTCGAACGCGGCGATAATTTCGCCCATGGGGTCCTTCCACTCCGGATGATTTCCCCACATGGTGACGGTAATCGCGTCCTGCGCACTCGCCGTACGCGCGCCGAGCGTACCGAGCGCCGCGGCGGCGGCAAGGCCTCCCGAGGCCTGGAGGATGCGGCGGCGGGACAGAGCCAACGATGTGGTTCCGGAAACGCGTCTGGACACGAACAACGCTCCTTTCGCGGCAGTCGCCTGCGACTTGGCCACGAGTCGATCGAACCCTCGATTGTGCCTTGCGCCAAGGCTCATACGGTGATTGACGCCGTACTATAGCAGGATCATCCTGGTGACTTGTGCGGCTTGGCCGTCCACATCGTGAACATGCGTATCGATCGTCATCAGGGCGCGGCCAGGCGCGATCTTTGCCGAACTGCACGCTACCATGGTCATTCAGATGAAACGGTGGAAATCCGGGAGGCGTTTGTGGATGTTCGCATGACGCTGGAGGTCAATGGCAAAACGCGCCGGGTATCGGCGCCGGCCAACGCATTTCTGCTCGAGGTGCTGCGCGACAAACTGGCCCTCACCGGAGCCAAGCTCGGCTGCGGCATGGGCGAGTGTGGATCGTGCACCGTGCTCCTCGATGGCGCGGCCGTCTGCGCCTGCCTCACGCTCGCCATCGAGACCGAGGGGCGTGCGATCACCACGATCGAAGGCATCGCACGGCCTGGAGAGCTCTCGCCGCTGCAGGACGCCTTCTCGGATGCTGGAGCCGTGCAGTGCGGATTTTGCACACCGGGCATCGTGCTCTCCGCAAAGGCCCTGCTGGACGAAAACCCAAATCCTACCGAGGCGGAGGTGCGTTCGGCGTTGAGTGGAAATCTCTGCCGCTGCACGGGGTACGTCAAGATCGTCGCGGCGGTGATGAGCGCGGCGGACATGGCAAGGGGACGCTAAGGGATGCGGTTCGATCACGAGTTCTCGGTTGATGCCCCGGCGGCTGCCGTGTGGACCTTTCTCATCGACGTGCCGCGCATGGCGGGGTGTATTCCCGGCTCGGAGCGTGTCACGCGCGTTGCGGACGACGCTTACGATGCGGTCGTGACGGCGAAGATCGGGCCGATTAGCGCGAAATTCACCTGCCGCGTCTTGATTCTGGACCTGGACGAGTCGAGCCGCACCGGCGCCGTCGAGGTTTCCGGAAAGGACGTCAAGCTCGGTGGCGGGGTCAAGGCCAGTATGCGGATGGAACTTGCCGGTGATGCGCCAACCACGGTCCGCATCAGTTCGGATGTCGATATCCTCGGCAAGCTGGGCCACTATGGCCATGGCATGGTCGCCAAGCGAGCTGACGCCATGTTCGCGGATTTCGCCGCTTGCGTTCGGGAAGGCATGACCTCCTTGCCGTCGTAACCAGGCGGTGATGCCGAACGCGCCTTGGTTCTTGTTCGGCGAGGGGGAGGTAATGGGGAAAAGTTGCCCACGGGGCGACAATAAGCCCCTCTCCCTGCGCACAGGGCCGGGTACCCGCTTGCGGGTGGCGGTTGGGGTGAGGGTCAAGCACCATGGAAGTGGGGTCTTCGTGCATACCTCCCCATGTCAAGGTTCCTTTTCAGAGAGGAGCGGACAACATGTTGGGCATGACCAGCGCGGGCGCCAGACCGGTGACGAGGACACAAGCATGATCGACGTCGAGCAGGAAGACGCGGTGGCGTATGCCGCGCCAGCGACCGTCGAGGATGTGCTGGCGTTGCTGGGATCCGATAGTGGGGCGAAGCTCATTGCCGGGGGGCAGTCGCTCTTCGTGTTCATGCGCCAGGGCCTGTTGGACCCGTCGCTATTGATCGGGCTCAGGGGCGTTGCTGAACTCCACCAGTTCGATCTCACGGAGGAGGGCGAGGCGACCATCGGGGCGATGGTCACCCAGCATGCGCTCGCTTGCTCCGAGCTGCTCGGGCGGCGCTTTCCCGCGCTTGCCGAGGCCGCATTGGCCGTGGCCTCGCCGTTGATTCGCCGCCAGGGCACCATTGGCGGCAATCTCTGCCATGCCGATCCGACAGGAGATCCGCCGGCGGCGCTGATTGCGCTCGGCGCCGAGATCGAGATCGCCTCACCCGTGGGCCGCCGCCGCGTGCCCGCCGAGGCGTTCTTTGTCGACTACATGGAAACGATGCTCGCGGAAGGCGAACTGCTGGTGCGGATTCACCTTCCCGAGCCAGCCAGACAATCGGGTTCCGCCTACATCAAGCATCGCCTGCGTGGCATCGACACCGCTCTCGTCGGCGCCGCGGCCGCGATCACGCTGAGTGCTGACAGGGATCGCATCGAAGATGCACGGATTGGGCTCGTCGGCGCGGCAACGACGCCTATGCGGGCTGTTGCCGCGGAATCCCTGCTGATTGGCGCCGCACCGACCGGCGGCGCGTTGGCGCTCGCCGCGGCCGCGGCGGCGGGCGAGTGCGAGCCACTCGGCGACACCGAAGGAAGCGAGCAGTACCGGCGCGACATGGTCGCCGTCTTTGTCCGCCGCGCCGCGGAACGCGCCATTGGCCGCGCGAGGAGAACCCTGGCATGACTGATCTCGTCGAACGCGGCCTGATTGGCGGGCGAACCCGCCGCCTCGACGCCGATGACAAACTCACGGGACGCGCCCGCTACGCGAGCGATTTCACGCTGCCGGGCATGCTGTTCGGCAAGATAGTGCGGAGCGACCGTCCGCACGCCCGCATCGTGCGCATCGATACGGGCGCCGCGGAAGCGTTGCCCGGCGTCGAAGCCGTGCTCAGCGGCGACGTGACCGGACGGCGATTCGGCGACCTCGTGCAGGATCAGACCCCGTTCGCCTTTGAGAAGGTGCGCTACGTCGGCGATCCGATCGCGGCAATCGCCGCGGACACACCCGAAACCGCGGAACTCGCTGGCCGTCTGATCGAGATCGAATACGAGGATCTCGAGGCGGTCTTTGATCCCATCGCCGCGCTGACGCCGGACGCGCCTCTCGTGCATGATGACGTGACGAGCTACAGCGGCCCGCCGGAGCTGATCCGCTGGGGCAATGTCGCCGGTCAGGTCCTCCTGCAGCGGGGCGAAATCGACGGGGCCTTTGCGACCGCCGATCACGTCGTCGAGGCGACATATGCGGCTCATTCCGCCCACCAGACGCCGATGGAGCCGCGCGTGGCGGTGGCCGAAGTCGATGCCAGAGGACGTCTGACGATCCACAGCTCGACCCAGGGCCCGTTCATGGTGCGCCATCAGCTGCATGACGTGCTGGACATGCCGTACGGCGACGTGCGGGTCATCGCGGAAACGGTGGGCGGTGGATTTGGCTCGAAGCTCGAAGCCGCCGTCGAAATGTATGCGGCGATGCTGGCTCGCGTCACCGGACGGCCGGTAAAGATCGCGAACACGCGAGAAGAGGACCTCACCACCGGCTCCCCGCGCCACCCGATGATCATGCATTTGCGCTCGGCAATCGCGGCGGACGGAACCCTGCTGGGGCGGCAAGCCAAGGTGATCATCGACGCTGGCGCCTATAGCGGACCGAGCCCGTCTCTCGCCGCCATCGCCGCCATGCTTGTGCCCGGACCGTATCGGATTCCAAATCTGGCGGTCGAAGTGCTCGCCGTGCACACGAACAAGATGTCGTTCGGGTCATACCGTGGCCCGACCGGCCCGCAGGCGGTTTTTGCCGTCGAATCCCATATGGACCATATCGCCAGACAGCTTGGCATGGATGCCGTTGCGTTCCGGTTACAGAACATCCTGGAGGAGGACGATAGCGGGCATTCGGGGCAATCCCTGAGCGGAGTCGGCCAGCGCGAGACCCTCCTGCGCGCGGCCGAGGCCATCGGCTGGGGGACGGCCAATCCGCCGTCCGCACCGGGATTGCTGCGCGGCAAGGGCCTGGCGTGCTCGTGGTGGCTGACCGTCGGGGGCGGGGCCGGGTGCGCGATCCAGATGAACGAAGATGGCGGCATCGTCGTCCACACCGGGGCCACGGAAATTGGCACCGGGTCGGTGATGGCCGGCATCGCCCAGATCGTCGCGGGCGAGCTCGGTGTCGGCGCCGACGATGTCACGATCGTCTGGGGCGACACCGCGAGCACGCCCATGGATGCCGGCGCGCAGGGCAGCCGGACCCTCGTGAACATGGGCCACGCCGCGCGGCGTGCGGCGCAATCGGTGCGGGAAGAGCTGCTCAAGCGAGCCGCCGAGATCCTTGAAGCATCGGAAGCCGACCTCGAAGTGACCAATGGCCGGGTGATGGTGAAGGGGGTGCCGGACCAGGGCGTGACCTACGCCGAGCTGGCGGGGAGTCAGCTCTGGGTCAGCGGCCCGATTCTCGGGAATGGGACGTTCCTGATGGACGCCCCGGCGCATGATCCGGCGACGTTGATCGGAAGTCTCTTCCCGTCGTTCAGCGCGCCGTCGTTCCATTGCCATGCGGCAGAGGTCGAGGTCGATCCCGAAACCGGTTCGACGCGAGTTGTCGATTTCGTGGTGGCACAGGATGTCGGCTTTGCCGTCGCCCCCCTTTACGTGGAAGGCCAGATGCAAGGCGGGGCGGTCCAGGGCGTTGGGTACAGCCTCATGGAAGAGATCGTCTTCGATAGTGGCCAGATGCTGAATCCGAATCTGGCCCTCTACAAGATTCCGACCACGCTCGAAGCCCCAAATGTGCGCACGATCATTGTTGAAGCGGCGTCCAAAGAGGGGCCATACGGCGCGAAAGGCGTCGGTGAGCCGCCAGTGGTCGTTCCCGCCGGGGCCATCGCGAATGCCCTGGCAAATGCGATTGGCGTGCCGGTGCGGAGCACGCCATTTACCCCGGAGCGAGTCTATCGCGTGCTGCGCGATGGCGAGCAGGCAGGAGCGCCGAGCATTCCCGAAGGATTTTCACTCTCTCCAAACAATCGCACTGGCCATCAGGCGTAGGAATCCCTGCTGAAGCGCGAGCAAGCGGGCCGCGTATCCATCGGCGATCTGAGCTTGAATATCATGAAAAAGCGGCACGAATGGATGATTCCAGTGCATCCTTAGCGGTGGCCCGCGAATCGAACCGTTGCGGAGGAAGCTGGATGCGATTCAGAACGCACATGATATCTGCCGCGCTGATCCTGCCGGCGCTGGTGGCGACACCGGTGCTCGCTCAGGAGATGCCTGGGCTGGGGCAGCCGCTCTCGACCGGGCCGATGACGGCCTGGTGTGAACCAGGGCAGTTGTTGCTGAGTGGTGGATACGAGCTGGAAGGGGCAGAGCCATTTGTTTCAGATCCGGCAGCAGATCCAGCCACGACACCTGAGCCGCCGGTGGTGATTGTCTCGTCATCGCGCCCGACGATCCGTCTCGACGGCAGCGGAAACATTGCCCAGTTTGGCTGGAGCGCGACGCCTAACACTCTCGCGGGTGAAGCCGGGCCGCTGACCGCCTTCGCTGTCTGTGCCGGCGAGCCTTCGCAATCCCCAGCGTCGGAGACCATCCCGGCCCCCCCGCCGCCTGGCGCCGCCCCGTTGGTGGGAGGAACGAGCACCGGTTCTCTGACGCCGATCGAAGTGGTCGAGAAGGTTGGCCCGGCGGTCGTCACAGTCATCAATAAGCAGCTCGACGATAGCGGCGAACATGTTGTTCCGACCGGCTCCGGCAGCGGATTCATTCTCGACCGTGACGGCCATGTGGTCACCAATGAGCATGTTGTCAATGGCGGCGTCGAATTCGTTGTGGTGCTGGCCGACGGTCGTGAGGAGCCAGCAACTCTGATCGGCGCCGATGCTATAAGCGATGTCGCCGTCCTGAAGATCGATACCGCCGTGCCGGGCGTGGCGGACATCGGCGATTCCGATGCGCTGCTGCCGGGTCAAGCCGTGCTGGCCCTCGGTTCCCCGTTAGGCAATTTCACCAACACGGTAACCGAAGGGATCGTCTCAGCGTTGGGGCGCATAGTTCCCGACGAGGACGGCGGGCCGGAGCTGCTGAACCTGATCCAGCATGACGCGGCGATCAACCCCGGCAACTCGGGTGGGCCGCTGGTCACGCTCGATGGCAAAGTCGTCGGCATCAACACGTTAGGGATCATCGATGCGCAGGGACTCTTTTTCGCGGTTCCCTCGCAAACGATTCGGCGCGTATCCGACGAGCTGATCGCCCAGGGCTCGGTCGAGTATCCGTATCTGGGACTGACGCTCACTCAGCTCGATGATCAGATCATTCTGCAGTGGGCGCTGCCGGTGGAGGAGGGGTTCTACGTCGCAGAGGTCAAGGACGGCAGCCCAGCGCAGGCAAGTGGGATGCAGGTCGGCGACATCGTCACCGCCATCAATCTGGAACGGGTGGGCGAGCGGCAAACGATGGTTGGCGCCCTGTTCCAGTACAAGCCGGGGGACACCGTGCAGCTCACCGTGCAACGGGGCCTCGTGACATTTCGCGTCGATGTGCCGTTGGCGGAGCGCCCGGCGGATGCCTGACGGTTCGGCTTCTCGATCGGTGGCATGCCAGCGAAGGGTGTGATCGGCGTTGATAACCGTACTCTGTTATGGAGATTCGAACACCTGGGGCTACGATCCAGGCAGCCGCAATCGCTTTGCCCCTGAGGTCCGCTGGACGGGGATTCTGGCGGAGCAGCTTGGCGCGGGGTACCGCGTCATCGAGGAAGGCTTGAACGGTCGCACCACCCGCTGGGACGATCCGATGGAGCCGGGGCGGAACGGCCTGACATACCTCCGGCCATGTGTAGAATCGCACGAGCCGTTGGACGCCATGCTCGTCATGTTGGGGACGAATGATCTGAAAAGCCGATTCAATCTCAGCGCGTCGGACATTGCCCAGAGCGCGGCCGGGGTGGCGGAGGAAGCGCGCCGATTCGGGCAGACGGCTGATGGATCGCCGCCAAAGGTCCTTCTCGTCACGCCGCCGGCCGTCACAACCTTGACCGAGCTCGATCAGATGTTTGCCGGAGCGCTGGAGAAATCGCGCCACTTTTCGCATTACTATCGCCTTGCCGCGTCATGGAAAGGAATACCGGTCTTTGACGCCGGCTTGGTCATCGTGTCGAGTGAGCTGGATGGGATTCATTTCGAGGTTGGGGAACATCGCAAGCTGGGCGAGGCCTTGGCGATCGAGGTGCGCGAGTTGATCGGATAGTTCGCGGAGGCGGCCATGCAATGCGCGCTATAACGATCGAACCCGGAGCGGGGACACGAGATTTTTCCCTGTCGGATGTCGTCATCACCGAAGATGTTACGATAGGGGATCGCCGGATTCGCAAGGGCCATCGTCTCGCGGCGAGCGATGACGCCTTGCTGGACTCGCTCGATCGACCCGTCCATGCCATCGTCCTCGAAGCGGGCGACGTACACGAGGACGATGCCGGGGCCAGGCTCGCCGCGGCGGTTGCTGGTAAGGGACTCGCGGTGCGGGGGCCTGCTTTCAGCCGTTACAACCTCGTTGCCAATCGCAAGGGGTTGCTACGCGTCGACGCCGCCGCCTTGCTCCGTTTGAATCTTCTTCCCGGCGTAGCGATCTTTACCCTGGCCGACCGCTTGACGGTCGTCCCCGGCAAGATCGTTGCAGGCGTCAAGGTCACGCCGGTCGCCATTGCTGAGTCGACGCTGCGTGAGGCGGAGGAGATCGCTGCTGTTGCGCCGGTCATCGAGGTGTTGCCGTTCCAGCCGCTCCGGGTGGGCGTGATCAGCACCGAGGGTCCCGACTGGCGGGTGCGGGAGAAGTTTCAATCCTCGGTCTCGCAAAAGATCGGCTGGTATGGCGGTAACGTCATCAGTTTCACCGATGCCCCCCGCGATGCCCGTGCCATCGCAGGGGAGATCGCTCGCTTGGCGAGCGATGGCGCCGATCTGGTGCTCGCCGCCGGGGGCAATACAATCGATCCGCTCGATCCCACCCTCCTGGCGCTCGACATCGCGGGAGCCGAGATCGTGCGCTTTGGCGCGCCGGCGCATCCCGGAAGCATGTTCTGGCTCGCCTATCGGGATGCGTTGCCCATTTTCAATCTTGCCTCCTGTTCGATGTTCTCCAAGGCGACGATCGCCGATGTCGTGCTCCCCTGGATCATGACCGGGGAGCGGGTGGAGGAAGAAACCCTGGCTGCCCTGGGCTTCGGCGGCCTGCTCGACCGCGGCATGGCGCATCGCTTTCCGCCATACGACGTAGAAGGCGTTGAGGAAACGGGCGAAGAGTAGCGCCTACAGCATATCGCGAGAATTGTGTCATTCCGACGGACCTGCAGGAGGAATCTCTTCGTTTGTCGCGTACGTACGCGGTGTTTGACAAGATCCCTCTGCACGTTTCCTCGGAATGACACAACGTCTAAACGCCGCTCTAGTCACAGGACGCTCAGAAGCGCGCTTTCGGGCTGTTCGGCGCAATAGAGGATGCTCCAGATGGCGGCGAGCAACGGCAGCTCCCCGTCGCGCAGGGCGCCGGCGCGGCGGGCCTCCTCCGAGATGCGATGACCGAAGGCGACGGCGGGGTACCCTTCGATCGTCGTGCCGCTTCCCGTGAGCGCTCTGACCGCAATCTCCGGCGATTCGCCAGCTCCGACCCGCTCTCCCAGAAGCCGGTTCCTGCCAGACGTAATGGTCACCAACAAGTCGCCCGCTCCGGCAAGGCCGGCCGCGGTTTCCGCCCGGCCTCCCATCAGCCGGATCAGTTCTCCCATTTCCGCCACCGCGAGAGGAAAGAGCGCCGCGCGAAGATTGTGGTGCGGTCGGCCGCTGCGCCGCTCCAGGCCATCAGAGATCCCCAGCGCAATCGCGTAGGCATTTTTCATCGCGGCGGCGACTTCGAGCCCGGCAATATCGTCGGTCGAAGCAACACGGTAGTTCGAATTCGCGAACAACCCCCGCACCCGTTCAAGCACGCCGGAATGACTGCTGCCGAAGATCACCGCGGTGGGCTGGCCATGGGCCACCTCGTTCGCCTTCGACGGACCTCCCACGGCCACGACCGGCGCGGAGATGAATTCAGCGATCGTGTCCGGCAGCATCTGCACTGATGCGCCATCCGCCCCGGCGTCAAATCCCTTGGCGACGGTGACCACCGCCTCAGGTCGCCCCAGGTGCGGCGCGAGCTGGCTGAGCACCGGCCGCACCGCATCCGAGGTGATGGCGATGACGATGACATCAGCGCTGTGCAGGGCGCGATCCGCGTCGCTGGCGGCCATAACCGTGACGTTCGCTGGTGTCGTGACCCCGAGCCGCGGATGCGCCGCTCCCGCACGGAGCGCCGCCACGATGGCAGCGTCGCGTTCCGTGCCCCAGAGGGCGACGTCGTGGCCGTTGCGGGAAAGGGTCATTGCCAGTGCCGTGCCCATATCGCCGGCGCCGAGAATGGTGACTCTGGCCAAGAGTGCTCCTTGTTTCGAAAGAGACGAGGGGGCGCCGGGGGCGAGCAGATGCGCTCGCCCCCGGCATGCATCACTTATTTGGCCGCGGCCTCATCGACCAGCTTCTTGATGGCGTCCATCCCTTCCTGGGTGGAGCCATAGCCGCCAGTGGTCAGCTTGCCCAGCTCGACCGCGATGATGTCGGTTGCGATCAGCGGCCATTGCGGAAGATGCGGCTCGGTGCCCATCCGGGTGTTGATCACCTCCAGCATCTGCGCGAAGTGGCGTGTCGTGCCGGCGCCGACTTCCTCTTCGGCCTTCACCCGCGGATCATCGAACGTCGACTGCCGCATGGGGCTGGCCCCGCCGCCGATGACCGAGGCCAGGGTCTGCGTGTTGGACGATGTCGCCCACTGCAGGAAGACCCATGCCGGATCGGCGACCTTGGAGTACTTCGAGAGGCAGTACGTGCTGCCGCCCTGATGCCCGAGATCGGGCACTTCCTCGAAGCCCGCCTCGGCGGCCGGGCGTTGCGCCGTGTTCGCCGGAAGCGGCGCGGGCTGCATCAGGCCCGAAACCTTGGAGTTCTCCGGATCATCCCAACCGGGGAAATCCTCGCCCCAGGTGATCACCTGGCCACCCTGGCCCTGCTGAATGGCGGTGAACTGTCCGCCCCAATCGTAGGTGGTCACGGCGGCCGGCATGTACTGCTGCAGCTCCCGCATGTAGTCGACGCCGGTGATGGCCTGCTCGTCATTCAGCGAGCACATGCCGTCAGCGGTGAAGACGGAACCGCCGTGCGACCAGACGTAGGCGGTCATGTCGCAGTTGAGCGCGTAGTGACCCGATTTCATCTGGCCGACCGTGCCGTAGGTGCCATCGCCGCTCATGGCCTCATTGATCGCCTTGGCGTGAGCGAGGTACTCCTCCATGGTGGTGGCAGGCTTCAGGCCCATCTCGTCATAGATGTCCTGCCGGTAGAAGTACATGAAGATCGGCACGTCGCAGGGGAAGCCGATCATCTTGTCGCCGTAGGTGGCGATGTGCTGGACCAGCGAGGGAAGGAAATCGTCGATGTTGTAGTTCGGCATGGCGAGGTCGGGTTTCGATTCCAGCAGCTCGCGCGGGTCGAACGTGTCATTGATGAAACGGCCGACCCAGGCCTGATCGAAGTAGTAAATGTCGTTGGCGCCCGATTGCGTCGCCGCATCCTGACTCACCTTGGACAACACCTGATCGAGGGGAACGACTTCCCAGTTCACCGTGATGCCGGTGATGTCCTCGAACAGCGCCTTCTTGAGATTGATGATGGCTCGGCTGGGGGGAGTCTCTTCCGAGACGACCTTGATCGTCGAGCCCTTGAACTGGCCGCCGACATCTTTCAGCCAGGTCAGCATTTCCTCTGGCTGCTGCTCCGCCTCGACATCCTGGCGCGCGGGCGCTGCCCAGGCGCGCTGGCCGCGTATCGGCCCGGCGGTTAGCGCCACGCCGGCGGCGGCAAGTGTTGCCAACAT
>JBBRVX010000113.1:0-16883 GCA_038246475.1 Thermomicrobiales bacterium | reverse complement strand
GGCCGAGGAGGAGCCGGCCGCCGGAGATTTCGTCGATGGTGTCGGCGATCTTTGCTTGCAGGGCGGGGTTGCGATAGGAGGTGCAGGCGACGAGCGGGCCAATTTCGACGCGGTTGGTCACGGCAGCCAGTGCGGCGATGATCGACCAGCACTCCCAGGGTCCCTGGACTTCACGATCGGGAAAGCGATAGAGGAGATGGTCGGCGTTCCAGATGGAATCGAAGCCGAGGTCTTCAGCCAGGCGGGCCATGACGACGAGATCGCGCCAACTCGCGGTGGCGCCGCCCATTTCCCGTTCGGTGTCGGGAAGGATCAACCCGACTTTCAGCGGACGGCGGACATCCGGCTGATCGTGCATCATGGCTCCAGTGCTGGCATCTTCGACCATGCGGACGTGTCCCCTCCTCTATTCGCGCGGTGAACGTTTCGGCCTGAAGTTCGATCCCTTCAGAGCAGTTTAGTAAGCCAGTTCCACGGCTTGATGCCGGAAGCCGGTTGCGGAGGCGACGGCGGCACGATCGTCATGAGCACCTCACGCAGATGATCGACGTAGGCCTGTTCCGCGGCCCGATCCGATCCTGGCGGCAGAGCGGCGATCGGAGGGGCGATGCGCACACGCAGTGTCGCACCCCGCCAGAGATCCGTCGCGCCGGAAATCCCGACGGGGAGGACGCGGCACGCCGAGTGGGCGCTGAGAAACGCCGTGCCCCGTTTGAGCGGCAAGATGTCAAACGGAGACGCCGTGTTGCCCCAACCTTCCGGAAAGATACCGAGCCGGTTTCCGGCATGGAGGATGTCGAGTGACGTTTCGAGGCCGTCCCGGTTCAACCCACCCCGAGCCCGCACGGGCGCCATGCCGCCGGCAATCGAAATGATCAAGGTTTTCCACCAGCGAGCGCCGGGCGTGTCGGACGCGGCGACGAAATAAAGGCGGGGCAGGGACGGCAACGCCAGCAGGAGCAGGAAAGGGTCGATCCAGTTCCGATGCGGCGCCGCGGCCACGATCAGCGGTTCACCTGGCGGAACATGTTCGAGCCCCTGGCATTCCACGTTCAGGCGCAGCAGGCCCTTACCGACACAAAGCAGCCAAAAGCGAATTCGCCGCGCCTGTAGATTGGAAAGGAACGATGGCCGGAAGCGATTCGGTTGATGCTCCCTGGTCTGGAGCGGGGAGCTTCCAGGTTGGCTGCCCGATCGCGACGTTGCCATACCGGCTGTCCAGAGGCGTGAAACCTAACGTGCCATACCATGCGGTGATGTACCGCCTCGCCACCTATTCGTCAAGACGTCGAGGGACAAGAGGATGCCCGGAGCGTCTGACGACGCCCCGGGCTGTTGAACGTGATGGTGCGCGGCAGGCGCTATGAGCGGCTCAGCACCAGCGCATCCTGTGTTTCGAGATAGGTCTTCATGGCCGACATGATTTGCGTCCAGCCGTCCTGGATGCCCCGGCCCAGATCGCTGTCGAGGTCGAGTCCTTCATGGATCACCGCGAGTTTGCACTGGTTCTCGTGGGGGGTTATCTCCCAGGTCACCTGGGAAACAGGCGTGCCGGGGCCCTCCCCGGTCCAGACGGGGCGAAAGGTCATCACCAAGCGCCGGGGAGGATCGCTCTCGACAATCGTGCCGTCGAGCATCGGCGTTCCATCGGCGCTGCGATAGACGTACGGCGAGCCGGGAGCGAAATCGGACTCGACGCGCGTGCCCATGTAGTAGTGCGGGGTCATCTCGGGATCGGTGATCGCCTGCCAGACGCGCTCCGGCGATGCCTGGATATAGATCTGGTAGACGTGCGCTGGTTTCGCTGACATCGAAGGTTCCTCCAGAGACCACTTGAGCCCCGAGATCATCCTGGTCCAGGGCCGGGCGAACTTTTCGACCCAGCGGTCGTACGCTCGCTGGATCGGCACGGGGTTGATGTAGTGGAACTTTTCGCGTCCCACCTTGCGCGACGTGACGAGACCGGCGTCTTCCAGCACGCGCAGATGCTTCATGCAGCCGAAGCGCGACATCGGGAGATCGTCCTGCAACTCGGTCAAAGTCTGCCCGTCCCGTTCATGAAGCCGGTCGAGCAGATGACGCCGATGCGGGTCGGCAAGCGCTTTGAAGACGGGATCCATGTCGTCCATCGCCCGGGCATAATAGGTGACCAAATGGTCACATGTCAAGACCCTTTGGGAATGGTTGGCTGAGGAGAGAGAACGCCTCTCGCCTTCCGCTCGACCTGGGGCCGTGGAGCGGCGATCGCCATCATCCGGCGAGTTCCGCCATACTGACGCGCGTCACCCCGCCAACGTAAAGGAGTTCGCCATGCGCGCGTTATCGGCAATGACAATCCTGGCCGCGGTCATCGCCGCGCTGCTCAGTCCCTGGTCTGCACTGGCGCAAGAGCCAAGCTGGCTTGACGGCGATCTCGCCTCCTGGAACAGTCCTGGCATGGCCATTCCCACCGCTCCGGCGGTGGAGGGCGCGCTCGATCCCCAGTGCACCGAGCGCGAGCGCCCGGCGGCGACTGCTGAAGACGAAGCGCTGGTTGACGCGGGCTGGCGTCTGTTTCGTTCGTATGAGGGGGGCTGGGGGGTGACGCTGGTGTGGGGGCTTTCCAGCTACGACGGCATGTGCCGCCCCTGGGGTTTTCAGGCGTTTGTTTTCGTCGATGGCGTCTTTGCCGGAACGATTGCGCCGGAACCGATGGCCTCCCGTCTCGACGGCGCCGCCGACGATGCTGATATCTGGTTCAGCGATCAACTTGCCGCGGAGTTTCGCCGCTACACTGCCGACGATCCCCTGTGCTGCCCATCCGGGAGTACGGCCGTCGGGTATGCGATCGAGCAAACGGCGGATGGACCGGTGCTGAATCCGGTGCCGACCGAGTAGTTCGCGGCCGGTTCCTCGGGCATTGCAATATTCATCGGGTCACGGCCGCTGACGGGGGAGGCATGCGGGGAAACGCCGCTCCCGTCGCGTAAAACCCTCACCCCAAGCCCCTCTCCCAGTGCGCTGGGAGAGGGGCTTATTGTCGCGTCAAGGAGCCTCAAATTCCCCGTCTGATGCAGTTTTCTCGCATATCTCCCACTGTCAGTTCAGGATTCCCCAAAGGCGCCCTGCTTCCGGAGGTGGGCGAGCTCATCTTCCGCGATACCGAGCTCTGCCAGGAGGGCTGCCGTGTCGCCGCCAAGCGACGGGGATGCCTGATAGCGTGGGGTATGGCCAGAGACGTGGAGCGGGAGCCCGACGGAGCGCACCTGGCCAAGCGTCGGGTGGTCGTATTCGGCCAACATGTGGCGATCCTGCAGCCGTTCGGGATCGAGCGCATCTGCCAGATCGCGCACCGGCGCGCAGGGAACCAGTCCGCGCAGCTTCTCCAGCCATGTCGCGGTCGACGCTTCGCGAAACCGCGCGGCGAGGTGAGGCAGGAGCACGTCACGATGCTCGTGACGATCGCTGAAGGCAGCAAAGCGGGGATCCTGGGATAAATCGTGCAGGCCGATGCCCGCGGTGAGCGCGTGAAAGAATTTTTCCTTGGCGCAGGCCACGGCAATGTAGCCGTCGCTGGTTGCGAAGAATTGAAAGGGCACGATGCTGGGATGGGCCGAAAGTGGCCGCCGTACTGCCTCGACGCCGGCCGACAGCCACCACGCAGCCTGGTAGCTGAGCATGGCCAGCGCGGTGTCGAAGAGCGAGGTGTCGAGATCGCGGCCGATGCCCGTGCGACGGGCGTCGATCACGCCGGCCAGCAGCCCCAAGGCCGCGGTCAAACCGGCGGCATAGTCGGCCAGGGGCAGGCCGCTGCGCGCCGGTGGCGCATCGGGCTCACCGGTCAGGCTGGCCCAGCCGGCCTCGGCCTGGATCAGGGCATCGTAGCCTGGCTCGGCGCGACGGGGGCCCTCGCGGCCATAGGCGGAAAGCGAGACGCAGACGATCGCCGGGTTGACATCTGACAGCGCGGCGTAGGTGAGGCCCAGGCGTTCCGGCAGATCCCCGCGCAGATTGTTGTAGACGGCGTCTGCCCTGGCCACGAGACGCCGGAACAGGCCGCGGCCGGCCGCGTTGGTGAGATCGAGGGCGATGCCGCGTTTGCCACGGTTGAAGGCTTCAAAGTAGAGGCTGCTGCCGTTCTCCGCCCCTGGCGGCACATGACGGCCGACATCGCCGCCAGCAGCCGGATCTTCGATCTTGATGACCTCCGCGCCCAGGTCCGCCAGCATGAGGGTGCCGAAGGGACCCGCGCCAAACTGCTCGACGGCAATCACCCGCAGACTCGCCAGCGGGGTAGCGCGCTCAGGGTGCCGGGCATCATTCATGGTGCACGATCCTTTTCACTGCCGGGGCGCCTGTCCAATTTCTCCGCGCGTTCTCTATGATGGGGTGACAATAGACGAATGGCATTCGCCATTCACACGGCCGTAATCTGGCATCGTCCAGAGTGGGACACGACACGTGGCTTCGCCCTCAACCCATTCAGAGCACGATGACCTCGATACTCGTCATCTCTGGGCCGTGACGCCCGCCGGTGGATCGGGTACGCGGCTCTGGCCGCTCAGCCGCGCCGCGCGACCGAAGTTCCTCCTGCCGCTGCTCGGTACGCGATCATTGTTGCAGCAGACCATTGACCGCCTCGGCACGATCATTCTGCCGGAGCAGACGCTCGTCGTGTGCGGGCCCGCGCATGCGGCGCCGGTCGCGCGGCAACTGCCCGAGCTTCCAGAATCGAACATCCTGGTCGAGCCCGCGCCGCGCGGATCTGGCCCCGCCATCGCCCTGGCCACGGCGATCATTGCCCGTCGCGATCCGCGGGCGATCGTCGCGAGTTTCGCCGCGGACCATGAGGTGACGGATCAGGCGGCGTTCCAGGCCGCGATCCGGACGGCCGTGGCCGCCGCGCGGGAGGGTTGGCTGGTGACGATTGGGTTGGAGCCCATGCGGGCGGAGACGGGGTTCGGGTATATCGAGCGTTCGGACGATGTGGTGGCCGCCAGCAGCGATGGTACGGCCTATCGCTCCGCACGATTTGTCGAGAAGCCGAATCTGGAAACGGCCGAGGAGTATGTCGCTTCTGGCCGCTTCCTCTGGAACGCAAGCATGTTCGTCTGGCAAGCACGGACGCTGCTGGACGAGATCGCGCGGTTGCAGCCCGAGGTGTTTGCCGCCGTGACGCGCATCGCCGAGGTCTGGGACACGCCAGAACAGGAGAAGGTCACGGCGGAGATCTGGTCGGGACTGGCGGAATCGACGATCGACCAGGGCATTCTCGAACACGCCACGCGGGTAGCCGTGGTGCCAGCCAGCATGGGCTGGTCCGATGTTGGGGACTGGAACAACCTGGGGGATCTCATCGAGCGCGACGATTTCGGCAACAGCGTGCGCGGCGACCTCGTGCAGTCGCAGACGCGCAACAGCGTCGTCTGGTCGGAAACCGGGAGGTTGATCGCCCTGGTCGGGGTCGACAACATCGCGGTCGTCGATACCGACGACGCGCTGCTGGTGGTCGATCGAAATTCCGCGCAAGAGGTGCGCCAGATCGTCGACCAGCTCAAGCGCATGCAGCGATCGGGGTACTGATGACAGAATGCGTTGGCGTAATCCGGTGGTGACAGTGCCTGCACAACCGGTTTCGATCGAGCCCCGCCTTGATTTCAAGCCCTGGGGTGGCCGCCAACTCGCCGCCTGGTGCACGCCGCCTGAAGGTGACGACGCGCTCGGGGAAGCGCTCTTCACGGCGCCTGAGGCGACCGTGACTTCCGGCGAGCACGCGGGAATGACGCTCGGTGCATTGGCGCACATGGCGCCGGAATCCTGGGTGGGCACGCTCGGGCTGGCCGCCACGGCCGGGCGCACGATCTTTCCCTTCCTGGTCAAGCTGATCGATGCCAACGCTGACCTCTCGATCCAGGTTCACCCCGATGACTGCTATGCCGCGGCCGCCAATCTGGGCACTGGCAAGACAGAGGCCTGGCACGTTCTGGACGCGCGGGCGGAGAGCGTGCTCTATCTTGGCCTGAGGCCGGAGGCGACGCACGACGAGTTCGCTCGCGCCTGCAAGCGCGCCGATGGCTCGGCCGCGCGGCTGTTACGGCAGATTCGCGCCGAACCCGGGATGACGATCGTGGTCCCGGCCGGCACACCGCACGCCATCGGCGCGGGCTTGCTGATCTACGAGATTCAGCAGCCCTCGAACGTCACCTTTCGCCTCGACGATTGGGGGCGGGTTGATGCCCAGGGCATGCCGCGGGAGCTGCATCACGACCATGGCTTCGCCGCCCTCGATGCAGCTTTGTCTCCTCTACCGATCAAGCGCATCACCCTGCGAGAGTCTTCCCCGCGGCGAGAGCTGCTGGCGGCCACCCGCTACTTTGCCCTGGAAGGAATCACCTTAGCCGCTGGCGACCGGGCGACACTCCCGGCTGTCGAGAGCCCGCAGGTGCTCACGTGCCATGAGGGAAGGACGCTCATCGAGTCCGGAGCCTGGAACGCGCCGTTGCAGACAGGAAAGGCGATGGTGATCCCGGCAGGGATTGACTGCGTGCTGACAGCGAACTGTCTGAGCAGCATTCTGCGCGGGTGGGTGCCCGATCTTGCGCCCGACCGGCTTGACTCCACGACCGTCGCCGCCGCATCAGCGGTCGCCATGAACGAGCTCGGCACGGCACGATGACGTGCGGCCCGCTCTGAAGCCACGCTGATCGGGTGTCTCGATCGCGGGCGACAGGACATGGCCTCAGGCGCACCGGGCGGAATGATGGAAATCCCTTTTCCATGCGCATTGAGCAGGCCCTCGGCAGCGGGAACATGCAAATTATTTCATCATCCTATGCGTTGACTATTTTTTCTGTGCAATGGGCAGCAAGGATTCGCAATGTTGACAGACTTATGGCGTCGTCTTACAGTTGCAGGGCTTTGAGGACAATTTCCATTGTAAACGTCGCAGTAGACGTAACTGGCAGCAGGGGCGGTGCTTCAGGATGCGCTTCCTGATCGGTGTCGACATCGGCACGCAAGGCTCCAAAGGGGCGCTCGTCTCGGACACGGGCAGGATTCTCGCCACCAGCTCGGTCGAGCAGGAGGTGATGGTCCCGCATCCCGGCTGGGCAGAGCATGACGCCGAACGGGCCTGGTGGGGCGGCTTTGTTGAAGTCGTGCGGGCCTTGCTCTTTCAATCCCAGGTCGATCCGGGGGACATTTGCGCGGTCAACGTCAGCTCCTTGATGCCGGTCATGGCGCCGATCGACGACGATGGGTGGCCCCTGCGCGCGGCGATTCTCTACGCGGATACGCGCGCCCATGCCGAAATGAACCAGATGAATCGGGACATGGGTTCGATCAACAGTTCCGATTTCAATGGGCAGCTCTCTCCCGCTCTCACGCAGCAGGATCTTGGACCGAAAATCCTCTGGTTTCAGCAGCATGAGCCGGAGCGCTGGCGCCGCACGCGGTCGATCCTCGGCGCGCAGGCCTACATCACCGCCAAGCTCACCGGCCAGCGCGTGATCGATGCCACCACGGCCATCGGATATCGGCCGTTCTTCGATCCCGCCCGCCGGGAATGGGATCCACTCGTCTGTGACAGGTACGGCGTCCCGATAGAAATCCTGCCGACCATCATCGAGATGACCGATATCGCGGGCTCCGTGCAGCCAGCGGCGGCCATGCAAACCGGTTTGGCGATCGGTACGCCTGTTGTGGCCGGGGCGATCGACTTCTTCGCCGAGATGATCAGCACCGGGGCCAACGAACCGGGCGACGTGGTAGTCAGCTACGGCACGACGCTCTGTCTGGCCGCGTTTTCGAGCGAGCCGATCGGCCACTGTCCCGGACTGGGATTGATGCTGGGGAGCGAGGGCTCGCTCTCCGGTCTCTATCCAGGGATCTACGCGGTGGGCGGGGGAATGGTGACCTCGGCCGCGCTGTCCCGCTGGTTTCGCGACAAGTTTGGCCAGGGTGAACGGCGAGCCGAGCAGGAGCTGGGCATCAGCGCCTACAGCCTGCTCGGGCTGGAAGCCGAGGCTATCACCCCCGGATCCGAAGGGCTGGTCGTCCTGCCGTACTTCAGCGGCGAGCGATCTCCTATTCACGATGATGAGGCGCGGGGGATGATTTTTGGTCTCACCCTCACGCATGGACGGGGGCACGTCTATCGCGCGCTGCTGGAGGGGGTGGCCTACGGGGTGGAGCATCACCTGCAACTGATCCGCGAGGCCGGGGTTCCCCTGCGCAGGATCGTGGCGACGGGCGGCGGCGCGCGCAGTCAGCTCTGGACGCAGATTGTGAGCGATGTCACGGGGCTGGCCCAGGTGGTGATTGGCCCGAGCAACGCGGCCCTTGGCGCGGCATTTCTTGCCGGTAAGGCCACGGGGGTATTTGATAGCATCACTGACGTCCGCCAATGGGCGAAGCCAGAAAGGGAGGTGTATCCCCGCGACGATGTCCACGCGGTCTACCAGAAGTACTACTCGGTCTATCGGCGGTTGTACGAGAACACGAAGGAGGAGATGCACGATCTCGCTCGCCTTACCGCGGAGGCGTCATCCGGAAGCCGGGAGTGGCCGGAAGCGGCGCTCAACGTTCGGGTGTGATACGCGCGATGTTTCCGCGTTGCGCCTCGATGCGCGCAACACGTCGTTGACATCACCAAGTGTCTCTGGTTCGCAGGAAGCGACATGAGCACCAAGGGAGGTAGCATGAGCCTGCACCATCGCACCAATCGCCGCCGATTCGTCCAGGGCGCCACCGGCGGGGCGGCAATGCTTGGCGCCAGCTGGTTGCCAACCCGAACCGACCGCATCCGCGCGATGCAGGACACGTTCGACTGGAAGCAGTTTTCTGGCGGCCAGGTCCGGCTGATCCTCAACAAGCACCCGTACACCGAGTCCTTGCTGCCTTTGATCCCTGAGTTCACGGATCTGACGGGCATCGAAGTTCCGGAGCCGCTGATTCTGCCCGAAGCGGAGTACTTCCAGAAGCTGCTGCTCGATCTCTCCACGGGCGCCGGCGAGTTCGACGCGTTCATGACCGGGCCGCAGGTGCACTGGACATACGACAGCGCGGGGTGGACGGAGCCATTGGAGCCGTTCCTGGCGGACACCAATATGACCTCGCCCGACTACGACGAGGCGGACATCTTCGAGGGCCTGATGGCCGCCAACCGCTGGAACCTGACGCTCGGCAGCGGCGTCGGCGAAGGGAGCCAGTGGGCCATCCCGGTGATGGTAGAGACCTACGTTCAGGCCTACCGCAAGGATATTTACGACGAGCTGGGCCTTGAGGCCGCCACCACCATCGAACAGTGGCGCGAGAACAACATGAAGGCCACCAGCGGCGATGTCAAAGGCATCATTGTCCGCGGCGAGCGCGGCGGCGGCATGACCGGCACCGGCTTCATCTCGACCTTCCTCGGCTACGGCGGCCAGGTGATGGACGAGGGGCTCGTTACCCAGTTCAACTCGCCGGAGGGCGTCCACGTCGCCGAAGAGTATTGCGCTTCGGTGAAGGAAGCGGGCCCCGAGGGCTGGGCCAGCGTGACCTGGTACGAGGGCCAGGAGAGCTTCGCCAACGGCAGCTACGCGCAGTACATGGACTGCGACTTCTTCAACGCGCTGTACGACGACCCCGACAAGTCGCAAGTGGCGGGCAACGTCGGCATGGCGCTTTGCCCACACGCCGAAGACCATGATCCCGCCAGCGGGCTGTGGACGTGGGCGCTGGCGATGAGTTCCCAGGCGCAGGACAAGAACGCCGCCTGGTACTTCCTGCAGTGGGCGACGATGAAGGATCAGATGACCGTCGCGACCGTCGAAGGCCGCAACTACAACCCGACGCGGGCGTCGGTCTTCAACGATCCGGCGGTGCAGGCGACGATGGGCGAGTGGGCGAACGGGACGTATCTCCCGACCGTCCTCGCGAACCTCGACGGCTATGCCAGGGTGGCATGGCCGGCGCAGCCGGAGAACACGTTCCTTTCCACGCGGTGGGATCAGGCCCTCCAGGAAATCTGGGCCGGCGATAACGCCCAGACCGCGCTCGACAACGCCAAGGCGGATGTCGATGCGCACATGGAAGAGCTTGGGTTGATCACCGGCTAACACGCGGCCCCGGGCACGGAGCGCTTCGCGGCGCTCCGTGCCAACGGGTTCAGGGACAGGCGGCGAAACGATGGCAACCATCGCCTCACCAATGGAAAAAGGCCAGGCGCCGAGCGCGGTTCGCACGCGATCAACGGTCGAGGCAGCGGACATCAAGGCCGGCCGGCTGATGATGCTGCCGGCCCTCGTCATCCCCATTTTCCTGGCGATGGTCTTTTTTTATGGCTTCTATCTGACGCTGCGCAATCGCCGCCTGAACCGAGGCGACCTCGGATTCGTCGGTCTCGATAACTATGTCAAACTGGTTCAAGACGATAAATTCTGGCACTCGCTATCACTGACGCTCAAGTTCACGCTGGTTGACGTCGCCCTCGAGCTCGTGCTGGCGACACTCCTCGCGTTGGCGTTAAGCCAGCCGTTGCGCGGCGTCCGCATCTATCGCGCGCTTCTGATCATTCCCCTGATGACGCCCCCGGTCGTGGGAGCGCTCGTCTGGAAGGTGCTCTATCGGTCGGGAAATGGTGGATTCTTTAACTGGATTCTCTGGACACTTGGCTTTCCGATGCAGGGATTCATTGGCGATCCGCAACAGGCGATCCAAAGCCTGATCGTCATCGACGTCTGGTTGTTCCTCCCCTTCGTCGCCATCATTCTGCTGGCCGGGTTACAGACCTTGCCGCAAGAGCAGATCGACGCGGCGCAGATCGACGGGGCCAGCAACTGGCGTCTCTTCTGGCAGATCAAACTGCCCTATCTGATTCCGTTCTACATCGTGGCCATGTTCTTCCGAGTGATCGACTCGCTCAACGTCTTCGACACGATCTACGGCACGACCAAAGGCGGCCCAGGGGACGCGACCCGGGTCCTGGCCATCAATGGCTACGAAACCGCCTTCCCCTTCTACAACATCTCCTATGGTGGCGCGACCTTTGTCGCCCTGTGGCTCCTCTGCACGGTCGCGGGATCGCTGCTGTACGTCTGGGTCAAGCGGTCTCAGCAGGACTAGAGGGGAGAGCAGCGATGCAGAAGAGTGCAATGAATCCCGCCACGGCGCCGATCGTGCCGCGCGAAAGCGTCCAGAAAAAGCGGCAGCGACGACTCCACTTCTTCCTGCACGTGGGACTGATCATTTACTTCTTTCTCACGCTTCTCCCCTTCATCTGGACGTTTCTGACCTCGCTCAAGAAGTCGCGCGACGTCGCGGCGGCTCCGCTCAAGCTCTTCTTCGAGCCGACGCTCGATAACTACCGCGCGGTCCTCTTCAACCAGTACAGCGACGATTCGGCGTTGGCGCGGGTGCGCGTCGATATCCCCGGCTCGTTCCTCAACTCGCTGATCATCGCCGGGGGCGCCACTATTCTGGCGCTCATCCTGGGCAACCTGGCGGCCTTCGCCCTGGCCCGCTACAAGATGCCGGAGCGGGAGGTGTATGCCTTTTTCTTCCTGGCCTTTCGCTTTGCGCCCGTCTTTGTCTTCATCATTCCGATGTTTCTGATCTACCAACAGATTCATCTTTACAATACCTATATCGGCCTGATTCTGATTTTCCAGGTCATCGCTATTCCCCTGATCGTCTGGGTGATGCGCTCGTTCTACGAAACCATTCCGGCCGAGCTTTTCGACTCGGCCTCGCTCGATGGCGCTTCGCGCATGCAGCAACTGCGCGAGATCGCGCTCCCCTTGGCCGCTCCGGGCCTGGCGGCGACGGCAGTGCTGGCGTTCATCGCCTGCTGGAACAACTTCGTCTTTCCGTTTCTGCTGGGGGCGAAAGCGACCCAGACCATTACGTTGGCGACGATCACCTTCATCGGCTACGAAGAAGTTGCCTGGGGGATGATGACCGCGGCGGCGATCGTGACGATCGTCCCGGAACTTATTTTGGCAATGCTTGTGCAACGGCACATCGTGCGCGGTTTGACCTACGGCGCTGTCAAGGAATAGCGGCGGGGAAGGAATGGCCGTGGCGGACGACTGCCACGGTACGGGGAGGAGTAGACGTTGAAGGCAGCTCTACTGTATGGGATAGGCGACCTGCGGCTGGTCGATATCCCCACGCCGGAGTACGCCTCGGACGAGGTCTTGATGAAGGTGACGGTTTGCGCCGTCTGCCCGACCGACATCCGCAAGTATCGGGTGGGGAATGGCGGCGTGCTGCAATTCCCTTTCAACATGGGCCACGAGTGGGTGGGCGAGGTTGTTGAAGTCGGCGAGGATGTGAATGACGTCAAGGTGGGCGACCGCCTGCTGGGCGGCGGCTATGCCGGCTACGCCGAATACGCGCCGCTGGGCGGCATTGGCCTCCGTCCGGTGAGCGGCAAGCCGCTCGTCGTTCCCGAGGGAGTGAGCGACGAAGAGGCGACGTTCGTCGAGCCGCTGGCCGACGCCATCCACTCGATTGTCGATCAGGGGAAGGTCAAGATCGGCGATATCGTGCTGATTCTGGGCGCGGGGCAGCTTGCGCTGCAGCACGTCATGGTGGCCAAGGCGGTCGGCGCCACGGTGATTGTCAGCGAGCCGATCGCCGAGCGCCGCGAGCTGGCCAAGACGTTTGGCGCCGATTACATCGTCGATGGTTCGAGCACGGAAGAGGTCGTCGCGTTTGTCCACAATCTGACGGACGGGAAGGGCGCCGACGCGGCCATCGTGACCATTGGCTCGCCGGAAGCATCGATTACCGCCCTGGCCGCCGTCCGCTCGCGGGCGCGGGTGGTCCTCTTTGGGGGCTACGATCGTGGCGTGCAGACGATGTTCGATCTCAACATCATCCACTACAAGGAGATCGAGGTCACCGGCAGCTATTGGGTGGGCGTGCCCCCCTATGGCAACCCGGATCTGTATGGCGTGGCCATGAAGCTCATCAAGGAGAAGACGATCCCGGTGGCGAAGCTGATCACCCACCGCATGGAGTTGGAAAAGATCCACGACGCCTTCGACGCCATCCGCACGAAGGCGGGGTTGAAGGCCATCATCTATATCGGCACTCCGCTGGAAGGCAACGGCGCCTAGCGCAGGCAATCACGGGGCTCGAGATCTGCTCGCGCCACTTTTCACGCCGGAACCGGCAACAGGAGGATTCAATTGATGAACGGTTTGGAACGACGTACGGCCCGCATTTCCGCCGCCGATGGACGCACCGTCGTCCTGGCGTTCGACCATGGTATCGGCGGCGCTCGTCACGCGGGGATGCGCAACCCAGGCGAGACGCTCTCGGAGTGCATCATCGCCGGGGCGGACGCGGTGCTGACCACGCCAGGCCTGGCGCGACGGCACGGTGACATGCTGACGGGCATCGGCGTGGTGCTGACGCTCGATCTGGCTGCCGGGTATGAAGAGAATGCCGTGCGCGAAGCCGTGCTGCTCGGCGCGGAGATGGGCAAGTTCATCTTCACGCCCTGGAGCAACGCGGTGCCGGACAGCCTGGCGCGGACGCGAAACATCATCTCGGTGGCGCACGACGCGGGCCTGCCGATGATGATCGAGCCGATTCCGGTCTCGTTTGAAGAGACGAGCGCCCACACCCCGGAGAATATCGGGAAGGGCGCGAAGATCGCCTGCGAGATCGATTCGGACATCGTCAAGATGCAGTATTCCGGCGATCCGGACAGCTTCCAGGAGATCATGAGCACGCTCTACCGGCCGGTGGTGATTCTCGGTGGTCCCGGCCGCAACAATGTTCGTGGCGTCCTGCAGGACATCCGGCACGCGATGGACGCCGGGGCCATCGGCACGACGATCGGCCGCAACATCTGGGAACACGAGAGCCCGTCTCGCGTGGTGGCAGCGCTGGCGGCCATCGTGCATGAGGATGCCTCGGTGGAGACTGCGGCGCGGCAACTGGAGCCATCGTACGCGGTGGCGTAGCACAGGATGGGGGAGAGGCGCGAAACCCACATCTCTATCCCTGTCAGCCAGCTCACAGGGGGAGATATGGCGACGTCGCGGCATTTTCCCTCACCCCAACCGCCACCCGCAAGCGGGCGCCCGGCCCAGTGCGCTGGGAGAGGGGCTTATTTGTCGTGCAGGAGGCGGCGTTCGGGGCAGAACCCCTGCCAGTACGCAAAGGGGGGCGAAAGCAGAGGGATCGCGTCATTATCGTTTCCGCGCTTGCACTGAGGAGAGTTTCTGGCGCCGTGACGGAAGGCTCCCACGATGAAGAATGCCGGCAGTCGAGAGGGAGCGGGCGGCGCGGCGCGTGAGACGCTGCTGGCCGAGGTGGCGACGCTCTATTACGTCGATCACTTCATGCAACGCGAGATCGCGCGGAAGATCGATCGCTCGGTCGCCACTGTTTCGCGGCTGCTGGCCAAGGCCCATGCGGAAGAGGTCGTCGAAGTCAACGTTCGCTATCCGATTGCCACCGTTCCCGCGTTCCAGGAGGCCCTGGTCAATCGGTTTGGCCTCCGCGCCGCCCGGGTGGTGCGCACGCTGCCAGATGATACGCACACCCTTATCCCTCGCATCGGCGATCTTGCCGGGCGCTACATTTCGACGATTTTGCAAGACGACACGGTTGTCACCGTGGCCTGGGGCACGACCGTGCGGGGGGTGGTGTATGCCATTCATGCAGGTCAGCATCGCAACCTCCATGTGGTGCAGGGGCTTGGTTCGCTGGGAAGCAAGCTGCCGGCCATCGACAATCCGCTGCTGATTCAGGTTCTGGCCGACCGCCTCGGCGCGACGGCGCATTTCCTGCCAGCGCCGATGATCGTCGAGAGCGCGGCGGTTCATGATGCCCTCTGCCGCGATCCTCACTTTCGCGAGACCCTCGATCTCTCGGCACGCACCGACATCGCGTTGGTGGGGATTGGCGAAGCGGACCCAGAACACTCTGGCCTTTGCCGCGCCGGATACCTGGAGCCGTGGGTGATGGAACGGCTTCGCGCGCAAGGCGCGGTCGGCGACGTCATGGTCGAGTTTTACGATCTCGATGGCCGGGTGCTCGAAACAGACATCAGCCCACGGGTGATGGGCATGCGCCACGAAGCGCTGCGCGACGCGCGCACCGTGGTTGCCGCCGCTGGCGGAGAAGCGAAGGTGGCCGCCATTCTGGGGGCACTGCGCTCCGGGATCGTGGACGTCCTGGTGACAGACGATCTGACCGCGCGCCAGGTTCTGGAGCTCGCGACCGCGATCCCTCACGCCGGACATCTCCGTGGCAATGGACACCGGGCACCGCGTGCGACCGCCGCCGAAACGGCGAACGACCGCAGGGCGGTCCTGGCCGCCACCCTGCTGCTCCTGGGGCGCGAGGGCTACCAGCGGCTCACTATCGACGCGATTGCCGTGCGCTCCGCGGTGGAGCGATCGAACATCATCGCCTGGTGGCCGGACAAGGAAGCTCTGGTGCAGGAAGCCTGCGCGATTGCGCCGTCGAGCTCGGCTCGCGGTGCAGGCTCGCTCCGGGGCGATGTGGAAGCGATTGTCGCCGCATTGATCGGGCGACCGGGCACGAAACAGGCAGGTTCGGGACCGGCCCACAGGATGATGATGGCCGAATCGCAGCTCGATGCCGATGTCCTCGGTGTCTATCGCGCACTGCATCGGCCCATGCGCCATGCACTCATCGCGGCGATCAACCGCGCCCAGGAGGACCTGGAGGTGGATCGCAACCAGCACCCTACAGCGCTCGCGGACATCGTGCTGGGGGCAATCTGGTACCGGCTGATGCTGGGAGATGCGCCGCTGGACGCGGCATTTGTGGACGACATCACGGCCACGATTACCGGCCCTGGCGGTGCATGAACGAAACGGGCCGGCCTTCTCCCACGTCTCCATTACGCCGAGCCCGATGCCGGGTTCAGGACTGTCAGACGTTCGAGTCGCTTCGTCACAATTGACATGGTGGCCGCGCGATGCTAGGTTCATACGGGGAAGGAGATCCCGTCTTTCGCTGCAGATCGCTGTGCCGCGCATGGACGTTCGTCGTCGCGATGCGTCGTCAGACTGGCAGTGCACCAAAGGCGGGATTGGGAGGGTGGGTATGCAGCCAAATGGCTTCGTTCGAAACAGTGATCCGTCACACGATGCGCGTACATTGACCTCGTTGCGGCGATGCGCGGGGGCCGTCATTCTGGTGTCCACGGTCTACCTGGGTGTGGCATCTGGCGCCAACGCGGATACGAACGATGCTGTTCCGAGCATCACGGGCGCCAGCAATGGCGGCATCGCTTCGGCGTCGACGGATGGCGATATCTCGATCGGTGAGATCGTCACGGGTGAGAACACCGGAAACTCGATCATGACCGGCAATATCGCCGGAGCGGCGGAGTTGAATGGTGGAGAGATCGATTATCCCACCAATGTCAACATAACCCAGAACCTTGCGCCGCCCATTGCGACCGCCGATGGCGGAGATCATGGCGTCGCTTCCGGGTCAGCCATGGAGCCGCCGGTGTTCAATGTTGATATCAGCAATAAGGACACCAACAACAACCGCAGCAATGCCACCGGCATTGGCGAAGGGGGTGCGGGCGGCACGGGCGGCGACGGTGGCGACGCGACCGTCAACCAGGGCGGGTGACCTCCGGCAAGCGCTGCCGCTGAGGTTGGATTGATAACGCAATTGCGGTTTCGCCAGAGGAAGGCCCCGGAGCGCTCCGGGGCCTTCCTCGTTCCCAAGCAGCCAGGTGATTCGGATTCGGGGTAAACCGTCCCGCGCACAGCCGCCGCCCTCACCCCCTAACCGCCACCCGCAGCGGGCGACGCGGGCATCGACCCTCAAGCCGCGAAGGCGCTGAAGCATCCTCCACGAATCCCAGACCATCCATGGCCGGGTGACGGGTGACGGGTGACGGAGGACGGAGG
>JBBRVX010000112.1:0-16933 GCA_038246475.1 Thermomicrobiales bacterium | reverse complement strand
GGATTGGGAGAACGCGTATGAGATCGGTCCCAGTCCCAATCCGCACCTCGTCTTCCAAGTGCGCCTTGCGGGCAACGATGTCGCGGACATCGAGCAGGCGGCCATCGCCAAGGGGATGCATGTTGGCGCATTCTTGCGTTACGCGGCGCTGGAGTATGTCCGCCGAGACGCTTCCCGGAAACGCTCGGCGGGAGATTGATCGAACGCGATCCCGCTGCTGACGCACGATGCGCCAAGCTGACGAAGCGACTACCGCTGGGGACCGAAAGGGGCACGGAGCCGTGACGGACGACGGGCCGCAATTTCGCATCGTGCTGGGGCAGCGGGCGGCGTGGCCGGAGTTGCTGGCGCGGACGCGGGAGGCGGAGGCGCTCGGCTTCGACGGCCTCTTTCTGGTCGATCATTTCTATGGTCTCTTCGATGTCATGGACCCCACCCACGAGGCCTACACCATGCTCGCCGCGCTGGCCCCCTTCACCCAAAGCATGCGGCTCGGCGTGCTGGTCTGCGGCAACACCTATCGCAATCCTGCCTTTCTGCTCAAGCAGGCGGTCACCGTCGATCACATCTCGGGTGGGCGGGTCGATTTCGGGGTCGGCGCGGGGTGGACCGAGCGGGAGCACGAGGCCTACGGTTGGGAATACCCCTCCGCCAGGGAGCGGGTCGATCGCTTCGCCGAGGCGCTGGAGATCTGGGAGCTGCTGCAACGCGAGGAACGCACGACGTACGAGGGGAAGCATTACCAGATCCTCGATGCGCCGTTCGAGCCGAAGCCGTTGCAATCGCCGCGGATGCCAACCCTCATTGGCGGCTCCGGGCCGCGCATGCTGCGTCTGGCCGCGCGCTACGCTGACATCTGGAACGTGGTTGGAGTCCCGGAAGACGCGGCCGCGGTGAACGAACGGCTCGACGCGGCCTGTGCCGCCGAGGGGCGTGATCCGGCGTCGCTGGTGCGCACGGTCAGCCCCCGCATCAACCTGCTCGCATCCGTGGACGCCTTTGCCGAGGGCGTTGCCGCTTACCGCGCGGCCGGGTTCCACGACATCTACCTGCCGTGGCCACGCACGGAGGCCGAGCTGCCGGTGATGCGCCAGGTGGCGCGGGAGGTCATCCCCGGCCTGCGGGGGCGGGCCCCTCTTGCCGATTCCTCTGCAACGGATGCTCGCCCGCTCGCCGCGATCGCCGACCTTGACGAAGGGACGGCGGCCCGGGCGTATGCGGCGGTACGCGCGGGAACGCCCCGCCGGCTGCTCGATTTTCTGATCGCCCATCCCGACGAGCGCTTCGATGCCGCCACGCTGCAGGAGCGCCTGGGCCTGGAGCGGCACGACGAGGTGGCGCGGGGGTTCGCGGCTCTGGCGGCGGATCTGGCCGGGCAGGGGCTGGCTCGCCCCTGGAACGAGGCTCAGGCGGGGTACGTATTGCCCGGGACGAGGGTGATGGGTGATGGGTGATGGGTGACGGAGGACGGAGGACGGAGGACGGAGGACGGAAGTTGTTCGCCGATAATCCATCACCCGTCACCCGTCACCCATCACCCGTCACCCTCGTCACAAGTGGCTCGCGATCAGATTGATGACCAGCGCCAGAATCGCGGTGTTGTACGCGAACGAGATCAGCTGATGCGCAAGGACGATCAGGCGCATTTGCCGTTTGTTCACGATGACATCGGGAATCTGAAAGGTCATGCCGATGCCGAAGGCAAAGTAGGCGAAGTCGACATCGTCCGGCGGCCCACCGCGGAACTCAAGGCTCCCGGCGGTGTCCGGATCGGCGTAATAGAGGCGGGCGTAGTGCAGGGTGAATGCTGTGTGCAGCAACGTCCAGGCGAGGACGATCGCGGCGAGCGCCAACAGGGTGGGGAGCCAGGTTGGCACGCCGGGGGTAGTACTCCGATTTTGGCCGATCACGACGATGGCCGCCAGCAGGCTGACGACACTGGCGCCAAACGAGATCGCCAGAATCGCTGCCCGGCCGGGATCTTCGGCCACGGCCCGTTGCCGGGTGCGCTCCGCATTCGAGTGCAGGATCACGAACCAGCCTTCGACGACGAGGACAAAGACCGCCACATCCCAGGCGGCGACGGAACGAATCATCAAGCCTAGCCAGGCCGGCCAGAGCATGAAACAGATCACGCCAGCCAGCGCCGCGGTGGCCAGTTTCGTCCACACCTTCAGAGCCGGTTTCGGGACGATTGGCCGGGGTTCGCTGGAGGAAGCAGATTCGCTCATTGCACCTCGTGCCAATGCCACGTTGAAGGAGGGTGGCCGGGGCCACGGATTCGATTGTCGGGGGCGCGATAAACGGCGCTGCATTCCTTTTCCCGAAACGCCCCGCGATCCTCTGCCGAGCATACCCCGTTCGTCAGCGGCTATGCTGCGTTCGAAACGCTCCATCGGCCGGAGGCCACCATGCACACATCCCCCCTCAGCGGCAAACCATCCCCGCAACGTGAAAGCTACCGGTGGCGCGCTACAGTCGCCATCCTGATGGTGGCCCTGACAAGCTCCTTCGCGGTGCCGCGGCCTGCCCTGGCGCAGATGCAGTATGACTTCAACGGCGACGGCAAGGTCACCTGCGCCGACTTCGAGGGGCAGTATCCGGACTCCTTCACTGACGAAGCAACGAAGGCGCTCCAGAAATACCCGGACGATCTCAGCGGTCTCGACGACGGCGGGGTGAAGGGCGTCGCCTGCGAGGGCCAGCCGACTAGCGCCGCCGCCGACTCGAAGCCTGCATCCAGGACACCGAAAGCCCCGAAAACACCTTCATCCGCCGAGCCAACTCCTGTTGCCCCGAGCCCTCCCGCGCAAACGCCGGCGCCAACGATCGCCCCCGCAACAGCCGGACCAGGTTCGCCGGGACTGGTCGATGTGCCGGCCGATGTCATGGCGCGCGTCGAGGGGTGCGCGGTGATTGCCATCTCGAGGCGTGATGTGGTGGGAGCGGGCTGCCCCGGGATTGGCTCGGTCGCCTTTCGCATTCCCGACGATGCCCCGTCCATGAAAGGCACGGTCATCATCACCCCCATGGCGTCGCGGGCGGTGGAAACCGGCCCGCCGCGGGAATCGACCGCGGCAACGGGTTCCAGTGGGTCGACCCGGAACGACACGAACAGCGCAAAGAGCGCGAAAGCCGACACGAGCACGAGCAAAGACAAAGCCAAAGGCAAGAGCAACGGCAAGGGGAAGAAGAAGCAATCGGCGGAGAGCGCCAAGAGAGGCGGGGGAAAGGACAATCAAAACGGCACGAGCTCGACGAAGAAGCACAAGAAGCAGCAGCGCAAGCGGTAGATGTGCTCGCCGCGAACGCACATGCCGAACGTCGGTGATGGGTGATGGAAGACAAGCTGTCAGTCGGGGGTCGGGGGTCAGAGGTCGGAGGTCGGAGGACGGAGGTCGTTCGCCGATAGCCGATAGCCGATAGCCGATAGCTGACGATCGTGTCGAATCGGAGACAACGAGGGAAACGGGAAGTAGCGCCGCGCGCGTTTAGATCGGTGAGGGCGCCGTGCGGAACGCCTTCATGAATCGAGACCAAGGAGACGTTTGATGCGGCGGTGGAATTCGGTACTGGTGTTGCAGGGGCTCGTCTCTTCAGGGCGGTGGCTCGCCGTCCTGGGGGCGCTGTTCCTGACGTTGGCCTTCGCCCCCGCCACAAGCTTGGCCCAGAGCTGCACCACCTGTGTGCGCTACGCGGGAACAGAGCTCAACTTGCGCCAGCAGCCGAGCCTCGACGGCGTGGTGCTGCGCTTCATCCCGCGCGGCGCGGCGGTGGAGCTGACCGCTGGCGACGAGCAAAACGGGTATGTTCCGGTGCTTTATGACAGCGTGCCGGGCTGGGCCGTGGCGCTCGGGCTGGTCGCGACCCAGGCGGAGGTCGACGAATTTGTGCTCCCTGTCGGCTCCACGGCGAGCCCGGCGCCAAGCGCGGACGCCCGGGTCACCCTCAGCGCGCTCGTGCTCCGCGGCGCTCCGGCGAGCGATGCCGAGCCGATTCTCACCATGCCGGAAGGCGCGCCGGTGACCCTGACCCGGGAAGGCGCCGAGAATGGGTACGTGACCGTCGAGTATGGCGGCACGATCGGCTGGGCCTACGCTGACCTCCTCGGCGAAGCGACTGGCGGCTCCTGACGCGGGAGCGTGGGCCGGCGCAACGAACGCGCGACGAGCTTAAGGTTCCTTTCAGCGTTTCAGAAGGCGACCGGGTGCAGCCCTCCCCCTCGATGCGCCTGAGAAGGGCGGGGATGACCGGCGACGAGGCGAAGGGGCGAAGGCCACGAGACACTGGAGCTGGGCGTGCGGCGCGCCGCGGTTCTTGCCTCGGCTACCATGTCTCAAAACGCGTCCCCATAATCCTCGGAGTCCGGCAGCGACATCTGAGGCGCCCATCTGGAGGAAGTGTCATGAGCACCCGAGATACTGACGGCGAGCATTCCGAGCAGCCGATCCTGACGACGCGCCAGGGACATCCGGTCTACGACAACCAGAACACCCGGACCGTTGGCGAGCGTGGCCCCGCGACGCTTGAGAACTACCACTTCGTCGAGAAGATCGCCCACTTTGACCGTGAGCGGATTCCGGAGCGCGTCGTTCATGCCCGTGGCGCTGGCGCTCACGGTTTCTTCGAGGCGTACGGGACCGTTGGCGGTGAGCCGATTGCACAATGCACGCGGGCGAAACTTTTCCAGGAAAAGGGCAAGCGCACCCCTGTCTTCGTCCGATTTTCGACCGTGATTCACGGCGGGACGTCTCCCGAGACACTACGCGACCCGCGGGGATTCGCCACCAAGTTCTACACCGAAGATGGGAACTGGGACCTGGTGGGCAACAACCTGCCGGTCTTCTTTATTCGCGACGCGATCAAGTTTCCCGATGTCATTCATTCCCTCAAGCCCGATCCCGTGACCAATCGGCAGGACCCCGAGCGCATCTTCGATTTCATGAGCCTGACACCCGAGTCGATGCATATGTTGACGTGGCTCTTCAGCCCGCGGGGCATCCCCGCCGACTACCGGCATCAGGACGGGTTTGGCGTCAATACCTATAGATGGGTGAACGCCGCTGGCGTGGGAGTTCTGGTCAAGTACCACTGGAAGACGAAACAGGGCATCAAGTCGCTGACGCAGCCCGAGGCAAACGCGATCCAGGCCACGAATTTCAATCATGCCACCCAGGACCTGTACGAGGCCATCGAGCGTGGCGACTATCCGGAATGGGAACTGTGCGTCCAGATTATGGAGGACGGGGAGCATCCGGAGCTTGATTTCGACCCGCTCGACGACACCAAGCTCTGGCCGGAAGAGGTATTTCCGCTGCGGCCGGTTGGCCGCATGGTGCTCGACCGGAACCCCACGAACTACTTTGCCGAGGTTGAGCAGGCTGCCTTTGGCACCGGCGTTCTGGTTGACGGGCTGGACTTTTCCGACGACAAGATGCTTCAGGGGCGGACGCTTTCGTACTCCGACACCCACCGCTACCGGGTCGGGCCGAATTATCTGCAACTCCCGATCAACCAACCCAAGCGGGCCGTGAACACCAATCAGCGAGATGGCGCGATGACCTCCTATGTCGACTCGGCTGAATCGGGGGCAAACCCACATGTCAACTACGAGCCCAACAGCCTGGGAGGGGTGAAACAGGCAGCCGTAGAGACCATTCCGTATACCCCGTTCGTCGAGGGGCGCCTCGTGCGCCAGGCGATCGAGCGGACCAATCCCTATCAGCAGGCGGGCGAGCGGTACCGGGCCATTGAGGCCTGGGAGCGCGACGACCTGATCGCGAATCTTGTCGACCAGCTGAGTCAGTGCCGCCGGGACATTCAGGATCGGATGGTCGACCACTTCACGCGTTGCGACGCGGACTACGGCGCCCGGGTGGCGCAGGGCCTTGGCCTTGAAGTCGGTGGCCGTGTGGTGGAATCCGTCGGAGCCGACTAGGGCCGGCCAGGCGATTCGCGCGGCGCCGGGACCGGCCGTCATCTCCCAGCTTGCGTTTGCGGGCCGTACCCTCCCATGATTGCTGACAAGGGCAGGTAGGCAGGGAAATGCCGTTCCCGTCGTGAGAAGCCCTCACCCCAAACCGCCACCCGGAAGCGGGCGCCCGGCCCGTCGGGCCGGGAGAGGGGCAAATTGTCGTGTTGAAGGGAGACATTCTTGCGTATCTCTCCTTGTCAGATTGCGGTGAGAGAGGAGCTTATTGTCGATTTCACGGTCGGGTTTCGTGCCTGCCTCCCCCAGTCAGTCCCATCACCGGGGAACATCGTTCCGTCATGGAGATGGCCGCCGCGAGCGCGGCGGAGACGACCTCCAATCGCCCATGTCGCGGGGCTGCATCGCGTTTCTTGCGCACTCGCTCTAGTCATACTGGTCTTTTCCGCATCGTAGAGTGCCCTACATTGGAGCCAGCCATGAGCGTTATCGAAGGAATTGCCATTCTCCTGGGATTGGCCGGAGTCGTGCTTGGAGGTCTCGCGTGGTGGAAAGCGAGTGAAGCCAAAGCGATCGCGACCGGTTCGTACCGGGCCGCGCAGGAATCGAAGCATGCCGCCGCCGATGCACAGCGCGGCGCTGTCGAAGCGAGCGCCGCGGCCAGAGCAGAAATTCGCGCCACCACGACAAAGGCCTCGCTCGGCGAGCCGGTCGATGTGCCGGTGGAGACGCGGCCTCGCGCGGATGTCCCCGGCTCGGTAAACCGGGCCAACATCGTGGTGAGATCGGGCAGCAATCCGGGCGAGGATCTCCCCACAAACCAGGGGACGGGCTCGGGGTTGCTGGGCATCTTCCTGGTCAACGAGGGGCCGGCGGTGGCCCACGACATGAAGCTGCTGGCGACGTTCCCGAATGGAACCACGCGCCGCTCGGAAACGCATCGCACGCTTTCGGCGCACAAGGAGCTGACGCTCTACGCCCAGGTGGTGCCGCCGGACTTTGGCGGCGACGATCCCTTCCATGTGCTGTACCAGATTTCCTATCAGGACGGGGATGGGGATCAGACGCTCGAACGGAGTGTCCGGGTCGAGGGGGGGTGGAAGGGGCCGTGGAAGACGTTCATCGAAGCGAAGAACTAATACGGAATCCGGGTGAACGCTGGACATCGCGGCGGCTTCCCCGCTCTGCCCGCATCATTCCTCAGCAATCAGCCGCCGATTGGCCCAGACTTGGTGGGATCGCGAAGGAGTTCTCCCGGCGATTTCGCATGAAATCCGCGATTCTCCTCTCGCTACCCGAAGCGAAGCGAACGCAACCTTCTGAGTTTTCTGCCATGAATGCAGCGGATCTCTTGCGGGCAGCTATGCTGGCGATGGGCCCCGAATCGCACAAGCTGTATTGGGGGAGCGTTCCGCACGTGAGCGCACCCCGCCGACGCTGTCCCATGCTCGACGCCCCATCGCACGCTTCCTGTTAAAAAGGTATTGACATCCTGGCACGGAGGGTGTACGTTCATAGCACGCCAAACGGGGACGGGTGGCAACACCCGAAAGCGAATGGCCCAGCAAACGCCGACGGAACTAGCGCGCAAGCGCCGGATTTGTCGGCGTTTTGCTGTGCCTTTCAGTAGGGGCGCCCGGCTTGCCTCCGGGCGGCTTGGGGCAGACCACGGCTCAATGCGGCCCCATCCGTTCTGAATGCCTGACAGGGGGAGGGATGTGGGGAAACGCCGCTCCCGTCGCGATGAGCCCTCACCCCAACCCCTCTCCCGGTGGGCCGGGAGAGGGGCGTATTGTCACGTGCAAGAGAGCATATATCTCATGCCTCCCCCATTCGTTCTGGATGTGGGAAGGATGAGGTCTGCTGAGTCCGGAGATCGGCCGCGCCCTACTCTGGCATTCCCGATGCTCCCCCTGGCAGATTGTCGAAGACGGCCGGTGCTGGGAGTGTACCGTCAAGGCGGTCCCACCAGAGGTCGGTGATGTCCGGGCGATCCTTTTCGGGGATGCCATGCCGGTGGGCCATCGTCTGCAGCCCAAGATGCATCAGCTTCCGGCCATACGGGAGATGATGCAGGACGTTAGCGACGTCGACATGGCGCGCGTGGGAGAAGTTCGGCATCGTGCCTGCCTGAAAGCGGTCGATGGCGTTGCGATACTGCCGCTCGACGCGCAGCGACGCATATGAGCTATCGGCTATCGGCTATCGGCGAATGACCTCCGTCCTCCGTCCTCCGTCTCCCGACCCCCCGACCGAGCGTAATGCTCTCGTGTTTTCCGGGATTTAACACAGCGATTTCCCTCCGTTAACACCGGCTCGTTTACCTTCAGGGCGTGACACATGAGATGACGTTGCCAGGCCCAGTTTTCACCCCACGGGTCGCCCCCCAGTCGGGATCCGAGGTCGCGACCGTGATGGTGGTGGAAGACGATCCCGTCTTGCGCAGCACCCTGGCGTACAACCTTTCCCGCGAGGGCTTTCGCGTGCTCACGGCGGACAATGGCGAAGCAGCGATCAGGCTGGCGCGACAGGAACGGGACCAACTCGATCTGATCCTGCTCGATGTCATGCTGCCCGGAATCAGCGGCTTTCAGGTGCTGCGCCTGCTGCGGGCGGAGTCGGATGTGCCGGTCATCATGCTTTCGGCGCGGGGGGAGGAACAGGACCGCATCGATGGGCTTGAACTGGGCGCGGATGACTACGTTGTCAAGCCGTTCGCCCTGCGTGAGCTGCTGGCACGGGTGCGCGCCGGGGTGCGGCGGCGGGCAGTGCCCGCCGCGCAGCCGCCGACGGTGCTGTTCCGGGGGCCGATGCGCATCGAAATCGATCGGCGGCGGGTCCTGGTGGCCGAGGTCGAGGTGCCCTTGCGGCCGAAAGAGTTCGGGTTGCTGGTGACGCTCGCGCTCGAACCTGGCCGGGTCTTCAACCGGCAGGAGCTCCTCGACGAGGTGTGGGGTGAGGATGTCATCGTCGACGAGCGAACGGTCGATGTTCATGTGTCGTGGTTGCGAGGCAAGCTGACTGACGCCGGGCTTACCGGGGTGAGCATTCGCACGGTCTATGGCATGGGCTACCAGATCGTGGTGGGGAAGAGCGCCGACGCTTCGGAAGAAGCGGGGGCAGTTGCTTAGGCTTGGTCGATCTCAGGCTCCCGTGCCTGAAGAAACGAGAGCGGCCGGCATGGCGCCGGTCAGACGATGAAAGGCTCAGGAGGAAACGCGCAATGAGGGAACGCGGGAAGACGTTTGGCTGGCGCGGCGGAGCGCTTGCGCTGCTGCTGGCGGGATCGATCGGGATCAGCGGGGCGCCAGCACTGGCGCAGGACGCTGATCTGAGCGCACTCAGTGGCGAGATCGTCTCAGACGGTTCTTCTACGGTGGGCCCGCTGACGCAGGCGGTCGCCGAAGAATTCAACGCCAGTGCACCGGGTGTGCAGATCAGCGTCGATATCTCCGGGACCGGCGGCGGATTCAAGCGCTTCTGCGCCGGTGAGACCGATGTGCAGAACGCTTCTCGAGCCATCTCCGCGGAAGAGATGGCGACCTGCGCTGACGCTGGTGTCGATTGGTACGAGTTCGAAGTGGCCTACGACGGTCTAACGATCGTCACGAACAAGGAAAACACCTGGCTGACCTGCATCGACACCGCCACGCTGAAGACCCTTTGGCAGAAGGAAAGCCCCGCGATGACGTGGGCGGACCTGAACGCGGACTATCCAACGGACACGATCTCCCTCTATGGCCCCGGCACTGACTCCGGCACGTTCGATTTCTTTGTCGAAACGATCCTGGGAGATGACGACATCCGCGAAGATTTCACCCCGAGTGAGGATGACAATGTCCTCGTCGAGGGTGTCGCGGGCGATGTTAACGCGCTGGGGTACTTCGGGCTGGCCTACTATGAGGCCAATCAGGACGTGCTCAACGCTGTCGCGGTCGATGCCGGCGATGGCAGTTGCGTGATGCCGAGCCCCGAGACCGTGCAGGACGGGACGTACGCTCCCCTCTCGCGACCGCTCTATGTGTATGTCAACGCGGAGTCGCTGACCCGCCCCGAGGTGCAGGAGTTCATGCGCTTCTACCTGAATGAGGCGCCGGCTCTGGCTGCCGATGTTGGGTACGTTGCCTCTCCGGCGGACGTATACACTGACGATATGACGCGCTTCGAGGCGGATGTGGCGGGCACTGGCACGCCAGACAGCGCCATGGCGGCTGCCACGCCCGAGGCGTAATTCGTCAGCAACCGCGGCCGGCCTCGCGGTCCGCGCGGTGGCTCATGGAGAGGCTAATCCTCTCCATGAGCCACTCGTCGCGTGGAACGCGGCCACAAACGCTACGATTGTGACGCATTGGCGGCAGGAAGAGGAAGATGGCGATGATGCCGGATGGACCGGATGAGGCGCGCCGGGAGAGCACGGCCCTGGCAGACGCGAACGACGCGAGGGATAGGGCCAAGGAGACGCTCGTTCCCGCCATAGGGATGGGCGTCGCGCCGCTGGCGGCGCTCGGCGGCGCGGCGCCGGTGGCGCTCGATCTCTCCGGGGCGCGCTCGCGCGGAATCTCGGAACAGGTCGTCGGCATCGTCCTCTGGACATGCGGAGCGATTTCGCTCCTGACCACCGTGGGCATCATCGTCGTGCTGGTGCAACAGGCGCTCGTCTTCTTCGCCCAGGTGCCAGTGACGGACTTCCTGTTCGGCACGACCTGGACCGCGCTGTTCAAGACCCCCCTCTATGGCGTGCTGCCTCTAGTTTCCGGCACGCTGATGATCACGTTGATCGCGATGCTGGTCTCGATTCCGTTGGGGCTCATGAGCGCGATCTATCTGAGCGAATACGCGCCGGTCAGGGTTCGCGACATCCTGAAGCCAGCGCTTGAGCTGCTGGCCGGGATCCCAACGATCGTCTATGGCTTCTTTGCGGTCACCTTTATTCGTCCTGATGTGCTGAAACCGATCTTCCCTGGCATCGGCCCCTTCAGCGCCCTCGCCGCCGGCATCGCGGTCGGCATCCTCACGATTCCCCTTGTCGCGTCGTTGAGCGAAGATGCCATGCAGGCGGTGCCTCGCGCGCTGCGCGAGGGCGGGTACGCGCTTGGGGCCACGCGGCTGGAGGTTGCCTGGCAGATCGTCGTGCCAGCGGCCTTTTCGGGGATCATCGCCTCGTTCATCCTGGCGATGTCGCGAGCGATTGGTGAGACAATGATCGTAGCGCTGGCCGCGGGGTCCAAGCCGCAACTGACCGCCAACCCGCTGGAAGCGATGCAGACGATGACGGGCTTCATCATTCAGGCGTTTTCGGGCGACATGGTGGTGGGCACCGCGCCCTACCTCTCGCTCTTCGCGGTCGGTCTTCTCCTCTTCTTCATCACGCTGGCATTGAACATGATGAGCCATTGGGTGGTCGGAAAGTACCGTGAGGTATACGAATGAGCTTGCGCACCGCGCTCGGACCTTCAGCGCTCGGCATGACCCAAACAGAGGAGCCGTCGAATCTGGCCGGGCGGAATACGAAGGCATCCGTGGTCAGAAAGGTCCTCTTTCTCGCCACGGCCTTTGCAATTCTGGCGCTTGGCGCGCTGATCTGGGACGTCACCACCTCTGGCGCGCGGTGGCTCTCGCTGGACCTGCTGACGAATACGGCATCGCGCAAGCCAGAGCAGGCCGGCCTGCGGCCAGCCCTTCTTGGCACGCTCTGGGTGATCGGCCTGACGGCGCTGTTCGCATTCCCGGTGGGCATCGGCGCGGCAGTCTATCTCGAGGAGTACGCGCCCAACAATCGCTGGACCCGGCTCCTGAAGACCAATATCGCGAATCTGGCCGGGGTGCCATCGGTCGTCTATGGCCTGCTCGGCCTGGGGGTGTTCGTCAGCATGTTTTCCCTTGGCCGCACCGTGGTCTCGGGCGCGTTGACGATGGCGCTCCTGATCCTGCCGGTGATCATCATTGCCAGTCAGGAAGCGATCCGGGCCGTCCCCTCTTCGCTCCGGCAGGCCGCCTTCGCCCTGGGCGCAACGCGGTGGCAAGTGGCGCGGGATCACGTCCTGCCGGCCGCGATGCCGGGCATCCTCACCGGGATCATCCTGTCGATCTCGCGGGCGATCGGGGAGACGGCGCCGCTGCTGGTGGTCGGCGCGGCGGCGTATGTGACCTTCAATCCATCCGGGATCACCAGCAAGTACACGGTGCTGCCGGTGCAGATTTATGAGTGGGCGCGGCGGCCGCAACAGGATTTTCAGGATCTGGCCGCCGCCGCGATCGTAGTGCTGCTGGTCCTCTTGCTGGTGTTGAATGCCACGGCCATCTACTTTCGGCAGCGGTTCAGCAGACAGGTGAAGTGGTAACGATCATCGGGCAGCGCGTCACGATGCTGATGCCGATCCCTTGGAAGGCGCAATGAGAGAACCAATGTACGCGGTCGTGGAAGAGCGGGCTATAGCGAGTCCGCCCAGCGCGGGCGACGCGATTGTCAGAGTGCGAGATCTGAACGTGTTCTACGGCGCATTTCATGCCGTCGGCGATGTCACGTTCGATGTTCCCAGGAATCAGATCACGGCGTTGATTGGTCCATCCGGCTGCGGCAAGAGTACGGTCATTCGCTGCATCAATCGCATGAACGATCTGGTGCCCACGGCCAGGGTGGAAGGCACGATTGACTACCATGGGATCGATATCAATGGCCGAAACGTCGATCCGGTCGAGGTGCGCCGCCGCATCGGGATGGTCTTCCAAAAACCCAACCCCTTCCCGAAGTCCATCGCCGAGAACATCATCTGGGGCGCGAAGATCAACGGCTACAAGGGGAGCCACGAGGAACTGGTGGAACGCTGCCTGCGGCAGGCGGCCCTCTGGGACGAGGTCAAGGACAAGCTGCAGGAGAGCGGATTGGCGCTTTCCGGGGGCCAGCAACAGCGGCTCTGCATTGCGCGCACGCTGGCGATCAATCCGGACGTGATCCTCATGGACGAGCCGTGCAGCGCGCTCGACCCCATTTCGACGCTCCGCATCGAGGACCTGATGCGCGAGCTGCAGCGCCACTATACGATCGTGATCGTGACGCACAACATGCAGCAGGCGGCGAGAGTGTCCGATCAGACGGTCTTCTTCTCGCTAGGTGAGAACAGGATGGGCATCCTCGTGGAAGCGGCGCCGACCAGGCAGCTCTTTACGAACCCGAATGACCAGCGGACCGAGGATTACATCACCGGCCGCTTCGGCTAGCTCACCCGGTGAACGGTACGAACGCGAAGAGTGGAGGCGACGATGACGCGCGCACAATATGCCCATCAACTGGAAGAGCTGCGTGGCGGCGTGGTCGCTTTGTCGAGCATGACCAGCAAGGCGATTGACAACGCCGTGAACGCCCTGGCCCATCAGGACGTACGCCTGGCCCAGCAGGTGATCGCCACGGATCGAGAGATTAACGAGCATCGGTGGCGCACCGAGGAGCAGGCGCTGCTGTTGATCGCGACCCAGGCGCCAATGGCGAAGGATTTGCGCACGGTCGCGGCAGCGATCCATATTGTCACCGATCTGGAGCGGATGGCCGATCATGCCGCCGGCACCGCCAAGATCGCGATCCAGACCGCCGATCAGGCGCCCCTCAAACCGCTGGTCGACATTCCGCGCATGTGCGCGATCGCGCGCGAAATGCTGCATGACAGCATCACGGCCTATATTGATGATGACGAAGCGGCGGCCCGGGCGATTGTGACCCGCGATGATGAAGTGGATGCGCTCTACGATCAGATCTATCGCGAGCTACTCACCTTCATGCTCGCCGACCCGTCGACCATCAATCAGGCGACGCATCTGCTCTGGGCGGCGCACAATCTGGAGCGGATCGCCGATCGGGTCACCAACATCTGCGAGCAGGTTGTATTCACGGCGACGGGTCAACTGGAAGAGCTGGCGGTTTCGACGTATTGAGTCGGGAGTCGGGGGTCGGGAGTCGGGGGTCGGGAGTCGGGAGTCGGGGGTCGTAGGCTCATAGCTCATAGCTCATAGCGCTACGCCTCGAACAGCGCCTCCAGAGCAATGACTACTCCGGGCAGTGATGTGGGCCGCACGACGCCATCGCGATAGGTCGTTTCGACATACGTGCCATCGGATTGCCGGCGCCAGGCGGTCACGGTGCGCTCGTACGGATGGACGCGCCAGATTTCGAGATCACCACGACTCTGGTAGTCTCTCAGTTTCTCGCTCACGTCATAGCCGCCCGTCGATGGAGACCCGATCTCGGCTACCAACGGCAGCGCATCGGGGTACGCATCGAGGGAGCAGGGGTGCTCGCTCAGCGCTTGACGCATTGCGGCGGGGATGACCGCGACATCCGGAATGTAATACGTGTCAGAGGCGAGCCGCAGGCGGGCGTGTTGCGTACGGACACGCTAGCTCGTTCGGTCAAGCTGATTTTCAAGAAGCCTCACCAGATTGCGCATGACATCGCCATGCTCGACGCTCATGCCCGGCTTCTCCACGAGTAGCCCATGGTGCAGTTCCAATTGACCTTGCGGGTCGCTCAGAGATAGCCGCCGGAACGTTTCTTCGCTTACCTGTGTGCTGCTGGCGATTACCATGGAGCACTCCCGCCACTTGCTCCCGGCCAAACGCCGGGGATTGGCTCAGTGTAGCCGGGGGCGAATGCCTGGTCCTCCTGCCCGCTCTCACGACCCCCGACCCCGACTCCCGACTCCCGACTCCCGACACAAGACTCACGACCTTCCACCCGTCTCGATATCTTCGGCGAAGTGGTCTGGTAAGCCATCGGCGGCGCGAATTGCCGCCGCCATCGCGGCGACGTCGTAGGGAACGCGCCGGATCTCGACCTGCACCGGCTCGCCCGTGGCCACGCTGCAGAGCGCCCATGTCGCCCGGGGATCGCCGTCCTTCGGCTTGCCGACGCTGCCATCGTTGAGCATCAGCACGCCGCCGATCTCCTTGGCCCACGGTTTATGGGTATGGCCGAAGACCAGGACGTCGGCATCGGCCAGGGCGGCGATGCGCTCCAGCGTGCGGGGATCGCGATCCGCGAAGAGGTATTCGTTCATGCGCCGCGGCGAGCCGTGCACCAACCGGAAACGAACGCCCTCGGCCTCGAAGCGAATCTCCGGCAGGAGGGATTGAAGATAGGCCTTGTTTGCAGGAGTGGTCTCGGCCCGCGACCACATCAGCGAAGCCTGCCCGCGCTCCCGCTCATCCGCGTCTTTGTAGGCGCAGCCGCACTCGTCGCGGTCGAAGCCGACCCCGTCGTCGTAGTTCCCCATGATGGTTGGGATGCGACGCTCACGGATCAGGGCGATCGTCTCGTTGGGGTGCGCGCCATAGCCAACCAGATCGCCCAGGCAATAGACGGCGTCGGGACGCTCGGCATCGATCGCTGCCAGCACGGCCTCGGCAGCGGCGCTGTTGCCGTGCAGATCGGAGAAGATGGCGATGCGGTTGGTCATGGCGGGGTTTCCCGTGTGCCAGCTTCGCTAGCTGGCGCGGCCAACGAGGGATCGATGCTGCTCAGGGCGCGCAGGATCATCAGCCCGGAGTCGACGGCCCGCAGCACGTCGTCGTCTTCGCCTTGCCCCTCGTGCAGGACCAGCGCACGCGCTTTCCAGAGGTTTTCGATGTTGTCCTCGGTCCGTTCGTCGATGGCGCCGGCCGTGGTCAGGCCGCGGGTGATCTGGCTGACCGGCATGAAGCGGGCATCGCCCGGCATGCGATCCTCGACGTCGTCGTCCTCGGCCAGGTGGCGCAGGGTCGCTTCGATCTCCGAGGAGAGGAGCATCAACGCCGCCCGGGGCGATACGGCGGCGGTGCGCAGGATGTCCCGCTCCTTGGCCACGGTCATGCGCAGGCGGGCCAGATCGATGACCTCCTCGTCCTGGCGATCCGGGGGCAACTCGCCGGCGGGGATCATGGGAATATCCATGGCGTCGTCATCGCCGGCAGCGCTGGTCCCCTCCTCCAGCAGATCGAGCGCCTGCTCCAGCTCGACCTCGGCGCCAAAGAGGCTGCCCCGGCGGACGCGGGTGAGGAGTTTCTGGATATCGCCCCGGAAGAAGCGGGCGATGATGAGGACGACGATCGGCCACTGCAGCGCCCTGAGCAGCTCGGCGACGGCCACGATGAGCGCCGACCCCTCCGACCACGTTGGCAACTGCATGGTTCCGCCATCCTCATGGGCTGATGATCACCAGGAGACGAGTGTAGGACAGGGGAGGGAAAGGGAACGGCCCCGCGGCATGCCTGTCGCGCGGCAGGCCACCCGATAGGGTAGGGCCGCGAACCACCCCGTGTGGCGTGGCGCTGCTGGCGCCGTTGTTTCACGCTGGAGCGTAGGCGGCGCCGCAGGCATGACCCCATGCACGCACCAGCGCCGAACCGGCGACGAGTTAGGCAGAGCAGAGAGGAGTTGCGGAGATGGCTGCCAACCTGACCCGACACTCGATTCCTGAGAATGAGCAGGCGGCCGCCGCCACAGTGCGGCTCAACCAGGAAGCAGCAGCAATGACCGCTACCGTCAAGGCCCAGCAAGGTGGCGTGCGGGGCAGCGTTGCCGACGAGGTGTACAGCTTCAAGGGGATTTCCTACGCGGCGCCGCCGTTTGGCGCGAACCGGTTCCGTCCGCCACGGCCGGTTGTACCGTGGAGCGGCGTGCGAGACGCGCTGGCCTATGGACCGAAGGCGCCGCAACTGCCGTATCCCCCGCCCTGGGATGTGCTCATCCCGGAGCACCCCACCATGGGGGAAGATTGCCTCAATCTCAATATCTGGAGTCCGGAATTGG
Source organism: Thermomicrobiales bacterium (assembly GCA_038246475.1). Classification (GTDB taxonomy): domain Bacteria; phylum Chloroflexota; class Chloroflexia; order Thermomicrobiales; family UBA6265; genus JACCXM01. The sequence continues at coordinate 227 of JBBRVX010000112.1, read as the reverse complement.
AGTCGGCCAGGCGCCCGGTGATGGTCTGGATTGCGGGCGGGGCCTTCGAGCACGGCACGGGCGCAGGCTTCACGTACGACGGGAGCCGTTTTGCCCGCGATGGCGTCGTCTGCGTGACCATCAATTATCGGGTTGGCGCCGATGGCTTCCTCTATCTGGGCGACAGAACCGGCAACTTCGCGCTGCTCGATCAGATCGCCGCCCTGGAATGGGTGCAAGAGAACATT
>JBBRVX010000111.1:0-17160 GCA_038246475.1 Thermomicrobiales bacterium | reverse complement strand
TTGATGGCTTTGCGTAGCGCCTCCCTGCCGGATTCGTCCCCCCTCTCTCCAGCGCACGGGGCCGGGCGCCCGCGTGCGGGTGGCGGGGCAGGGGGGTGAGGGTGCTCTCCGCCGCTACGACGACGGTTCACCCGGATTCCGCATGACAGCATCGCTCATATGAACCTCCTTGGCGTCGTCGCCATCGTACCCAGCGATGACGATAGAGAGATCGGGGAACCGAGGATGGACCCAGGTGGTGTGGCTGCCCTTGCCAGGGTCGATATCTTCGACGAACCCGGCGCGTCGTAAGTCTTGCTTTGGCTGGCGCTTCTTGCGCGGCATTCCGTCCCTCTCTCACCGAGGACGGCACTCCAACACCAGTATTGACAGCGCGCCCCGCGGCTCCTATTGTGGCGCTCTATCCATTTGCGTCGCACCAGCAAGGAGTGTCGCGTGAACCGCTCCAACATCGATCACCTCGCGCGCTCGCTTACAACTGTCCACTCTCGCCGCGGCCTGGGCGGACTCCTCAGTCTCGGCGTCCTCGGATGGACCGTCCCGGCCGAAGCCAAGGAGCACAAGCACAAGCACCACCACAAGAAGAAACAGAAGGCAAAGCTCAACTCGTTCGGCTGCGTCGATGTCGGCAACTTCTGCAAGAACGATGACCAGTGCTGCTCTAGCGTCTGCACGGGAAACAAGTGCCTGGCGCATGACGTCAGTTCGTGCCAGACCGGGGATGTTGAGGCGTTCTGCGGCGGTGGCGCCGACGAGTTCTGTATCGCCGCCGCCGGTGAAGGCGGCTTTTGCGATACCACGACCGGCAATGCCCCCTATTGCGCGCATGACGCGGCATGCTTTGCCTGCACGAAGGACGCCGATTGTGTGCCTTTCTGCGGTTCACGCGCGGCCTGTGTCGTCTGCCGAGGTGTGGCCTGCGTTAGCTTTGGCGTCGCCACCATGTGTGCGTCGACCGCCGGCCTCTGCGCCTTCCCGCCGTAGGGTGTGCGACGAGGTCACGCCGTGCAACGACGCCTTCACCCGGCCACGAACAATTCCCGCGCCGCCCTGGCCACGTGTCCGGCCGAAATGCCGTACTTCTCCAGCAGGTAATCGTTCGGGGCCGACTCGCCGTAGACGTCCATCAGACCGACCCGCCGCATGGGGGTAGGGCGGCGCTCGCCGAGGACTTCGGCCACGGCGCTGCCCAGCCCGCCGATGATCGAATGGTCCTCGGCGGTCACGATGCGGCCGGTCCGCTCCGCCAGCGCTACGATCGCGTCGGCATCGATCGGCTTGAGGGTCGGCAGGTGAAGCACGCTCGCGGCAATGCCCTCATTGGCCAGCAGGTCTGCCGCCTCCAGCACGCGCACCGTTTGCACCCCGGTCCCGATCAGCCCCACCTCGCTCCCTTCCCGCAAGAGCACACCTGGCCCGATCTCGAAGCGGTAGCCCGCCGGGAAGATCGTCGGCGAGGGATCGCGGGTGACCCGGAGATACATCGGGCCGTCAATCTCCATCATGGCCCGCATTGCCGAGCGCATCTCCACGGCGTCGGCCGGGGCAATGGTGACCACCCCCGGCATGGCCCGAAAAGTGGCGATGTCCTCGACGCTCTGATGGGTCTTGCCCGTCTTGCCGGTGAGAATGCCGGTGTAGCCGCCGCACATCTTGACGTTCAGATGCGGCTGCGCCACCACGATGCGTACCTGATCGGTGGCCCGGTTGGCCATGAAGGCGGCAAAGGTCGAGAGCCAGGGCACGAAGCCGAGCGTGGCCATCCCCGCCGCCACCCCGACCATGTTCTGCTCGGCGATGCCCATTTCGAAGAAGCGGTCTGGAACCGCGGCGGCGAAGATGTCGGCCCGGGTGGAGTTGGCCAGATCGCCGTCGAGCACCACCAGATCGGGGTACTCCGCGGCCAGCTCGACCAGGGTTTCGCCCCAGACATCGCGCAGGGGCCGCATCTCGGCTCCGGCGAGTGGCAGCGGCTCGATGCGTCGTGTCGTTCCCGTCGCGCTGCTCACGCTGGCCTCCCGTTGCCGCTATCAATCGCCGCGATTTGCGCATCGAGCTCCGCCAGCGCAGTGGCCAGGTTGTCGTCGCTCGGCACTTTTGCGTGCCAGTTGAAGTCCCCCTCCATATACGAGACGCCCTTCCCCTTGATTGTGTGGGCGACGACGCAGGTCGGTTGTCCGACGAAGGCGCGGGCGGCATCCAGCGCCTCGCGGATGCTGGCGTGATCGTGGCCATCGCACTCGATCACATGCCAGCCAAAGGCGCGGAACTTCCCGCCCGGGTCGTCGATGGGGACCTCTCGCGTGAAGCCGCTCGCCTCCGGCCAGCCAAACTGCGGTAGACCGTTGTAATCGAGGATGGCGGTGAGATTATCGAGGCGGTAGCGGGCGGCCACAAACGCCGCTTCCCAGATCTGCCCCTCCTGGATCTCGCCATCACCGAGCATCACCCAGGTACGGAAAGAGAGCCCGCGCAAACGCGCCCCGAGCGCCATCCCCGCCCCCGGCGAAAGCCCCTGCCCCAGCGATCCGGTCGACATCTCCAGCCCCGGCAAGGCGTGCATGTCGGGGTGCCCTTGCAGGCGCGACTGGGCTGCATCGAAGGTCTTCAGCTCATCGACCGGGAAGTAGCCGCGCAAGGCCAACTGGACGTACAGCGCAATCGAGGAGTGCCCCTTACTCAGGATGAAGCGATCCCGCTCGGCCCATTCGGGCTGCTCCGGATCAATCGTCATCTGGTCGAAGTAGAGCGCGGTGAGAAGGTCAGTCGCCGAGAGGGGTCCACCCAGGTGGCCGGCTCCGGCATGGTGAATCGCCTGCACGATCAGCTTGCGGGCCTCGGCGCTGGTGCGGCGGAGGTCGTCGAGGGAGGGACGGGTCACTGCGACTGGCGCGCTCAAGGGGCATCTCCCACGCTAGAGACGAATGCTCGTATCGAAGCGTGAAGGATACCCCTGTCCGGGATCAGCGCGCCCTTCCCCGGCTTAGGGGTCCATCGGGCAGCATGAGCCACCCCGCGCTGGCGAACGGCTCCGCGTCACCCGCTCGCGCTGCCGTCTTTGCCAGCGCGGCCCCCGCCATTGCCGCCGTCGCGCGCGTTGCCCTGATCGTCCGTCGCGCTGCCGCTCGTGGCGGAGCCAGCATTGCCATTGGCGTCGCGGTCGGCGGTGGCCTTGTCCCGATTGCGCTCGGGCTTGGCGTTCGCCCCGTCGGCGTTGTCGGCGCTGATCGTGATGACGCCATCCTCGCCAGCCGTGGCCGGGGAACCCTCGATGACGGACGTGCTATCCGCGCCGTCGGCGCCGTCGGTTCCGTCGGCGCCATTCTGCCCGCCGACACCGTCCGCGCCGGCCGTCCCCGGCTCGCCATCGGCGCCAACGGCTCCGGCCGCGCCGGCCGTCCCCGGCGCGCCGTCCCCGCCATCCCCGCCAACAGCCGCGTCAGTTCCGTCCGTGCCCCGCCGGCCCGCTCGCTCATCGACCACCAGCAGCGTAACCGTCGCGCCGTCGCCCTCTGGCGTTGGCGCGAAGTACGCCACGCCGCTCGCCTTGGCGCCGTTCATGGCGTTCAGACCGACCGCCAGCGTGCCGTCGCTCGCCAACGTGCCGCCGATCTCGCCGCAGGCGATCGGCGCGTCTCCGTCCTCGGGCAACGGATGGACGGTGACTACGTGCCCGGTCGCCAGCAGATCTGCAATGGGCATCGGCGCCTGGGTGACGGACTGCTCGACGGCGGTCGCCCCTTCGAGGCCCTGTGTTTCGCCCGGCGGCACGCTCAGGGAGGTAAGCGGCACAACAACTTCGCCCGGAGCGGCACAAGAACCAAGGCGAATATCGGCTGGGCGCTGTGGCGAAAGCTCCTGGGCAATCGTGGCACTGGCAGCAAGAGCCATGGCGCTCGCGACAAACGCCGCGGCGACGAGTAAGGTCCGGCGGTGCATGGAACGGTCTCCTTCGGCGGGGATGCTGGCGTCGGGAGAATGCCACGCGCGAGGGAGGGCAAGCAGCCCAGCGTGCCACCCTAGCCTACGCCGCCCGCTGCGCTCGTGCAAGTCCCCGCACTCGTTTCTGACCCACGCGGGAGACGATTCTGGACCCATTGCGGCGCCGTGGCCCCCTTTGCTATGGCAATGCCGTCACCAATGCGCCGTCAACCTGCGCCGCCACGCCCGAGATATAGGAGGCCGCCGGCGAGAGGAGGAAGGCGGCGAAACGCCCCAGCTCGATCGGCTCGCCGTAGCGCCCCAGGGGGATCGCCTTGCTCGATTCCCGGGCGACCTCCTCCGGCGTTGCGCCGATCGATTCCGCCCGGCTGAGATCGAGCGAGCGCACGCGATCGGTATCGAAGCGGCCCGGCATCAGCGAATTGACCCGGATGTCCGGCGCCAACTCGCGGGCCAGTGTCTTGGCCAGGGCCGCCACCCCCGGCCGCAGGACGTTCGAGGTATCGAGATTCGGAATCGGCTGGCGCACCGAGGTCGAGGTTATGAAGAGGATCGCCCCGCCATGGTCCAGTTTGGGCGTCAGCGCTTTGAGCAGCCGCAGCGGTCCGCCAAGGAGCAACTGATAGGCGGCCAGCCACTGCTCGTCGGACAGATCGAGGGCTTTGCCCGCTGGCGGCCCCCCGGCGTTAATCACCACGCCATCGAGCCGCCCGCCAAACTCGCGGTCAACCGCTGCCGCGACCTTCCCGGCCGTTTCAGGATCGGCCATATCGGCCGCCACTCCAGTCGCTGCACTACCCAGCTCGGTCACGGCCCGGTCGATGCTCCCCCGATCGCGCGAGAGGAGCATCACCCGCGCCCCCTCGTCGATCAGCGCCTGCGCGGTGCCGCGCCCCAACCCTTTGCTCCCGCCTCCGACGACGAAGAGCTTGTCCTTGAGTCCGAGATCCATGGTGTACCTCACTACGTTCGGGGTGATGGGTGACAGGTGCCGGGGAATAGGCTATCGGGTATCGTCGAAAGACTTCCGTCCTCCGTCCTCCGTCCTCCGTCCTCCATCACCCATCACCCATCACCCATCACCCCGTCCACCCGCGCCGCGAACGCGTCGATGGCGTCATTCCCGTCTAATGCGCCCAGCTCCAGGTCGTACTCGCGCGTTTCGCCCGGTTGCAGGATGATCAGCTCGCCCGCTTCCCGCGCCGGAATACGGCCGGAAGTGCGGTTCGTGCTCGGCTCGATGCCGACCACATATGTTCCCTGACCCAGCATGCGCCAGATGAAGTGGCGCGGCAACTGGTTGCGGTTGAAGACCTCGTAGGCGCCGAAGCCCGCCGCCCGGTTGGCGACTGCCACCGGCACCGAGCCGTCCGCCTCGGCGTGAACGTCGTGCTCGGTCACCTGCTCGCTGTAGCCGGCCGTCGGGCCCTGAAAGGTGCGATAGCCCGAGACATCGTGCTCGCCCCGCGGCGTCGGATTACTCGCTGGAATGAGCAGCTCCGCGCCATCGTCGAGCGCCGGGAAGCCGACGTTGACGTGGTAGAGATACATGTGCGGCGTCGGGTTCCAGCCCGCGTTCGTCACCTCATCGTGAATCGTCAACCGGTTTTCCCCGACTTTGGCCTCGATGCGGCGCCGCAAGACCAGATGTTCGCCGAAGACCGCCGCCTGCACGATCTCTCCCTCCGCCCAAAGGCTGCAGTCATCCCCCTCCCAACGCGCGCCGTAGCCGCGTATGGTGGCCGGGAGATACGAGATGCGCCCATGCAGCCCGTATCGTTCCGTTGGCTTGGCCGGGTAGTTGTACTGCTCCGCGGTGTCCTCGGCCATGAAGAGGGCGTGTTCCATGCCGCAGGTCGTCACCAATCCGCCGCCGAAGCCGCGCAGCCAGCCCAGCTCCTCCGGCTCGTAGAACCAGGGCCCGCTGAACCCGGTCGGGCTCTGCCAGCCGAGGGCACGTCCCTGATGCTCGCAGCGCCCGATGTCCATCGCCCGATCGACCAGGACATCGAAGCTGAAGCCCGATCCGGTGCGGAACTCCACGACCCGGACGCCCCGCTCGGTCCCATCCCCCCGCTCCACCAGCCGCACACCCGCTGCCTGCTCCAGCCGGCCGATGCGCTGCATCAGTTCATCGCGCGTGTAGTGCGTTCCCCAGAGTGTCGGCATTCGTCTCCTCCGTAGGTGACGGGTGATGGGTGATGGGTGACAGGTGACAGGTGACGGGTCACGGGTGACAGGTGACGGGGAATAGACCGTCGGCAATCGTCCTCCGTCCTCCGTCGCCCATCACCCATCACCCAACGTCTTTTCCAACTCCGCCAATATCGCCGCGTTCAGCGCCGCCGCCGGCTGCCTGACCGTCGCGTGCCGGATGGCCCCGCGCTGGCGCAGGATTTCTTTGCGCAGGGCGATGGCGATGCCGGGCTGGCTCTCAAAGCTCATGAGCGGCAGCGCCTCGCTGAAGATGCGCCGCGCCTCTTCCACGTTTCCCGCGCGGTGCGCGCGCACGATCTGCACCAGGGCCTCGGGGCGGCCGAAGCCGGTCATCGTGCCGTCCGCCCCGGCCGCCAGCTCGTCGAGCAAGGAGACGCCTCCCAATCCGCCGAAGATAGGAACCGTCGCTCGCAGCGCCCGCAGATGGGCGATTTTGGGCGGGGTGGGCGGCTCCTCCAGCTTCACCGCCGCGCCGGGCGGCAAGAGATCGATCAGCTCGGCGAGGAACTCCGCCGGCATCGACACGCCGGAAGAAGCGGGATGATCCTGCACGACCACCGGGCCAGCCAAACCGTCGCCAACGCGGCGGAAATGCTCGCGCAGCACTTCACCTGGAATGCTCCCGGACGGCGGAGCCACCATCACCGCCTCCGCGCCACGCCGCAGCGCATCGACAGCACGCTCGCGCGTCACCAGGGTCGATGCGGCAGTAACCCCCACCGTCACCTGCATCCTCCCCGCGTTCTGGTCGATCACCGTCTCGATCACCCGTTCCCGCTCGCGATCGCTGAGGCGGTCCGCCTCTCCCATGACCCCCAGAATCAGCAAGCCATCCGCCCCGGCGTTCAGACAGAACTCGACCAGCGACCGTAGGCTTGTCTCGTCAATCGTTTCATCTGGCAAGAACGGGGTCACCGTCACGACATGCACGCCCGCCCGCAACCCCCCACCGGTCACCACGCCATCTGGTCCTCCATCTCCCGCCCCCCGACTCCCGTCCCCCGTCCCCCGTCCTCCGTCCTCCGACTCACGACTCACGACCTACGACCCACGACTCAATGCACAATCGACACCTTGATCGCGTCCTTCCCATCCTTATGCTCGGCTGCTTCGAAGGCGTGCGCGATCTCGTCGAGAGGGAAGCGTTGCGAGATGTAGCCGCGTCCCGCCAGCTTGCCCTCGGCTAGCCCGTCGAGCGCGATCTTGAATTCCGGCACGCCGCCCCATTTGGCGTAGCTGAAGCAGGCCACAATGGAGAGCTCGTTGATCAGGTAGGTGGGCGTCAACGTCACCGGTTGCTCCGGGAAGACCCCCAGCACCCCGATCTTGCCCCCTCGCCGCACAATGTCGATGCCTTGCTGCACGTAGCGTTGCGGCCCGCCGACGGCGTCGAAGACCACGTCCGGGCCCCGGCCGTTGGTCAGCTCCCGCATTCGCGCGCCAACATCGTCAACGGACGAGTCGATCGCCACGTCGACCCCGGTTGCCAACGCGAACTCGCGCCCCATCGCGCTGCGGGTGGCAATCGCCACGAGCGAGGCGCCGGCCCACTTCGCCGCCTGCGCCGTTGCGATCCCGATCGTGCCGCCGCCAAAAACGAGGACGGTGCTGCCCGTGTGGATGCCGGTGACATTGATGGCATGCACCCCCACCGCCAGGCAATCAAGCAGCGACGCATCTTCGTAAGAAACGTGATCGGGCAGCAGAAAAACGTTCTTCGCCGGGGCTTTTGCATACTGACCAAAGCCGCCGCTCCAGCCAATGCCGATATGCTGCAGCTCGGGGCAGAGATGGTAGTTGCCGACCTGACAGTCAATGCAGCGATCGCAGGCCAGCAATGGCTCGACCGCCACCCGATCACCGACCTTGACGTTCCTCACGTCGGGGGCGACGGCGACGATCTCGCCGCACAGCTCGTGCCCGAGCACCTTGCCCAGGATGCGCGGCATGATCTGGGGCAGGCTGCCCGAATAGAGGTGAATGTCACTGCCGCAGATGCCGGATACCGTGTTCTTGACGAGGACCTCGCCCGGTCCGATCTCGAGGTCGGGAACATCCTGCACCTCGAGCTTTCCTGGCGCCACGAGAACAGCCGCACGCATCGTTCACCCCCAACCGGCAGAGTCCATCGCCGGGCATAGCCGATAATCTCCGATCCTATCACTGGAACGAGTCAGACTTCTTGCCCCTGGCGGCCGTTCATCCCGTTTGATGCCCGTTCGCCGGCATTGCAAGACCCGCCGATCCGTCGGGGGTACATATTTCACTCCAGGGGAGCGGGTTCTCCGCTCATTATCTCCCCATCGGCGCGGCCGGCAAGTGTCCGCAAGGCGACCGTTAAGCCCGCGGCAACGAGAACGACCGCGGCTGCGGCGATCAGCGCTGGCGCAAAGCCCTGAGCCCAACTGGCGATAAAACCGGCCACTACCGGCCCAATCACCTGTCCTAACCCGAACGAGGCGGTGAGCATCGCGAAGAGGTTTGTCGATCCGCTCCGTCCGAGCTGTCCCGCGAATGTCAGGGTGAGCGCCGTAATGCCGGCAAACGTCCCTCCAAAGAGCACCGCCGACGCGAACGCGGCCCCGACGCCCCCAACGATGGGGAGAACGATGCCGCAAGCCTGCAAGGCGTAGGCACAGGCCAGCGCCCGGGCGTACCCAATGTGCGCCGCGGACGCGGTCCAGAATACGGCCGAGGGGATGGCAGCCAGGCCGACCACGATCCAGACTCCGCTGCCCAGACTCGCCAAGCCCGGTGTCTGCTCGACGATCGCTACCAGAAAGGTGCCAGAAACGATGTAGCCGAGCCCCTCCAGGAAATAGGCCACGAAGAGCAGTCCCAGCGCCACACGGACGCTTGCGGCCATCGGCGGGGCCGTGCCGCTCGCCCTGGCCTCCTGACGGTCGACGTGAGGCAGCCACCGCGCGCAGGGGGCGAGAGCGACGGCAGCGATCAAGGCCAACACGATCCAGTCGCCGCGCCAGCTCAACGTCTCGGCGCTGGCCCGCACCACCACGCCCGACGTGACGATGCCGATGCCGACCCCGCTGTAGAGCCAGCCGCCGCGGGAGGCCTGTCCTCGTCGCCGAAGATCGTCGAGAACGAGACCGGAGGCTAATACGAAGACCCCCGCGCTGGCGATACCGGAGAGAAAGCGGATGATGCTCCAACCGGCAAAATCGGTCGTGGCGGCCATGAGGGCCGTCGTGGCCACGACGCCAACCGCCGATGCGTGCAGGACGCGCATTCGCGGCAGTCCGGCCATCACAAGCACGACCAGCAGCGCCCCCAAGAGGTAGCCGGCATAATTGGCGGCAGCTATCAGACCAGCCCGAGCGGTGTCGAGCCCGCCGGCCTCTTGCAGCGCCGGCAAGAGCGGGGTGTAGGCGAAGCGGCCGATGCCCATCGCCGCGGCGAGGGCAAGGATGCCCGCGAGCAGCGGGCGCGTCTGCGCGACGCGCGATGAGGTTTGGGTCACCATTCATCCTCTCCAGCCGCCAGAATGGTCATCTGAAGACGCTTCCGAGAATTTCGGTCCATCCCCTCTCGACAGCCGCCCTCCATATCTTGTCAGAAGTGGTTCCCGGCGGGGTTGTCATTGTGCCTCCTTTCCCGCGATCGACAACGAGCTCCTTGTCGAGCAGGGCACGCCGCACGTCGTCGGGATTGCTCGCCAAGTGGTCGGCGTCGGCAACGTTGGCCTGCGCGGTTACGTGGTCATGCTCGTTGGCGCCGGGTGTGACGGCCCGTTCTTCCTTCAGCTCAAGGAAGCGCCGACTCGGCCCTGCGGTGGCTACCTCGGCAAGGTGATGTCTTCGATCGCGCGCTCGTCTCGTTCGCAACGACGTACGCCGTCCAGGTCGAGCGCGGCCGCGCCGCCCTGGTCACCGAGGTCAGGGCCGGTCGCGTCCGGGCCGAGATCGAAGCACAGGACTGCCGGGCAAACAGACGGAGCTGGCCCTCACGACCAGCCGAACTGCCGCTCCAGCGTCTCCGCGCCGACGTGCATCAGCAGGGGGGAGCCGTGCGGGCAGATGGCGAGCGCTGCACGACTCGGCTCATCGTTCTTGCAGATCCCAGTCTTCACCCATATCGAGGATGTACATTACACCGCCGTGGAAAAGCAGCTTGGGGTCTGGCAATCCTGATCCGCCGAGCGTGCCGTCCTTCTTACGAAATTGATGCACGCGGGCTACGAGGTTTCCGAATCGATCTCTATACTCCACGGTTTGACTTAACGAGTTCCTGATTCGCGCATCTCCACCCCGATGGGGATTTTGCCGTATGATTCTGGCGTGAAACTCGCCGGCTCGCATCCGCTCGAAGTAACGTCCTTCGTTGAATATCCGGCGAAGCGCTTCTTCGCTGACGCGCATGGTGACCATGAAAACACCCATCCCACTCGACGTTGAGATTCGGTCTCGTTTGGCGGATGTCCTCTCAGAAAAGTCCTCACTTCAGGACTTCTATTTCTGGTTCATTCCAGCAACGCTGGACACCCAACGCACCGAGGGCGCGGAGACTGTACGCCTGTCCGAAGATCTCATTCATCTCTTCAGCGAGCTCTCAGCCGGACTGCTTACGCCTCGGGAGCTTCGAGATGCGCTGGAAACGGCCGCCAGGCCAAACGCTGATCAGAGAGGCCGGCACATCGCGTAAATCAGCGGCTACTCCCTCAAGAATTAGTGATGCGTGAACTGACCTGCCGAGACGTTCGTTTCACGACCAGCCGAACTGTCGCTCCAGCGTCTCCGCGCCGACGTGCATCAGCAGGGGGGAGCCGTGCGGGCAGACGGCGGGCGCGGCGGTGTGCCCGAGCCCTTCCACCAGGGCGCGCATCGCCGGCCATTCCAGCGTGCGGCCGCGGCGCACCGCCGTGCGGCAGGAGAGCCGCACCAACAGTCGTTCCTGCCAGGTTTCGCCATCGCCGGCCATCTCGGCATCGTCTGCCGCTATGGCCAGGGCGATGGTCAGAGCGTCAGGGTCGGCCAGATCGGCCAACGCGCCGCCAGGCAGCACGCCGGGCATGGCTGGCGCCGACCGTAGCAAAAACGCCCGCCCCCCGAACTCTTCGAGAGCAAACCCGAGCGAGCGGAGCTCTGGCAGGCGGCGGGCCAACGCGGTCGCGCGCGCCTGATTCAGTTCGATCAGCAGCGGGTCGGGCAAGATGGCGACATCGCCACTGTCAGGCCTGCCCGCGGAGGCGCGGTCGCCATTTCTGGCGAAGTACGTGGCGCGCATCCGTTCGTAAAGGATGCGCTCGTGGGCCCGGTGCTGGTCGATCAGATAGAGCCCTGCTTCCCCTTCCAGAAGGAGCAGCCGCCCGCCAACCTGGCCGATGAGACGCAGGTCGGGCAAGCCAGGGGTGACGATCGGGGACGAGTCGTCCCAGAGCGCGGCAGACCCTGCAATGACTCCCGCATCGCGGGCCAGCGCCGCCACACCGGAGAGGGGTTCCCAGCGCAGGTGCAGCGGCCGCGTGCCAAGTGCGTCACGGACCAGCGTGGCCATGGCGGCGGCAATCTCCCGCTCATCGCGCAGCCGCACCTCGAGCTTGCCCGGATGGACATTGACATCAACTCGCCCGGGATCGATCGCGATGGCGAGCACCAGCACCGGATGCCGGCCGCGCGGCAGCAGCGGACGATAGGTCGCCTCCAGCGCCGATTGCATGGCGCGGCCATGGACCGGCCGGCCATTGACCAGCAGCGTCACGCCGGCCCGCCCCGCCCGGGTCACCTCCGCGCCCGCCATCACCCCCGCGATCGAGGCCCCTGCCGCCTCGACTGGCCCCAGCGGCAGGAGCGACCCCGCCAACGAGTGGCCGTGCGTCTCGGCAATGGTTCCTTGCAGATCACCGGAGCCGGTGGTCTGCAAGGCGAGCCGATCCTCGATATGCAGCGCGAAACGGACATTCGGCGCGGCCAGCGCCAAACGGCGCAGGATGGCGCCGATCTGCGTCGTTTCGCTGCGCGTCTGAGATCCGGTAAAGGCCGAGCGGCGGGCCGGCAGATCGGCAAAAAGCCCGCGCACCGTGACGGTCGTGCCGCGTGACCGCGCCGCCGGCTCGTCGCGCAACACGCGCCCGCCGCGCAGGGTCAGGCGCCAACCGCCGGCGGCGCCGTCGCCCGTCGCCGACACGAGATCGAGCTCGGCGACGCCGGCGATGCTGGGCAGCGCCTCGCCGCGAAAGCCGAGCGTGCGTACGGCGCCGAGCCCGGCGGCCGGGTATTTGCTGGTGGCATGGCGCTGGCAGGCGAGCCAGAGGTCGCTGGCGCGAATGCCCTGGCCGTCATCGCCAACCCGGATGAGGTCGAGGCCGCCGCCGCGGATGTCGACCCGGATGGAACGCGCCCCAGCATCGAGCGCGTTCTCGACGAGCTCTTTGACGACGGAGGCGGGCCGCTCAATCGTCTCGCCGGCGGCGATCCCGGCCGCCACGCTGGTCGGGAGGACACGGATGCCAGCGGCGAGCGGGGCAACCGGCGACCCGATTCCAGCCGCAGGCTCGGAACCCTGCTCTGGCAACGCCAGGGGGAGCGGAAACATGAGATCGCTTAAAATCGAATCAGCTTCCACGGGCTCGGGTCCAACGCGATTGCACGACGCCCGCTGGTCACAAAGCAGGGGGCCGAACGATAACACGAGGAGCCGCCTGGGGAAACTCGTTCACGCCACCTCGATGGTCACCGATGTCTCCGCACGGACCCGGCGAGGTATCGTTACGCATTCAGGCATGCGATGCGACATGAGCCAAGCTGGCGCCCCTTTCGCCCTCGCCAGGCAACCATGGACATGCTCCGCGCCCTCTTGTGCCCCGGCAGCTCACTCGATACAGATCACGGTCAACACGCACAGGATCGATCCCGCAGAGAACGGCGCGTCATGAGCGCTACCAACGAAGGATCCAGATATGGGCTTTTCCCTCGAAGAGGTGAGCCGCCAGGCCTTCCCGGTCCTGACCAGTGAGCAGATCGCCCTGCTGCGGCCGTTCGGCGAGCAGCGGGCCACGCGGGCCGGCGATGTCATCTTCGAAGCTGGTCAGGGGCGGCCTTCGCTCGTTATCGTGCTTGCTGGCCGCACCGAGATCATTGACCGCACGGACGGAACCGATCAGTTCATTTCCGGCGCCGGCTCGGGAGAGTTCAACGGCGAGCTGGTCCTGCTCACCGGGCAGACCGCCTACGCCACCTGCATCGTGCGCGAGCCGGGAGAGGTGTTGGTGGTTCCCGCCACGGCGGTGCAGGAAGCCATCGAAACCATCCCCGCCATTGGCGATGTGCTGGTGACGGCGTTTTCGGCGCGCCGCATGCTGCTGATGAACGCTGCCGGGGCATCGCTCACCCTCATCGGTCCCCGGAACTCGGCCAATGTGCTGCATCTCGAAGAATTCGTCACACGCAATCGCATTCCGCATCGCTGGTTGGCGCCGGATGATCCGGTCGCCGTCTCCTTGCTGGAGCGATCGGGAGCCCAGGGAGACGCGGGTGTTTGGGCTGTCGTGCGCGGGCAGAAGGCGCTCGCCGATCCCACGCCGCTCTATCTGGCCAAGGCGCTCGGCCTCGAGCTGGCGGTCCAGCAGGAGAGGCCGGCCGATCTGATCGTTGTCGGCACCGGGCCGGCGGGGCTCTCGGCAGCGGTCTATGGCGCCTCGGAAGGGCTCTCCACCATCGCCGTCGATGACATCGCCATTGGCGGCCAGGCTGGCGCGTCCTCGCGCATCGAGAATTACCTGGGCTTCCCGACTGGCATCTCGGGTGGGGATCTTGCCTTCCGCGCCGAGGTGCAGGCCCTGAAATTCGGCGCTAAGATCACGGTGCCGCGGCGGGCCACTGGGCTCAGCAGCGAAGGTGGCTTCTTCGTTGTCCGCCTCGATGACAAAACGGATTTGCGCGGCCGCGGCGTCATCATCGCCACCGGCGCCCGGTACCGCCGGCTGGGCCTGCCGAACCAGGACGCGTTCGAAGGAGCCGGCCTCTTCTACGCCGCGACGGAGCTGGAAGCACGGCTCTGTCGCGACGCCGAGGTGGTTGTTGTAGGAGGTGGCAACTCGGCCGGGCAGGCTGCCATGTTTCTGGCCAACACGGCCAAATCGGTTCATCTCGTCTACCGCGGACCAGACCTCGGCAGCAGCATGTCGCACTACCTCGTCTCCCGGCTGGAGCGTGCCCCGACGGTCAGGATTCATACTAGCAGCGAGGTCAGCGCGCTGCATGGTGACGAGCGCTTGCGAGCGGTGACGATCCAGTGCGGCACGGGCGAGGCGCTGACGACCTCGGTGGGCGGCCTGTTCGTGATGATCGGCGCCGATCCCTGCACCGACTGGCTGCACGGCGCCGTCGATCTCGATGAGCGAGGTTTCGTTGTTACCGGGGCGATCATTCCGGGCAACGGCGCGGCGCCGATGCTCTCGCCATTCCAGACCAGCCTGCCGGGCGTCTTCGCTGTCGGCGATGTGCGCAGCGGCTCGGTAAAACGGGTAGCATCGGCCGTTGGCGAGGGCTCGGTGGTGGTCCAGGCGGTGCACCAGTATCTGGCGGCCACGACTGAAGCGGAGTTGGCCGTAACCTGACATCCTGCCAGGTCATTAGCCCTGTCTCGTCTCCAGGCAACACCTTACCCGCCGCCCGTCGCCCGCGTCTCCGGGGGCGCAGGCAGCCGGTGGACAAACCCGGGGCCGCCCTTGTACATCCCGCCATCGACGTCGATACAGTGCCCATCGGCGTAGATGAACGCCTGTCGTTCATCGCCCGCTTGCACTCCCGGCATCGCCTGAATCGGGGAGTGGCCATGCACGATCCGGCTGCCGCCGTACCGCTTCAGCATCGCCTCGGCGCGCGCCCTTGCCGCGGCGCCCCCCACAAAAGCGCGATGCTCGCTGAATTCGTCCAGCAGGCGATCCCAACGCTCCGCGTCATCGCTGGCGAGCAGGGCTGATATGGTCTGATTCACCTCGTCGATCGATTGACCGTACCCCTCGTACAGCATCGCGTCAGCATGCATGAGGAGATGCGCTCCGGCCCGGGCCATCGCCGGCAGGCTGGCCAACCAGCGCGCCTGATCGGGCGTAATCCCTTCGAAGTCGCGCGCCTCACCGCCATTGCTCTCCCAAGCCGCGCGAAACGTTCCCCCGGACCCGCTACATGGCCGGTCGCCAAAGCGGTACGCGCTCAACAAGAGCGCATCGTGATTTCCCAGCAGGGTATCGGCTCTGCCACCCGCATGCGCCGCTTCACGCTGCAACCGCATCGCCAGAGCGACCGTCTCCACACCGCCTGGGCCTCGATCGACGAGATCTCCCATCAGCCAGAGCGTGCTCCCCGCGCCGCTCCATGATCCCGAGGCATCAAGCAATCCGGCATCGCGCAGCAACCCGGTCACCTGCTCGAACTGCCCATGCGGGTCGCCAAGGACGAACGTCGGCTTCACTCCTGGCCGTGCCTTCCATTGGCATAGATGATCTTGGCAGGCGATGCGCAAATCATTGCCTGCCGGCGTCCTGGCATATCTTATGCGCGGGAGGTGGTTGAGTGCTCCGCCGGTTCGAACCCGTTCGACTCACGAACACCCCCCAGTTCCTGGTTACGTTTGTGAGACGGCGGAGTGCTCACCTCGCCGGAATGGTCAATGCCAGAATCGTGCCCCTGGCCTTCATCGCCTGGAGCATTGGGTGCATCAATCGGCGATCCAGCCACGGCGCCCCGCTGCTCAGGCGGCTGCTTCGCGCCTCACTGCCCCACCTCATCAACGGGCGCATGGCGGTCGAAAGCGACACCCGACGCCTGGGCGCTTCACCTCACCTGCCTCCGCACCACGAAGGTTGCACGCCCGCCAGCCTCCCGTAGCCTTCGCAATCTTCCATAACCTTATCTGGCGCCGGCGTCGCTACCGCTGCCCGCGCTGTCCGGGACGCCCCGCCTCGTCCGTACGGCGAAGAGCCTCCCGCCAGGCCAGGAGCGAATCACCCGCGATGCACCTGCATCATGAACACGCCCACGGCGATCGGGTCAGCTCGCACGAGGTTCGGAGTGAGAGCAAGACGAAGGCTGGGCAATTCTTCCAGATATCCCCCTCACTCACGGCCCAGCGCCCCGGATGATCTCCAGCACATGAATGATCTATAATGATATAATCCATTAATGTTAAAAATAGAGTCAGATTCAGCGAGTGAGGGCCCCCTGGCGAGATTCGCGTGGGGAGTGGGCCAATCGCGATGCTCGCCGCGGGTGAGACTCGCGTGTCGTTAAAAAATGATGGAAGACTCATGATGAATTCTTCACCGCCGGGGCCGGCCGCTGCCCACCGCGGCCCCGATTTCAGGCTGGACTCCTGAAGCGTGGTAGGATCAAAGGTTCGCGCGGCGCGGGGCCTCTTTCGTGCGAAACGATGAATGAACTGAAGCGGACCGGAATGACGCTGATCACGCGTCCCGATCTCACCTGCCCAATCTGGCGTCCCTCACGAGAACCCGCGACACATCGCTGGCCGCTCCTTCGCCAATGGTGTCCGCGCTGACGCCCCGGAGAGTCCCATGATCGTCCTGAATGAACCAGCAAAGGATATCCTGGGGGCCTCGGTCAGTCTGCCCGAAACGACCGTGCGCTCGGCCGCCGAGCAGGCGATGACGAAAAGCGCGGTGCTCTTTCAAGCCGCGTTTACCGATGCGCCGATCGCGATGGCCCTCTTTCGCCTCGACCGCACCACGCTGCAGGTCAATCGCGCGCTCTGCGCCATGCTGGGCTACACCGAAGAGGAGTTGCTTGCCACCCAATTTCGGGACATCACCCATCCCGACGATTTGCAGCTCACCATCGGCAGTGTCGACCGCGTGATGGCGGGCGACGACGACGCCTATACCTACGAAAAGCGATACATCCGCAAAGACGGCCAGATTGTCTGGGCGCTCACCAGCGGCTCGCTGGTGCGGGACGAAGCGGGCGTCCCGCTCTACTTCGCGTCGCAGCAACTGGATATCACCGCGCGCAAGCAGGCCGAGGCCGA
>JBBRVX010000110.1:0-17173 GCA_038246475.1 Thermomicrobiales bacterium | reverse complement strand
CGTCGATGCTCCAGAACCAAGTGACCACCCACTCAGCGCCCCACGATCGTGGCCAGACTGAAACCCAGCGCGCTGGCGAGAAGTCCCAGCAGCACACTGCCAGCAATGTACGCCGTCGCCGCTGCCCAGCGTCCAGCGGAAATCAGGGCCAGCGTCTCGAATGAAAACGCGCTGAAGGTGGTGTATCCCCCAAGCAAGCCCGTGATGAGCACGAGCCGCAGGGTGGGATCCGCCGTGCGCGTGGAGAGGAGCGCGGCCAGGAACCCGATTGCCAGTGAACCCGTGACATTGACGGCGAGCGTCCCCCAGGGAAACGCCATGCCCCATCGCGTGCTCATCCACTGCACAATCCCGTAGCGAGCCGCGGCGCCAACCGCGCCGCCGAGTGCCACCCAGAGATATGTCATGCGTCCGCCCATTCCCCGACATGCCGGCGTTCGAACCGCGCTGACGTGTGCGTACGCGTCAGTCCGCGCCCGGAACGTTCTGGAAACTCGTGCCCGTGATCGAGCCCGAAGTATGCCGCGCGCCGGCATCTCCGTTCTCGCATGCCGATCTCGGCGGCCACTTGGCCCGAGCGCACGCGGCCGCGCTTGCGTCAGACCGTGCATCATGACGGAATCGGTAAACGAATCGACGGGGTAACAAGCGAGTTGCGTAAATTGGAAGTACACTTTCACAATACATGGACATTAGCTGAGGGCGAACATGCCCCAGTAGGGGTGGAAATTATGACGCGCGTTCTCGTCGTCGAGGACTCACCAGATATCGCACGCCTCGTGCAGCGCAGCCTTCTCCTCGAAGGATTTGAGGTTGATGTCGCGCAGGACGGGCGCACCGCCCTGGCGGTGGTGCGGGACACCCCTCCCGACCTGATCGTGCTCGACCTGATGCTGCCCGACATTGATGGGATGGAGATTTGTCGCCGCGTGCGCGCCATGGAAGCCGCTTACGGCCAGCCGCCCGTGCCCGTCCTGATGCTGACGGCGCTCGATTCGGTGCCCGATCGCGTCACCGGTCTCGACGCCGGGGCGGACGATTATGTTCCCAAGCCCTTCGCCATCACCGAGCTCATGGCCCGGGTCCGCTCGCTGCTGCGCCGTTCCCGGGCGCCGGAAGTGCGGCCCAGGCAACGCGAGGTCCTCACCTATGAGAACCTGACCCTCGATCCGAGCGCTCGCACGGTTTTTCGCGGTGATCGCGAGATCGCCCTCACCGCCAAGCAGTTCGATCTGTTGGCGGCCCTGCTGGAGCATCCCAATCAGGTGCTCGCCTATGACACGGTCATGCAGCGCGTCTGGGGCGGCCAGTTTCGGGGCGAATCGAACGTTTTGGCCGTGACGGTGTCGACCGTGCGCAAGGCGTTGGAAGAGGCCGGAGAGCCGCGCCTCATCCAGACCGTGCGCGGCGTCGGCTACGTTCTGCGGCAGCCCAGGGGCAAAGTCGCCGCCAATTCGGACTAGGCAGGTCGTCCCGCCCCCCTCTCCTCACCGCAGTGGGCGAGGGGGAAGTGGGAGAAGGCTCACCGCCGCGAAGGTGCACTGATTACCCGCCTTCCATGCCATCGGTCTGCGCCCTGGCATTGTTGATAAAGTGTACAAAAAACTCTAGAATGCCCTTCCAAATGCGGCGAGGCGGTTGCAGCGTGACCTCCTCACGTCTCCACGAGAAGGGAATCCGATCATGGTTGCAGAAGCACGGGTCGATGGTCTCAGCGCCGTCATCGATCAGGTCCGCTCCGACCTGGGCGCCGCGCCGGAGCCGCCGGTCGTCACCTTTGTTGCCTCGACATCGCTGCTCGGGGAGTACCGCACCGAAGCTCGGATTCGTGACTTTACCCTGGCTATTGATGAGCCCCCGCTCATCGGCGGCACAGATACTGGCCCAACCCCGGTCGAGCTCGTGCTCGCCGCGCTCGGCACGTGCCAGGAGATCGTCTACGCCACCTACGCCCGCGTTCTGGGCATCCCGCTCGATGGCGTGGCGATCACGGCCGAGGGCCGGGTCGATCTGCGCGGGTTCTTCGGCGTCGCCGATCTCCCCGCCGGTTTTCAGGACGTGACCTTTACTGTCGACATCGACAGCCCAGCGCCGGCCGCGGATGTTGCCCGGTTGGTTGCGGCCGTCAATGCGCACTGCCCGGTTCTCGACATCCTCACCCAGCCTGTCCGCGTTGAAGGCGCCGTCCGCCTGAACGGAGCAGCGCTCGACGCATAGCATCACCGGCGTCCCCAACCGCTGCTCTCATCGGTGTACGCTGGATGCTGGGCTACTCCGTCCACGAGCCGAGCTTCGGGCTCCACCGCGCGGTGCCGGGCGTTGTTTGATTCAGGATCGGGTCGAGCAACCGCGCGGCAGTGGCATGCCCGTGGGCTATGTCTTGATCGAGCCCAGTGTCGATTGAATCGCGCTCATGAGGAGGCTCCATTCACCAGTCGCTGGACCCGTTGGCTGCGTCTCTTTGCCCCTTCCTGGAGTTCGCTTTTGGTCGTAAGCCCACGTTCAAGCGCTTGCTGAATCGCCATCTCCACTTGCTCCGGTCCCGTTCCCGCTTCTGCCGTATCGAGGATCGTGCGAGCGGCGGAGGTGACACGCATCCCATTGCGAACAACGATGTCAAGCGGGCCAAACGGTCGGGTTGTGGTGTGGACCTTGACACCGGGAATGCTCGGGATGTGTCGCTTGGTGCGCGGTACGGTGATATGGGATGCGTTTGGTATGACGTCGCTGAGCTCCAGCAGGTCGAGCGCGCTTTGGCGCGAGACAACCGCGGTGTCTTTGCCGAGCGCGAGCCATGCCGCGACGACTTCCTCGCGGGGATACCAAGGAAAGTCACGTAGCCGGTAGATGCCTCTCCGGATCCGGATGAATCGACCGCGACGGGTGACGTCGCTGAGCCGCTCCCAGGTGAACCCGCAGGTGCGGGCTTGGGCAGAGGTGAAATGCCCATGCTGCGACACCGCGATATCAAAGTGGCATTGGTAGTTCGGCGTTGATGGCATTCTGTCACCCAATCCTTCGATTATACCGAAGGAATGGGTGACAGATCTAAGGGGCGCCAGATCAGGCCAAAGTCCCCGTTGACGCGCTTGGCATTGGCGTTGATGATCCGGCACGCAAGCTCGAAACCGGCGCGTCAAATCTGTCGTGAGAAAAGGGGAGTACGTGGCTCGCAACCGCATCACCGTCCTTGGCGGCGGCAACACCGCCTTCAGCATGGCGGCAAATCTCGCGCTCGCCGGTAACGACGTGTTGCTCTGGGAGCATCCCGACTTCGCGCAGACGCTGGAGCCGATAAAGGCATCGCTCACCATTCAGCTCGAAGGCGCGGCGCGATCGGGCGCGGCGAAGCTCGCCAGGGTTACCACCGATCCAGCAGAAGCGCTGGCCTGGTCGGAAACGCTGGTCTGCTCGGTGCCGTCATATGCCCATGCCCCGTTCCTGGAGCAGTTGCTGCCGCATTTCAAACCGGGGCACATCCTGGCCCTCCTTCCCGGCAACTTCGGCGCCCTCGCCTTCGCCACCGCCTTGCGAGATGCGGGCATCGCGGGGGTCATCGTGGCCGAGTCGGACACCGCGCCGTACGTCTGCCGCAAGAGCGCGCCCGATCGCGCCGTCATCTGGGGAACGGTCTCCGGCCTCGGCATCGGCGTCGAGCCCGCCTCCCAGACGGATGAGGCGATGCCGGCCCTGCGCGCGCTCTTTCCGGGCGCGGTCGCCTACGGCGGCGCGCTGGAGGCCGGGCTCTCGGCGCTCAACCCGGTCGTGCATCCGCCGGGCGTGCTGATGAACGCCGGCCGCATCGAGCGCAGCCGCGGCGAGTTCTGGTTCTACGACGAGGGGGTCACCCCGTCGGTGGTCAAGGTCATCGAAGGGGTCGACCGCGAGCGGCTCGCCCTGGGCGCGGCCCTTGGTCTCAAGCTGACCCCCGTGGCCGAGGCGTTCCATCAGGCCGGGTTTGGGCCAAAGGGCGATCTCTGGGCGACGATCAACGGATCGAAGATGCTGACCGCGCTCCGCGCGCCGGGCCAGATCGAGACGCGTTGGCTGACCGAGGACATCCCCTACGGCCTGGCCACCTGGTCGCTGCTGGGGGGCCGCCTGGGCGTCGCCACCCCGGTCATCGACGCGCTGGTGACGCTCGCTTCCGCCACGCTGGGACGCGATTTCCGCGCTGAGACGCGCGATCTCGATCTGCTTGGCCTGGGCCGCTTCGATGATGATGCTCTCCGCGCGTTCGCGCTAGGGAGTGCGGGGTAAAAGGAATGCGAAAAACTGGGTATTGACGCGCGTTTCTCGTGCTGATAGGGTACATGCACAATAGAATAGCGAAGCGTTGACGAGGACGAGTACCCGGCTGGATCGGGCCAGAGAACCGCGGTCGCTGCGAAGCGGGACCAGGAACGCCGGCGAACAAGACCTCAGAGCTCCGCTCCGAACGGGCCACGTGCCCCAGTAGGCAGCGGCGGGCGCCCAATAGGGCGAACCGGCTCCCGTTATCGAGCCGCCGCATCGTGCCCCATGGCGCCGTGCGGGCGAAGGCGATCGCTTGCAAGGCGATTGCGAAGTGGGGTGGTACCACGGGCATGACACCGCTCGTCCCCTGACCGGGGCGGCGGTTTTTTCGTGCCTGTTGGCGCGGCTCGCTCCCGGGAAACGCTGGGTGTCGTGGCAGTGACCAGGCCAGGGGGCCGCCATGGTTCGATCCCGCTTCGGTACCGTCCGCCATCCTTACCCCAGTTTCAGGAAACCTCGCGCCAAGCGCTAGGCGCCGCGGCGAGTGCCGCCGGCGCCTGATTCGTCCATCGCATTTCCTATGCACTCGATGACGATCGAACGCGTGCCCGACCGCTCGATGCGGACCGGGCCACCGGCGCCACGCGCCGCGAGAGAGGATGTTCCAAATGACCACGTTTGCCATGGCTACCGCTGGACATAGCTCGCAACAGACACTGTCGGGGTGCTATACCGCGCTGATCACCCCGTTTCGCGATGGACACATCGATCTGCCCGCGCTGCGCGCGCTGGTCGAGCGGCAGATCGCCGGCGGCGTCTCGGGGCTCGTCCCCTGCGGCACCACCGGGGAAACCCCAGCCTTGACCGCGGCCGAATGGGAAAGCGTCGTCGCCACGGTAATCGATGCGGCCCACGGCCGCGTGCCGGTCATCGCTGGAACCGGCTCCAACAGCACCGCCTCCACGATCGAGCAGACCCGACGCGCGCGGACGCTTGGCGCGGACGGCGCGCTCGTCGTGACGCCCTACTACAATCGCCCGACCCAGGATGGCCTCTTCGCCCACTTCGCCGCGGTCGCCGAAGCGGTCGATCTGCCCCTCGTGCTCTACAACGTCCCCGGCCGCACCGGCGTCAACATGTCCCCTGAAACCGCGATCCGCTTGGCGGGTGTGCTGGGAATCGTGGCCATCAAGGAAGCGAGCGGCTCGCTCGATCAGGCGAGTCAGATCGTCTGCGATGCGCCAGATGGCTTCGCGGTCCTCTCCGGAGACGATTCCTTGACCCTCCCGATCATGGGTGTCGGCGGCACAGGGATCGTCTCGGTCGTGTCCAACATCGTGCCCGAGGCCGTTTCCGCGTTGACCGCCGCCTGTCTGGCTGGCGACCTCGCCGTGGGCCGGGCCATCCATCGCTCACTCTTCGATCTTTGCCGGGCCATGTTCGTGGAAACGAATCCCGTGCCGGTCAAGGCCGCGGCGGCGCTCCTGGGCTATTGCACGCCGGAGGTGCGGTTGCCGCTGGCGCCCTTGAGCGAATCGGGTCAGCGACGTGTGGAAACCGCCCTTGCGGCGTGGCAGGCGTCCACCTTCGCCACCCGCGAGATTGCCGCGTAGGAAGTCAGCCGGCGCGGGGCCGATGCTCCGCGCCGGCATTGGGGGCGATTCAATGGCGATTCGCATCGGCATCGCTGGCATTCAGGGGCGGATGGGCCGGGAGATCGCGGCGCTGGCGCAACGCGACCCGGAGCTCATCCTCGTCGCGGGCTTGGGCCGCCGCCCACGGCCCGCCGAAATTGAGGGCGCCGAGGTTGTGCTTGATCCGGCCGAGCTGTTGCCAGCCATCGATGTCTTGATCGACTTTTCATCGCCAGAGGGCACTGCCGCGCTTGCCGCGGCGTGCGCTTCCGCGTCAATTCCGATCGTCTCCGGCACCACCGGCCTGGACGAAGCGCAACGAGAGACCCTGCGCACGGCGGCTGAACGCACCGCCGTTTTTCAGGCAGCCAACATGAGCCCAGGCATCAATGCCATGATCGCGGTCCTCCCCGCGCTCATGCAGGCCCTGCATGGCTACGATCTGGAGATCGTCGAGGTGCACCATCGCCACAAAGCGGACGCCCCTTCGGGAACGGCATTGGCTCTCGCTCGCGTCGTCTCCGGAGCCAGCGGGGAATCGCTCCAGGACCGTGCCCGCCATGGGCGTGAAGGGTTCAGCCCGCGAGAGGCCGGAGAGATCGGCATCCATGCCGTGCGGGGGGGAGGGAATCCTGGCGAGCACACGATTATCCTGGCCGGTGATGGCGAGGAGGTTCGCCTGTCGCATCGGGCGTTCAGCCGTGCCGCATACGCCGAGGGAGCATTGCGGGCGGCCCGATTGATCGGAAGCCTGCCGGCGGGGTGGTACGAGCCCGCGACGCTGCCAGGATTTCTTTAGGGCGGGAGGTATCCACGCGACAGAGGCGTATTCAAACCATTCGCGATACTGTTACCATGCTGGTCACCCCCGTTCGGGAGTGCTTGCTATGGGTTGAGAAGCCGTTGCGCGAAGGAGAGGATCGTCCATGTCGTTCGGGATTGCATCGCATCGCATGAAGCGTCGTCCATTGCTCGCGGCCCTGGCCATGGCGCCGATTGCCGGCGCACTGGCTCGTGTCCCGATGGCCCAGGCGCAGGACGCCCCGGTCGTGACCATGGTCACCGACACCGCTGGCCTGGGTGACCAGAACTTCAACGATCTCGCCAAGCGCGGTCTCGACCGCGCCGCCGAAGAATTGGGCGTGCAAACGAATGTGATCGAGAGCCGCGACGCTTCCAATTACATCCCGAATCTGACCCAAGGCGCCGAGCAGAGCGATCTTACCGTTGGCGTTGGATTCCTCCTCACCGAGGCCATCACCGAGGTGGCGAATCAATATCCGGACGACAAGTTTCTCTTGATCGACTCGGTTTCCGAGGCTCCGAACGTCGAGTCGGTTACCTTCCGCGAGCAGGAAGGCGCGTTCCTTAGCGGCGTCCTGGCCGCCCGTATGACCAAGACGAACAAGCTTGGGGTCATCGGCGGCATCAAGATCCCGCCGGTCGTGCGGTACGTCGTCGGCTTCGAGGCCGGGGCCAAGTCGATCAATCCTGACGTTGAAGTCGTCGTGGCCTATGCCGACAACTTCGATGATCCCGCGCTCGGCAAGGAGCTAACCCTGGCGCAGTACAACCAGGGGGTCGATATCGCCTTCCCGGTCGCTGGGAAGACAGGCATCGGCTCGTTCGAAGCCGCCAAGGAGAAGGGCGAAGGCTTCTGGGTCATTGCCGCCGATGCCGATCAGAGCCAACTCGGCGCCGAGCATCAGCTCGCCGTCTCCGAGAAGGGAGTCGACACCGCCGTCTTCCTCGCCGCGCAACAGGTCGTCGATGGCAGCTTCGAGGGTGGCGCCGTCTCCCTTGGATTGGCCGAAGAGGGCGTCGGCCTCGGCAATCCCAACGCGGCGGTGCCGCAAGAGGTGTTGGATGTCGCCGCGGCGTACGAACAGGCGATCATCGACGGCGTCATCACCGTTCCCGCGGACGAGGAAGAGCTTGCCGCCTTCACCCCGGTCGCGATCGAATCCCTGGCTACCCCGGTAGCGTAGGAAGAGCCCTGGCGCGGGGGAGGCAATCCCCCACGCCAGGGAACCCCATGTCTCTCCCAACGAACCCGGACGCGGCTCCAGCGATTGAAATGCGGGGAATTGTCAAGCGATTCCCTGGTGTCGTTGCCAACAATGGCATCGATTTTGTCGTGCGCAAGGGAGAGATTCACGCCCTCCTGGGAGAAAACGGCGCCGGTAAATCGACGCTGATGAACATCCTCTTCGGGCTCTACCACCCGGACGAGGGAGAGATTCTGGTCAATGGTCAGCTGGTGCGGTTCGAAAACGCCCGCGATGCGGTTCTGGCCGGACTGGCCATGGTCCATCAGCATTTCATGCTGATTCCCCGTTTTACCGTGACCGAGAACATCATCCTCGGCTTCGAGGGGAGCGGGATTGCGCTCGATCGCGCGGCGGCCGGCAAACGGGTGGCCGAGCTTGCCTCCCAATACGGCCTCGACGTCGATCCAGACGCAATCGTCAGTACCCTGCCGGTCGGCATGCAGCAACGCGTGGAGATCCTGCGGGCGCTCTACCAGGGCGGCAAGACCCTCATTCTCGATGAGCCCACGGCCCTGCTCACCCCGCAGGAAGTCGATGATCTCTATGTCGTGCTCAATCGACTGCGCGAGAGCGGCGACACGATCATCTTCATCACCCACAAGCTGCGTGAAGTTGCCGCCATCAGCGACCGGGTGACGGTCATTCATCGCGGCCGCACCGTCGGCGCCCGCGAGACCGCCGAGACCACCGCGCCGGAACTCGCCGAAATGATGGTTGGCCGCGCCGTTTCCCTTCACGTCGACCGGCCGCCTGCCCACCCCGGTGAACCGGTCCTCGCCGCCCAGGATATCCATATCCTGAGTAAGGCAGGGCATGCCGCGCTCAGGGGCATCAACCTGGAGCTTCGGCGCGGCGAGATTCTCGGCATATGCGGAGTGGAAGGAAATGGTCAGGCGGAACTGATCGAGGTCCTCTCCGGACTGCGCCATCCAGATCGCGGCAAGGTCATGCTGAAGGGTCAGGACGTTACCGCCGCTGGCCCAAATCCACGCCGCCGCATGGGGCTCTCCTACATCCCCGAAGATCGCCATGGCCGCGGGCTGGTTCTTCCATTTTCACTCACCGAGAATGTCCTGCTAGGCAACGCCGATGGGCCGCCATTCAGTAACGGCGGCCGCATCGACTACACCGGCATCCGCGCGCTGACCGAGAAGTTGATGCAGGCTTTCGACGTCCGCGCGCCCTCTCCCGACACCGCGTCCGGCGCGCTCTCCGGGGGGAACCAACAGAAGCTGATCATCGCCCGTGAGTTGCACCGCGAACCAGACGCGCTGCTGGCGGTCCAGCCGACGCGCGGTCTCGACGTCGGAGCCATCGAGTTCGTCCATAAGCAGCTCGTCGCGGAGCGGGACAAGGGGCGAGGAGTCCTCTTGATCTCCTTCGACCTGGACGAGATTCTGGACCTCAGCGATCGCATTCTGGTCATCTGTGACGGCCGTATCGTCGGCGATTTCCTGAGTGGCACGGTAACGCGGACCGAGCTCGGTCTACTCATGGGTGGACGATCCCTGGATGCGCACGCCTCCGCCGCCGACTGATCGACACGCGCCGACCATCCGGGATCGCATCGCTGGCGGACTGCCGACGATGATGTCGTCGCTCCTGGCGGTCGGCATCGCGCTGCTCGCCGGGGGAGTTGTCATCGCGCTCTCCGGCGAAAACCCCATCCCCGCCTATGAAGCGCTATTTCAGGGCGCGTTTGGCGGGCAAAAGGCGCTCGCCGAAACGCTCGTCATGGCCACGCCATTGATCCTTGGTGGCCTCGCCTTCGCCGTCGCCTCCCGCGCGGGGATGTTCAACATCGGCCTCGAAGGGCAGATGGTGATGGGCGGCCTCTGCGCGGGGTTGGCCGGAGCCTGGGATACAGGGCTGCCGATCTTCATCCACCTCCCCATGGCGATGCTGGCGGCGATGGTCGCCGGGGGCATCTGGGGCTTCGTCCCTGGCTTTCTCAAGGCGCGGACCGGCGCGCATGAGGTGATCACCACCATCATGCTCAACTATCTGGCCTATCGCATCAGCACGGTGGTCATCGGCCAGGAACACTTTCCGCTCGTCAACCCCGCGCTCCAGGCGACCCTGCCCGCGCTCGATAGCGCCCGGCTGCCGAAGCTGTTGGAGGGCACGCGCTTGCACGCGGGCATTCTCATTGCGCTGCTGGCCGCGGCAATTGTCTGGTATCTCCTCTATCGCACGGTCTTTGGCTACAAGATTCGCGCGGTGGGCCTTAGCCGCGGGGCTTCCGCCTACGCCGGTATCTCCTGGGGCCGCACCATCGCGCTGGCGATGCTCCTCAGTGGCCTCCTGGCCGGTCTGGGCGGGGCGGTCGACGCCCTTGGCCTGCAAGGGCGCTTCTACAATGTGGCGCTCGGTCTCGGCTTCACCTCCATCGCCGTGGGCCTGGTCGGTCGCAATCAGCCCTTTGGCGTCATCCTCTCCGGTTTGCTCTTCGGCGCGCTGGCCTCGGGCGCAACGAAGATGCAGAACACGGCCGGCATCTCTCGCGACATTGTCTACGTGCTCCTCGGCTTCGTCATCCTCTCGGTTTCCGCGCTGGCCGTGGTCCAGCAGTTCCGGCAGGCAAAACGGCAAGCTGCCCATGCTCGCGGCATGACTCGCGACCGGGCCGCGGCCGAAGCGGGTGATCCTTTGGTGGAGCCACCGCCTCCGCCGCGTACGATCTAGTTGGTGGGAGGCAACCTCTGGACGCGCTGCTAGGGTTCTTCTCCGTCGCGCTCCTCACCGCCACCTTGCGGTCGGCGGCGCCGCTCGTCTTCGCCGCGATGGGAGGGCTTCTTTCCGAGCGCTCGGGGGTCACGAACATCGCCCTCGAAGGCTTCATGCTGATGGGCGCGTTTGCCGCGGTTGCCGGGGCCTGGTTTTCCGGGAATCCGTTCGTGGGTCTCCTGGTTGCCATCCTCAGTGGAGTGGTCGGCGGCGCCATCTTCGCCTTCTGGACCGTCTCCTTGAAGGCCGATCAGATCGTGGCCGGGACGGCCATCGTGCTCCTGGGGTTGGGGCTGACCTCGTTCCTGACCGAACAGATCTGGGGGCAAGCGGGCGGCTCG
The DNA here is from genome assembly GCA_038246475.1 of Thermomicrobiales bacterium. Classification (GTDB taxonomy): domain Bacteria; phylum Chloroflexota; class Chloroflexia; order Thermomicrobiales; family UBA6265; genus JACCXM01. The sequence continues at coordinate 6,184 of JBBRVX010000110.1, read as the reverse complement.
CCTTCCGTGCAGCGCCTGCCCACCATTGGCGCGGGGATGAATGTGCTGCTCCCTGTCGCCTATCTGCTCGTGCCGCTCACCCACTGGTTTCTGTTCAAGACCAAGCCCGGTTTGCGCGTCCTCGCCTGTGGCGAGAACCCGGCGGCGGCGGAAAGCGTGGGCATCGATGTGGCCCGCTATCGCTACGCGATGGTCATCGCCTCGTCGGTCCTGGCCGCTCTCGGCGGCGCCTACCTTTCCATCGGGGATCTCTCCCAGTTCTCCACCAACATGACCGCCGGCAGGGGGTTTATCGCGTTGGCGGCGGTGATCTTTGGCAACTGGATGCCCTGGGCCACCATGGGCGCGGCGCTCCTCTTCGGGTTCGCCCAGGCCCTGCGCTATCAGGTCCAGGCGCTCGATCTGCCCATCTCCCAGGACATCATCATCGCCCTCCCCTACCTCCTGACCCTCATCGCCGTCACCGGCCTCTTCCGGCAATCCACTCCTCCCGCCGGCCTCGGCCGTCACGCGAGTGACGGGTGACAAGACGAGGGGGATAGGGGGCTAGGGATGACGGGTAACGGGTCACGGGTGTCGGAAGACGGATAGCTGATAGCCCATAGCCCATGGCCGAAATACACGAACCCGGCCCTTTGGCCGGGTTCGTGTGGGAAGGGGAGGGTGGAGCGTGTGCGGCGCTCCACGGGCTCTGGGAGAGCACCGGGTTCACTCGAAGTGATGCCCTCGGATGGCTTACGTCCGCGTTTCCTGCACGGATTCATTCGCCCGTTCGGGCGTCAACCAAGGCTGGGAAGGGCCCGGAATGCAGTTGAAGATCGACGCGTACCCGTAGCCGCAGGGCCCGCAACGGCAAAGGCGATCGCCCAACCCCATCGTGATTCCCTTGAACACCTTGAGCACATCATAGGGAGATGAAGTCCCCACGCCGGTCCCCCTAACCCGATCCGTGGCCTCCGCCCCCGCGCGCCGCCACGCTCCTCTCTCCCTGCGCGCAGGCCAACCGGGGAGGGCTGCCACAAATGCCCCTGGACGCGACAATAAGCCCCTTTCCCTGCGCACAGCCTGACAGGGGGTATGCCAGAAATGCCGCTCTGCAGACGACAATAAGCCCCTCTCCCGGCCCGACGGGGCTAGGGGAAGGGAGGGGTTGGGGGTGAGGGTTTTGCGCGACGGGAGCGGCGTTTCCCCGCATACCTCCCCTTCTCCCTGCGCACAGGGCCGGGCGCCCGCTTGCGGGTGGAGGTTGAGCTGAGCGCTTTGCGCGCCACCACCTGTTCACCCGCATTCCGAACTACAGGGAAGCGTCTTACACCAAGGCGCCCTTGCGCGCGGCCCGAGAGCGTTCCAGCCACTTCACGATGCCGATGATGATCCCGGTAATCGCCACGGAGATGAGCAGCTCCTGAAGAAGATTCGTGTTAAAGAGATGGGAAACGCTGGGATCATGCAGCACCATCGCCACCGCCGCGTGAATGAGAACGAAGACCCCCACATAGAGAAACCCCGGAAAGCGCCCCAGCAGCCGCGCCACCAGCTCGCTCCCGAACAGAATGATCGGGATGGAGAGCAGGAGCCCAAAGATCAGCAGCTCGATATTCCCGTGCGCCGCGCCGCCAACCGCCAGGATGTTATCCAGGCTCATGACCACGTCGGCAAGCACAATGGTCCGGATCGCCTCTCGTAACGTGCCCGCTTCCTTGATATTGTTTTGCCCGTCGTCGCCATGGGGACGAATCAGCTTGAAGGCGATGTAAAAGAGGAGCATTCCACCGGCAGCCTGGAGACCAGGAATGCCGAGCAGCACGGTCGCCAGGGCGGTAAAGATGATGCGCAGGCCGATCGCGCCGGCCCCGCCAAAGATGATCGCCTTGCGCCGATTCTCTGGCGAGAGGCTGCGCGCGGCCATGCCAATGACGACCGCATTGTCTCCCGAAAGAACCAGGTCGATGATGATGATGCTGAGAACGGCGGAAAGTGATTCGAACACGAGTGCCGCGGCGCCCCCTCAATCAAACAATACCTCCCGGTCGGAGCCGGGAGGGATTCCAGGTTCAGGAGCGTACCACGCGAGGGCTCGCCCCTCGCGTGCCTGGCAAACTATCGTTGACGGCTATCCGATCAGCACACGGTCCACGACCGCGGCGGCAAAAAGGAGCGCCAGATACCAGAGCGAGTAAAAAAACATCTGCCGGGCGAGCTTCTTGCTCGGATCACGAAAGAGCCAGATCGCATATCCGAGAAAGATGCCGTTGAGCAGAATCGCGGCAATAAGATAGATCGCGGCGAACCCAAGCGGGGTCAACGCCACGCAGACCGCGAAGAGCGCCACCGTGTAGATCAGGATTTGCCGCCGGGTCTCCGCCTCGCCACGCACCACCGGCAGCATCGGCACCGAGGCCCGCGTGTACTCGCCCTGCTTCAGCAACGCCAGCGCCCAGAAATGGGGCGGCGTCCAGGCAAAGATGATAGCGAAGAGGCCCCAGGCGAGGGGTGACAGAGTTCCGGTGACCGCCGCCCAGCCCACCAACGGCGGCACGGCGCCCGCCGCCCCGCCAATGACGATGTTGTATGGCGTCGCCCGCTTCAGCAGCTTTGTATACACGATCACGTAGAAGAGATTTCCGGCCAGCGCCAGGATCGCCGCCGTCCAGTTGACGAAGAAGCCCAGCAGCAGGATGGCGGCGACAGACAGGGTGAGTCCATAGAGCAGCGCGGAGCCGGGCGTCACCCGGCCGGCGACGATGGCGCGGTCCCTGGTGCGCGACATCTGCCCATCGATGTCCCGATCGAGATAACAGTTCAGGGCGCTCGCCCCACCCGAAGCGAGCGCTCCGCCAAGCAACGTCACCGCGATCAACCAGAAGGGGGGCAGGCCGCGCTCGGCCATCAGCATGGCGCAGAACGTGGTCGTCAAGAGAAGGGTCATGATCCCCGGCTTCGCCAGCGCGACATAATCACTGACGATGCGGCGCATTTGTGCCAGTCTCGAAAGGGGAAGCTCGAAGACGAGCGCCGGGTTTGTCGCGGTCAGAGCCAGCGCGCCGTTCGCGGCGGATGGCGCCGCCATCGCCTTGGCAACGCCTGACCCGCTCGAACTGGACGCCGTTGGCGACATTCGAGGCGTGACGGCCCGCTCTGGCCGAGGGCCCCATGCTCCCAGCGTTACGCCCAGCATCGCCATCCAGATCAGCGTGGCGATCAGGAGCTGGGGAGCCGACGTCCAGGATGGATCGCCGAGGCCGGTCGATATCGCATTCATACTGCTCTGGATAACCACCAGCGCCAACGCGAGCAGCGCCAGACGCACGATCGTCAAACGGGCGCCGCGGCACCAGGCCAGGAACGCGGTAGCCGCGGTCGCCAACGTGCCCAGGAGCGCTGTGGCGCGGTAGCCAAGGTGAATCACCGCGTCCGCTGGCGCGGTGCTCGCTCCATCCACGCAGAGGGGCCAGGTCGCGCAGGCGTAGGCGCCGGTCGCGCTGGTCGCCGCGCCAAAGATCAGCAGCATCAGGGCGATGGCCGCGCCAACCGTTGCCATGATGGCCAGGGGGCGGTCGGCGGCGCCCAGCGACCCTCTGCCGAGGTCAGCCAGCCAGAGCGGCGCGCCGCGGTGCGCCGCGGTTGCGGCCAGCGTGGCCACGGCGATGCCCACAAAGAGCATCGCCATGGTCAAATGCAGCATGGCGATGATCGCTGGCGCGCTCCAGACGGCCGCCAGCCCCCCCATCAGGCTCTGCCCAATGATGGCGACGAAGCCGGCGACAGCGAGGGCGCGAATCGCTCCCGGCGTTTCACGGGCGGCCAGCGCGGTGAGCATCGTTGCCAGGGAAAGCGCGAGGACACTGAAAGCCAGGCCGCGGTGGATGTATTCGACCAGCGGCCCCCAGGCCAGGGTAGGGAGCCAACTTCCGTTGCAACGAGGCCAGTCATTGCCGCAGCCTGATCCCGCCGGATGCAGGCGAGCAATGCTTCCGAACGCGATGAGCGCAAGGGTGGCAACGACGGTTGCGAGCGCGAACCGGTATAATCGGGACATTCAGACTCCGTAAACCCGATCCCCGAGCCAGAGCGTAGGTTGAGCGAACGCGAGGCGTGCCAAGCTCACCCCGGATGCTTCCGGCACTCCTGTTTCGGGCCTAGTGTAGCCGCATCGAATCGTCCCGCCACGCGGAATCGTCGGCGCGGCGGCTGAATCCTCGGACCGTCCTACTGGCCCTTTGCCGGGCGGAATCCAGCCGCCTCGGCGGCTTCGACGGATGCAAAACAGATTTCCGCAATGGTTTGCTCGTACCAGCGGGAGCCCACGGCATGATAGATCATTGACTGGGCATTGCCCTTGACGGGGTAGCCAGGCGCACACGTCGCGGTGCCGTCGCCTGGAACCGATCCCGTTGCTGTTGCCGCATCCGTTACTGGGGCTGTTGCCGCCTGCACGGGGCTCGCCGTCGCTTCCGCGCTACCGCTTTGCGTGGGTTCCGCCACCTGCAGCGAAACCTCGGTCGTGTCGTCGCCAATCGCTTCCAGCACCTCCGGGGCAAGCGCCGGCGCTGAGCGGCCGAGTCCGAGCCCATGCCCCGCGAGGGGTCTCTCCGGGGTTAGAAGCGACGTGTCGGCTTTGCGCTGCTCTTCCTGGGCCGAATCGCCCTGTTCCCAATCCGCCGCGACGAGATCGGCGTCAGGTCGCGGCGTGAAGAGACCCAGCAGCCGCTGCGCCGTCCCATATTCGGTGAGGGGCCGCCGATTGCCGCGCAGGGGTGGCAAGCTGCCGCGGCTCCGGCCCGGGAGATCAGGGGTATCAGGCGTGGTGCCGGGGAGTTGTGGTGAATCGGTTGCCCCCGGTGCTCTGGGTCGCGAAGGCACAAGGTCAGATGCCGCCCCGACCGGAGGCTCGCCGATGAGGGGGAAGCTGTTGATCGTTCGTTTGCGGCCGGTCCATTCCGCCATCCGTTATGACCCTCGCTTTTCGAGAAATCGTGTCCGTCCGTTATCACTATCAGGATACCGCGAAGATGCGATCGCGGGATTCTATTCTGGATCCCGTTGACTGATGATCCTGCAAAATCCCTCGATGCCAATATTCCCGCCAGAAATGGTCACCCCGACACGCTTGCCCCGCCCATCGACCTTCCCGGTCGTCAGGGCAGCCAGCGCCGACGCTCCGCTCGGCTCCACCACCAGTTTCATCCGCTCGAAAAGGAACTGCATGGTGTCGCGAATCTCGTTATCCGTAACGGTGGCGATCCCTTTCACCAATGGCCGCACGGTCGGCCAGGTAAGAAGCCCTGGCGCTTCGGTCTGCTGTCCGTCGGCGATCGTGCGCGGCACGGCGGTGAGGGGAATCCGCTTCCCCGCCGCGTACGATTGCGCCCAGTCATCGCCCGCGGCCGGTTCGACCCCCCATATCTCGATGTTTGGATAGAGCGCTTTCGCCGCCGTGGCGCAGCCGGAAAGAAGGCCGCCCCCGCCCAGGCAAACCAGCAGGAGATCGAGTTCGCCCACTTCCTCCAGCAGCTCCAGCGCGGTGGTGCCATTGCCGGCCATCACATAGGGGTGGTCGTACGGCGGGATCACCGTCGCTCCAAGATCGGCCGCCACCTGATTCGCGATGGCGACCCGATCGCCGCTGTACCGATCGTAAAAGACGATCTCCGCCCCGTAGCCGCGCGTCGCCGCGATCTTGGCCGGCGGCGCATCGTTCGGCATGACGATCGTCGCCGGAATCGCGAACAGCTTCGCGGAAAGCGCCACCGCCTGGGCGTGATTCCCCGACGAGTTCGTCACCACGCCTCGCGCCCGCGTCTCCGCGTCGAGCGCCGCGATCGCGTTGTAGGCGCCGCGGAACTTGAAGGCGCCAATGCGTTGAAATGTCTCGACCTTCAGGTACACGGTGGCGCCGGTCAGGTCATTGAGCGTTTTCGACGTCATCACCGGCGTGCGATGAGCCACCCCGCCCAGCCGCTCGGCCGCGGCGAGCACATCCTGGAACGAAATCGCGGGTCCGGTTACGGGTTCCGTCTCTTCAGCGATCGACATTGCGGCGCCTCTCCATTCGCGAATCTCCTTGCCCGAGATTAGCATGAGGGACCTGGGGAGGACGCGCCACCACCAGTTGCACACTCTTCCACAGGCGAGTCCTGGCCTGCACGATCTCGAATCCGAGCGACAGAGCGAGCTGAACGGT
>JBBRVX010000109.1:0-17318 GCA_038246475.1 Thermomicrobiales bacterium | reverse complement strand
TGGCGTTTTCCCTCACCCCCAGCCCCTCTCCCAGTGCGCTGGGCGAGGGGAGAGTTTCCGCATCGCGTCGAGTTTTTCGCTACATCTTGTTCCTGGAACCATGCATCTTCCCAAAGCAAGAACCCCTCGCTCAGCGCACTCTGACAGGGGGAGGTATGCCCGAAACACCGCCTTTCACGAGACAATAAGCCCCTCTCCCTGCGCACAGGGAGAGGGGTTTGGGGTGAAGGTTTTGCGCGACGGGAGCAGCCTTTTTGCAATGCCTGCCTCTCTCCCAGCGCAGTGGGAGAGGGGCAGGGGTGAGGGCTCTTTCCGCGCCTGGAATCTCCATTGGTCTGCACGATGTCCTTCATGAAAGGAGCTTGCATGACCTGATGACGCCCCATATCCGCCGCTGACTCTAGGCCAGCGGCCAACGACGCTCGTATCCGCGAAACCGCAAGCGCAAAGGAACCCCCAATGCAACGCAGCATGATCGCCCGCCTATCCACGGCCCTGATCGTTCCGGCCATGGTCCTCCTCTCGTCAGCTGCCGCCGCGCAGGACGCCACTCCGGAGGCCGCTGCCGACCGCGCCACCGCCGTCGAGCTGGAGCAAACGCTCGGCCCGGTGCCCGCCCCCAGCCAGCCCTGGAAGATCTGCGCCATCGAGAAGACGCTCATCAACGAGCATTGGCAGCAGATGAAGAAAGGGTATGAGGACGCCGCCAAGGAGTACGGCGTCGAGGTCGAAGTCCAGGCCAGCCGCGACGAGGCCGACCTCACCGGCCAGCTCGCCATCGCCGAGGCCATGTTGCAGGGAGAGTGCGACGCCTTCGCCGTCTCCCCCCTCAGCAGCTCCAACCTGCAGCCCTTCCTCGACCGCGTGGTCGAAGCGGGCATCCCGCTCATCAACGTCGATGATGCCAAGGTCGATGCCGACGTCTTCGTCGGCGGCGATCACCGCGAGATGGGCGTGATGGCCGCCGAGTACATCGCCGCGCAGCTCCCCGACGGCGGCCAGGTGGCCCAGATCGAGGGCCAGGCCGGCTCCCCGGCCGCCCAGCAGCGGATCGAGGGCTACTCGACCACGGTCGGCGAAACCGCTGGCCTCGAGCTGGTCGCCAGCCAGCCCGGCGACTGGGACCGCCTCAAGGCGCTCGACGCCGCCGCCAACATCATGCGCGCCAACCCGGACGTCAAGGCGTTCTACGCCAACAACGACACCATGGCCCTCGGCGTGGCCGAGGCTGTCGCCAACGCCGGCAAGCAGGGCGAGATCATCGTCGTCGGCACCGATGGCGTGCCCGACGCCATCCAGTCGGTGCGCGATGGCAACATGCAGGCCACCATCGCCTCCTTCCCGTATGAAATGGGCCGCACCGCGCTCGAAGTGGCGATCCGTCTGCTGGAGGGGCAGGACGTGCCGGGCACGGTCGTCTCCCAGCAGGAGCTGATCACCGCCGACAACGTCGACGAGTATTTTCCGGCGTCGTAGCCGAGTGGGAGATGGGGTGATGGGGTGATGGGGTGATAGGGTGATAGGTGACACGGGCTATCGGCTGTCGGCCCCGTCTTCCGTCCTCCGTCCTCCGTCCTCCGTCCTCCGTCCTCCCTATGACCCTATCACCCTATCACCCTATCACCCAACAACCATGCACCACCCACCGCTCCTCGAAATGACCGGCATCACTAAGAGCTACCCCGGCGTGCAGGCGCTGCGGGGGATCGATCTGCAGCTGCGCGCCGGGGAGGTGCTGGCCCTGGTCGGCGAGAACGGCGCCGGCAAGAGCACCCTGATGAAGGTCCTCTCCGGGGCCATTCTGGCCGATAGCGGCGAGGTCCGCCTGCTCGGGCAACTCGTGCAGATCGCCGATCCCCGCCACGCGCGCGATCTTGGCATCGCCATGATCCACCAGGAACTCGCCCTCGTGCCCCAGTTCAGCGCCGTGCAGAACCTCTTCATGGGCCGCGAGCTGACCCTCGGTGGCGCTGTCCTCGACTGGCGGCGCGCCCGCGCCGAGGCCCGCGCGATCCTGGCCCGCTTCAATCTCGCCATCGACGTCGATCGCCCCGTCGCCCGCTTTCCGCTGGCCATCCGCCAGATGATCGAGATCGCCCGCGCCGTTTCCAGCGGGGCGCGCATCGTCATCATGGACGAGCCCACCTCGTCGCTGACCGCGACCGAAACGGACGATCTCTTCCGGGTGACCCGCTCCCTGCGCGATGAGGGGGTGGGGGTGATCTACATCTCGCATCATCTGGAAGAGCTGTTTCACATCTGCGATCGCGCTGTCGTATTGCGCGACGGCGAGCTGGCCGGCACGGTCGAGATCGCCGCCGCGTCGCGCGATCAGATCGTGCGCATGATGGTCGGCCGCGAGCCGTCCGAATTCGCCAAACGCGAGCATCTGGAGCCGGGCGATGAGGCGCTTCGGGTCGAAGGGATCAGCAGCACCGGCGTGCTGCACGACATCTCGCTGACCGTGCGCAAAGGGGAAGTACTCGGTTTGGCCGGGCTGGTTGGGGCGGGGCGCTCGGAGCTGGCGCGGGTGATCATCGGCGCCGACCCCATGACCGCCGGGCGAGTGTTCCTCGCCGGGAAAGAGGTGCGCATCCGCACGCCCGAGGACGCCGCGAACGCGGGCATCGCCTACGTTCCGGAGGACCGCAAGGGGCAGGGCCTCGTGCTGGGCATGCCGATCGAGGCCAACATCACCCTGCCCATCCTGCCGAAACTGGCGCGCTGGGGCATTCTCAACACGCGGCGCCGCCGCACGGTCGCCCAGAAGCTCGTCGGCGACGTGCAGATGCGGCCGCCCGACGTGCGCCGCCTGGCGATGCAGCTCAGCGGCGGCAACCAGCAGAAGGTCGTCCTCGGCAAGTGGCTGGGCGACAACGCCTCGGTCTTCATCCTCGACGAGCCGACGCGCGGCATCGACGTGGGGGCCAAGGTGGAGATCTACACCCTGATCGATCGCCTGGCCCGGGCCGGCGCCGCCATTCTGCTCATCTCCTCGGAGCTGCCGGAGATTCTTGGCCTGAGCGACCGCATCGCGGTGATGCGCGGCGGCCGCATCGTCGATGAATGCGCGCGGGCAGACGCGACGGAAGAACGCATCGTGCAGGCGGCGATGGGACGAGGGTGATGGGGTGATAGGGTCATGGGGTGATAGGGATGGGCTATCGGCTATCGGCTATCGGCTATCGGCCGTTTTCGCCGTCTTGCCGTCTCTCCCTATCACCCAATCACCCCATCACCCTATGACCCAACGGAGGGACTATGGCGGTAACGACTGACGCGGCAACGCCGGAACGGACGGCACGGCGGAATTTCGGCGCGCTGTTCGGGCGGGAGTCGGGGATCATCATCGGCTTTCTGATCCTGTGCGCCGTCTTCGCCTGGCTCAACCCGGCCTTCATCCGCGTCGACAACCTGCTCGACGTGGCGTTGCAGTCGTCGATCACCGCGGTGCTGGCTATCGGCATGACCCTCGTTATCATCACCGCCGGCATCGACCTCTCGGTCGGCTCGATCGTGGCCATCGCCGCCTACCTCACCGCCGACCTCATGGCGCGGGGGGTGACGATTCCGCTGGCGATCGTGGCCGGGCTCGGCTGCGGGGTGCTCGCCGGCGCGCTCAACGGCCTGCTGATCACGAAAGGACAGCTTCCGCCCTTCATCGTCACGCTCGGCACCATGAGCCTGCTGCGCGGCCTCGTGCTGATCTACAGCCAGGGGACGCCGGTCTACGGCGTGCCTCCGGAGTTCAAGGCACTCATCGCCGGCCGCCTGCTCGGCGTGCCGATCCCCGTGCTGATCACCGCGCTCATCGCCATCCTGGCCTACTTCACCCTCCACTACACCCCGTTCGGGCAGCAGGTGATCGCCATCGGCGGCAACGACGAGGCGGCGCGCCTGAGCGGCATCAACGTGCAGCGCCGCCTGATCAGCGTCTACATGATCTCCGGCCTGCTGGCCGGGGTGGCCGCGCTGATCCTGACCGCGCGGCTGGGGGCCGCCGAGCCGATCTCCGGCACCGGCTACGAGCTGAACGCCATCGCCGCCGCCGTGATGGGCGGGGCCAGCCTCTCCGGCGGGCAGGGGAGCATCCTCGGCACGGTCGTCGGCGCGTTGATCATGGGCTCGCTACAGAATGGGCTGACGCTGAACAACGTTCCTTCCTTCTATCAGCAGGTCGCCGTCGGCGCGGTGATCATCGTGGCCGTCTTCGTCGATCAGTGGCGGCGGCGCAAAGGCTCGTGAGCGATGTGGCAAACGGCCGGCCGCGCGGCGCGAAAGCCGTCACCATCGATGCCGTGGCGCGCCGCGCCGGGGTCTCCAAGACGACCGTCTCGAAGCATCTCAACGGCGTTCCCTACGTGTCGGAGAGCGCCGCGGCGCGCATCAGCGAGGCGATCGCCGCGCTCGACTTCCGTCCGAATCCGCTGGCGCGGAGTCTGGTCACGAACCGCACCGGCTCGCTGGCGGTGGTGATTCCCAGCATCACCAACCCCTTCTACCCCGATCTCGTCGCCGCCATCGACGATGAAGCCTCGAAGCGGGGCTACGATCTGCTGTTGGTCAGCACCGGCGGCGACGCCGCGCGCGAGGCCGCCCTCGCCCACGAGCTGCGCCGCAAGCGGGTCGACGGCATCCTCTTCGCCTCGGCCCGCGTCGATAGCGCCGAGCTGAACCGCCTGGTCGAGCGAGGCGACAAGATCGTGATGGTCAGCCGCCACGTCGAGGGGGTCGCCGCCGACTACGTGGCGCCGGATAACCATGCCGGGGCGATCATGGCTACCGAGCATCTCATCCGGCTCGGTCACCGCGCCATCGGCTACCTGGGAGGCCCGACCGCGGTCGTCGCCTTCCGCGAGCGCCTCCTCGGCTACCGCCATGCCATGGCATCGCACGGCCTGCCCATCGATCCCCGCTGGGTGGTGCTCACCGAGTCGGGCGCCGATGCCGGCTTCCGCGGCGCGCTCGGGCTCTTCCACGTCAGAGAGCGCCCGACCGCCCTCTTCGTCGGCAGCGATGTCATGGCATTAGGCGTGCTCGAAGCGGCCCAGCAGGTCGGCTGGGCCATCCCCGACGATCTGGCGCTGGTCAGCTTCGACAACATCGCCTTCGCCCGCGTCGCCGCCGTCCCCCTGACCACCGTCGATGGCCGCACCGCCGAGCTTGGCAGGATCGCCGTCCAGCTCCTCCTCGACCGCATCGAGAGCCAGGGCGCCGGCCCCGTGCAGCAGATCACCCTGCCCCCCGCGCTGATCGTGCGCCGCTCGTGCGGGAGCTGACGGGGTGACGGAAACTTCGCCACCCCACCCCACCCCCAGAGTTGGCAAAGTTGGCAATGTTGGCAATCTTTGCCGCCCGGCACGACCGGGTGCCGCGTCCGCCCTCCGCGATGGCTGGGGACTGGGAGGGTGGCCGGTGCAGGTGAGTGGTTCGTACCGCGGAAGCAGCCCATTCGCGGCGCCGCCCCCTGTCAGAATGCGCTCTGACAAGGGGAGGGAGGCACGAAACGCTGCCTCGCACACGACAATACGCCCCTCTCCCTGCGCACAGGGAGTGGGGTTGGGGTGAGGGTCTTGCGCAACGGGGGCAGGGTTTTCGCAATACCTCCCCCTGTCAGCTCACCGCAGTGGGAGAGGGGTTGGGGTGAGGGCAAATGCCACGCCAGAACCCTGTTCAGAAAGGATCTAACCCCATGAATGCCCTCCGCCTCCCCGCCGTCAACCGCACCGTCATCACCTACACCCCAACCGCTCACACCCCCTGGCCCGCGGCCGATGGGCCAATCCAATCGCGGGTCGCCTACGCCGCCGCGCACGTCGTGGCCGATCCCTTCGCCGATACCGACCCCGTCGCCGATGCCCAGCTCGATTGGGAGGCGACCCTCGCCTACCGGCATCACCTCTGGTCGCTCGGCCTCGCCGTGGCCGAGGCCATGGACACCGCCCAGCGCGGCATGGGCCTCGGCTGGGAGACGGCCAAAGAGCTGATCCGGCGCTCGGCCGCGGCAGCCCGCGCCACCCCCGGCGCGGTCATCGCGTGCGGGGCGGGGACCGATCATCTCGAACCCGGCGCTGCGCAGACGCTCGATGATGTCGCCCGCGCCTACGAGGAGCAGATCGGCTTTGTCGAAGAGCAGGGCTCGCGCGTGATCCTGATGGCCAGCCGCGCCGTGGCCGCGATCGCCCGCGGCCCCGAGGAGTACGCAGCCGTCTACGACCGCATCCTGGCCCAGGTGCGGCAGCCCGTCATCCTGCACTGGCTGGGCGACATGTTCGACCCGGCCCTGCGCGGCTACTGGGGCGATGCCGACCTCGACCGCGCCACCGACGTCTGCGCCGATCTCATCCGGCGCCACGCGGCGAAGATCGACGGCATCAAGCTTTCGCTGCTCGACGACGAGAGAGAAATCGCCCTGCGCCGCTGGCTGCCGGCGGGGGTGCGCATGTACACCGGCGACGATTTCAACTACCCCAATCTGATCCGCGGCGACGGCGATCATCACAGCGACGCCCTGCTCGGCATCTTCGATCCCATCGCCCCCGCCGCATCCGCCGCGCTTCATGCCCTGGACGCGGGCGACCTCGCAACGTACGAGGCCATCTTCGCCCCGACCCTCCCCTTCGCCCACCATCTCTTCGGCGCGCCGACTCGCTTCTACAAAACCGGCGTCGTCTTCATGGCCTACCTCAATGGCCATCAATCGCACGTCCGCATGGTCGGCGGGGCCGAGGGGTTCCGCTCCATCGCGCACCTCGCGCGCCTCTTCGTTCTGGCGAACGAGGCGAACCTGCTCCAGGACCCGGAGTGCGCGGCGGAACGGATGCGAAGGGTGCTGCGCGTGGCGGGGATCGAGTGATGCGCGACCCCAACCGGATATGCTCGGCTGAGCGTCATTCCTTTCCTTGGGAACGTCCAAGCAAAGGCGGCAGTCAGCGCGGTGCGAATGGGCATCATGCCTCCCCATGCCAGAGCTGGCGCCGATCCTCTGGACTGATCCCGGTATGGGAATCAGGGACACGAAGCGCGTCATCCGGATCCCGCCTCGTTGGGATGGCGCCGCTCGTCGCCCCCGCGAGCGCTAGCGCGCCCGCGTCGCCAGCAACCCTTGGGCCTCGGTCACGAGGTCGCCCAGAGGCCGCGCCCGGCCGAAGGTCCAGGCCCGCCTGAATGGCGACTCCCCGAGCGCCGCGGCGATCTCTGACACCAAGCCGTCCATCCTGGCGCGCTCGCCGACCCCGACCGGATACGGCATTGCCTCCCGGAGGGCAGCGGCAGCGCCGAGCAATCGCGCCGCGGGGGCGGCTTGGTCACCCGCCGCCATCACCGAGGCGGCCACCTCCAGGGCCTCGACCAGGTTCCAGCGGTCCCCGACCTCCCACAGGTTCTGAAGACTCTCGGCGATTTCCGCGCCGCGCGCGATGGCCTGCTCGATCTCCCCGTGATCGAGCAGGAGGCGGGCAAAGGCGAGGCGGCTCATCGCCAAAGTGGAGCCTCGGGCGGCGTCGTTCCCGTACCGCATCGCGGCCAGGCACGCTTCCATGGCCGCCTCGTGCCGCCCCAGCGAGCCATAGGCAGCGGCCAGGTTGCCCAGATAGTGGGCGTGATAGTGGCTGGGTAATTCATGGGCGACCACAATGGCGCCGACCTGCTCGAAGCACGCCGCCGCCGCTTGGGCCTCGCCCCAGCCCAGGGCGGCAACCCCACGGCCGGTCAGGCACATGACCACGCCCCACGGGTCGCCAAGGGCTTCGAACTGGGTGAGCGCCTCGTCGAACGCCGCGGTCGCCTGGACGACAGCACCCCGGCTGACGGCGACGCCGGCCTGGGACAGCCGCGCGTGGGCCACCGTACGGCGATCACCCAGTTGGTCCGCGAGTGCGTGCGCGGCATCGGCCAAGGGCTCCGCCTGCGCGAAGTCACCGGCGTAGTCGGCGAGCCAGGCCGCCTGCTGCAGGATCCGCGCCCGTTCCGGTCGGGTCACCGCGGCGCCCGCGCCGAGCACCCGCTCATGCAGGTTGCGACCCTCGAGGAGCCGGTCGCTGAGGAACCAGAAAAAGTCCAACTCGGCCAGCACCGCCGCCGCAGACTCGGGATCGTGTTCCAGGGCCCACGCGATGCCGGCACGCAGATTGCCCTCCTCGGCTTGCAGGCGCGCCAGCCGCGTGCCCACTCCCGCATCGAGCCGTTCCAGGTCGTTCTCCCGGGCGAGCCGAAGCAGGTACTGCAGGTGGGAGCGTCGGACGCATTCTTCCTCGCCGGCAGCCAACAGCTGATCGAGGGCGTATTCGCGGATGGTTTCAAGGAAGCGGTAGCGGGAAACGGGCGCCGCGTCATCCCGGACGACGAGACTCTGTTCGACCAACGCGGCGAGGGCGGCGAAGACGTCGCGAACGCCGTTGCCGGCGCCGACGGCCTCCGCCGCCTCCAGCGTCCACCCCCCAGCAAAGACCGCCAAGCACCGAAACAGCGCCTGCTCTTGGGAATCAAGCAGGTCGTAGCTCCAGGCGATGGCCGCTCGCAGGGTCCGTTGGCGCGCCGGGGCGTCGCGCAGACCGGCCGTCAGCAGCGGGAGGCGTCGCTCGAGCCGCGCTAGAAGGCTGGACGGCGTCAGGAGCCTCGCCCGCGTCGCCGCCAATTCAATGGCCAGCGGCAGCCCGTCGAGCCGCTGGCAGATCGCGACCACGTCGGAAGCATTCTCAAGCGTGAGCCGGAAGCCGGACTGCACGGCGCACGCGCGGTCCACGAAGAGGTGGATCGCCCCCCAGTCGCCGAGATCTTCCAGCCGCGGCATCGTGCCGGGATCGGGGGTGCGCAGCGGGGCGAGCGGGTACTCGCGTTCGCCGCGCAGGCGCAGCACGGCACGACTCGTCACGAGGGCCTGCACGTCCGGGGCGGTTTGCAGGAGGTCGCTCAGCACGGGCGCGGCCGGGAGCAGGTGCTCGAAGTTGTCCAGCACCATGAGCAGCTGCCGCGGGCTCAGCCGGCGGCGTACGGCCTCCACCAGCGGGATGGCGCCCTGATCGACGAGCCCAAGGGCGGCGGCGAGTGCCGCCACGACCTGCGACGGCTCGGTCACCGGCGCCATATCGACATAGACGACGCCATCGCGGAAGGCATCGCCCACCTCGGCGGCGACCGCCACGGCGAGGCGGCTCTTGCCCACGCCGGCGGTCCCAGCCAGCGTGAGCAGGCGACAGCGATCGTCACGCAGCAGCGACACGATCTCGTGCTGCTCCACCTCGCGGCCAATCAGGCTCGCCAGCGGTCTGGGGAGGTGGGTGTCGCGGTCCGTGTGCGTCGCCACGCCAATCGATGGGAGAGGACGACGAGCCGCGGCCAAGAACGCCGATCGGGCGCTCCCGCCGAGCGCCAACGCATCCGCGAGCAGGGTCGCCGTTTCGCGATACGGGTGCTGCCGGGCGCCCCGTTCCAGGTCGCTGATGGCGCGCGTGCTCACCCCGGCGCGCTCGGCCAGCGCCTCCTGGCTTAACGGTAGCGCACGACGATGGTGGCGCAGCAGATCCCCGAATCGGGGCGGATGCGGTCGCATGAGGCGAGTCTAGACCCAGGATCTGCCCCACGCAATTCACCGTCTTGGCACGTCGGTGACCAAGTGTGTGCAGTGCACGTGGTGGGATATGAGACCGGGCACTACGGTGCTTTCAGGGCCCGATGATCGTGACGCTGGAGGTGTCCATGGCTGTCCATCCCACATTCGTCCATGCCGCCGCCGACCTCCGTCGGCAAGCCTTGCTCGCCGAAGTTGTAGATGTCGGGAGAACAGCGCCTGGTCGCCCAAGGCCGAAGCGCACGCGATGGGTGCGCGCTGTCCAGAAGGCGAGAGACCGGCTCGCCACGATCATGAGTCGGGTCATCGATGACTTCGAACCGGTTCCTGGCCCGCGTGCCGCCCACCCGACGGAGGAGCCAGGGTGGCGGACAGCTCGCTAACCGATCCCAGCCTGCGCACAAGCGACCCCACGCGAGAGAGGAGGACTACCATGCGACCTACGCCTTTCCTGTTCCTGGCCGTTGGCCTGCTGGCCGGCATGATAACCATCGCGGCCGGAGCCCGTGCCCAGAGTGCTCCACCGACGGACGCCACGCCAGGTGCGGTTGGGATCACCGGCATTCCGCTCGGTGGGATCGATCCGAGTGCCGCTCCCGGCTCCCGGCTGGAGATCGTGGAGCTGACCTGGGAACCTGGCGCCTACGCCACCCGGCACTTCCACCCCACCGCGCTGATCACCTGCGTCCAGGACGGCGCCCTCGGCTTCGTCTTGCAGCACGGCACGGCCACCATCACGCGTGGGGGGACGGCCGATGCACCGGGCGATCCGGAGCCGCTGGAATTGAACACGGAAGTCATCTTGGAGCCGCGCGACTGCATCGCCTTCGACGAGTTTGCCGCCCACATGGAGCACACGGGGTGGAACGCCAGCGACGGGACGACGGTGCTGTGGGAGGCGCGCCTGCTCGATCCGGAGCAGCCCTTCACCACCTATGTGGATGCGATGGGCACGCCGGCGCCGTAGCGCCCTCGTCCGCGGGCGCAGCATCGTCCCTGGCCACCTGAATGTCCACTCGCGCCAGGACGCGGTGAATCGCGCCCACGACCTGGGTTGCTTCCGACTTGGCTAGATACCCGTCGGTATACCTAGACAACCCTGGCCACCGCGGGCTCAAAAACCCGCACATAGTACCGATGCTCTGGCCACACGCCCTCGGCATGATGGGGCCCTGTCGAATCCGCACGTGGACGCCCCCCGTCGAATCGCGATCGAGAGAGCCTCTCAGATGTCTGCAAAGGCGCCCTCCCTCGACTCCAATCCGAAGCCATCGCCCCGATGGGGCCGCGCGGAGCTCACCATGCGTCGTCCCATGGTTCTGTTCGTCACGGCGGTCATGCTGTTCGCACTTGCCGTCGGGCTCGTGACCGCATCTCTTCTGCTGGATCCGCTCCCGGCCAGCCGATCGGCAATAACGGGGCTGCCCGAGAGGAATGCAGCGATCGTCCGTCAGTTTTATGACGCCGCCAATGACGCGATCGCGACCGGGAATGTGGAGGGAGTGCATACGGTCGTGGCACTCCATTTTGTGGAGCATGACGCGCTAAACGCGCCAACCATGCAGCCCGGTCGGGATGGGTTGGACGCCTACCTGGCCACGCTGCACGCGATGTCCTCCGACATGCAGGTGGTGGCGGAGACGATGGTGGCCGACGACAAGCGGGTGATGGCGCGGGTGGCGGTGCAGGGCCTTAAAGTGTCGGCTTTGCCAAGTGGAACGGCTTTCGGCCAGTTTATCCCATGGGGGCCAGTCGATGTCTTTCGTGTTTCCGGGGGCATGATTGTCGAGCGATGGAGCCACACCGATGGCATTGCGCTGATCCAGCCGCTCGCGGAAGAATCCCTGGAACTTCCCGTTCCGTCGCCACGGATCATGACGATGAAGCGACTGCGCATCGCCGCTGGCGATCGCTGGATTTCGTCCGCCGCCGCCGGGCCACGGCTCCTCTACCTCGAAGATGGCGCCCTGCACGTCGAGATTACGTCACCACGTCTGACGGCGGGAACCGCCGAGGCGCGCGGAACCGCGGTTGAGCCTGGATGGGCTTTGCCACGGAACGTGACGCTCTCCGTAGGCCGGTCGCTGGTTATGTCCCCAGGCAACCGGATGGAGGCAACGAACTCCGGCGCACACGTGGCGCAAGCCCTGGTCGTTACGTTCGACGTGCCGCGGTCCCCAGGTGGAGCGCCGCCAGAACCGGAACTCTCGTCGCCCAGTGTGGTTGAGAAGCTTCTTGCCGGAGGACTGGCGACCGACGTACCAATAGGGAGCGCTGTCCTGGCGCTGCAACGGATCACGCTCGCTCGCAACGCCTGGGTGTCTTTGACTGGCGAGGATGGCCCGACTCTTCTGGCGGTCGAGGCGGGGCGCCTCGGCGTCGCGGCGCGGGGAATGGTGTGGCTCAGGCGCGGCGCCGACGGAATGAGCGCCAGCGCCGGCGAGGCGCTCCTGGGCCAGGGCGATGGGCTGTTGCTTCATCCAGACAGCCTCGCCATGCTGCATGAGGCAGACGACGATCCGGCAGTCGCGCTCGTGCTTACGCTCCGTCCGGGGCCTGTTCCTGAGCCGGTCACGCCCGCGCCATACCTGTCACGTCCCGTCTCGTAACCCATGGGTGCGTCGGCGTTTCGCGACCTGGAGAGCTCCGGGGCGAGGCAACAGACTCACGGCCGCATCTCGAGCTTCTTCGTGCTGGCGACTGAGGCGAACCTCCTCCAGGACCCGGATTGCGGGGGCGAACGGATGAGGCGAGTGCTGCTCCTGACCGGAATCGAATAAACACGCATCATCACGCCCAGGCCCAGGTCTCGGGATCGCGCGCCGGGCGCGCCTTCCGCCACGCGGCGACGACCGCCGCGATCATCACCCCACCCACTGCCAAGGGCAGCAGCCAGCCGACCAGAATGGGTGGGCCGGGCCGTGGCCCCACCGCCACCGGCAGGCTGCCCGTGCCCGCTCCCTCCACCCCGGCGATATCCAAGCGGAGCGTCCACACCCCCTCCTCGGGGAGCGCGATGATGTCGAGACCCCAGAATTCGCGCAGGCGCGGATGACGCACCAGGGGCCGCTCGTCCTCGGCCCCGGAGGGCGCGATCAGAGTCACGGTCCCCCCTTTGCCAGCGATACCCGTATCCAGCACATTGCCCAACCGGTCGTCGGGATGGAAGACGATGTCCAGCGAGCGCTCGGCGCGAAGCGGCCACTCGCTGAACTCGACGGCCATTGGGTATGGGCCAACCTGCACATACTCGGTGTGCACGATCGTGACGGGTCCCCCGCCGTGCGCGGCGACGCCCAATGGGAGCGCCAGCACAACGATCGCCACGATCGCTGCCGCCAGCCGGCGAGACGCGCGCCCCCTCGGCGTGCTTGGCGGCGTCCCGGCCTCAGGCGCTACCCCTGCCAGGCGACGCAGGGTCACGCCCAGCTTCCACCCTGCCCAACCGCCAACAGCGCCAATCAGCGCGGCGCCGATCGCCGTCGCCACGATGCTCGCCACGGAGGGCAGGGAAAAGACGCCGCGCGGGAATAGCGCTTCCAGCACGGCCAGCAGCGCCATGCCCGCCCCCGCCGCCAGCATCACCGCGCGGCGCACCGGCCAGCCCAGCCGCCGCCCCAGCGCCAGCGTCAGGTCGGTCAGCCCGGCCGCCGGCAGCACGCAGAAGGGCAGCAGCGCCACGATGCGCGGGAAGCCGAAGGCGGTCTCGCGCGGGACAAGCCCCAGCGATGCGGCGTAGGCGGGGGTCGCCCATGCGGAAAAGAGCCAGCTTCCCGCGCAGAGCAGCGTAAAGGCCAGACCGATCAGGGTGGCCACCCCCGGTCGCCGCGCCACCGAGATCGCCGTCAGGAACGCCAGGCTGTAAAGGGCGGCGACGAAGAGGAGCTGTCCATCGACAAGATCGCCGGCGATCCCAGCGAAGTCGATCTGCCACGAGGCGGAGTTGATCAGGAAGATGGCCAACGCCACGGCCAGCCCGGCCTCCGGCCAGCCGATCCACGTGGAGGCGCGCTTCCGCGCGGCCACCAGCGCGGCGAAGGTGACGACGCAGCCGGAGAGCATCGTGAGATCCGCCAGCCCCAGCCCGGTGTGGGGCGGGGAGCCAAGCACGGCGTCGAAGCCATAGACCGAATGCCACCAGAGGTCATAGAGCCCAAAGAGGAGGTAGAACGCGGAGCCAGCGCCAGCGACGAGGAACCCCGGCGGGGCCCAGATGGCGCCGCGAAAGAGCGAAATCATCCCCGGGCCGGGAGTCTCCCCCTGGCGAACACGCCAGGTGGCAAGGAGCACCATCGCGAGGCTGATCAGTCCCACGCCGGCGGCGCCGGCATAGAGGAAGAGATGGGGCGCGGTAAAGAAAGTGTCCGGCCCGACATCCTCGTGCCACTGGATGTCCCAGATCCCGCCGAACATCGAGGAGAGCGCGCTGAGCAGGAGCCCCAGCGCCCCCCAGCGCACGATCCGCGCCGCGCCGCCTCGATCCGTCAAGGCCGGTCTCTCCGCCGCAATGGCGGGTGATGCGCTCATCGTGGCCATGTCATCTCGTCCCTTTCTTCCGGCCTCGCCGGATTTCCGCTCAATGAAACGCGCGCACCGTGCGGCTGGCCGCGCCCAGCAGCGCGGTCAGCCCCAGCAGCGCCCCCGCGCCGAAGAAGACACCCGCGATTCCCGACTCGATCAGATATCCCGTCAATGCGAAGGAAAGCGGGTCGAGCGCCACCGCCGCGAAGACCACCAGGCTCATCACCCGGCCGCGCAGCTCCGGCGCGATCCGCTCCTGCAGCCAGGCGATCAGCACGACCCCCAGATAGCCTGCCCCCGCGCCCATGACCACGGCGATCGGAGCGGCCGCGGTCAGCGAGGGCGCCAGTCCCAAAAGGGCCATCCCGATACCGAGCGTCGCGGTGACCAGCAGCAGCGCCACGCCGCGGCGTCTGATCCGCGACAGCGCGCCCGCCGCCACCCCGCCGATCAGCGAGCCGCCGCCGAAGATGGCCATCAGGATGCCGAACGCGCCCGGCCCGCCATAGCGCTCCGTGGCCAGGGTCACCCCACCCACCAGTAGCGGCCCGCTCATGGCCACATTCAAGGCCGCCACCACGAAGAGGAGGGCGCGGATCAGCGGATCGCTCCACGCGTAACACGCCCCCGCCAGCAGCGCCGCGACCCCACTCTCGGCGGCCTCGCGCGGCGATGGTGGAAGAGGCCCGCTCCTCAGGATGCTGCCAAATGCCAGGGCGGCCACCCCGAACACAACCGCCAACATGCTGAACGCCGTGCCCAGCCCCAGGGCCGCCACGATCGCGGCGGCCAGCGCCGGACCGGCCAATCCGCTCAGTTGCTCGGCCCCCTGCACCAGCGCATTGGCCGGCTCCAACCGCGTATCGTCGATCAGTGTGGGCACGATGGAGAGTGAGGCGGGGTAGTAGAGGGCGTCGAGCGCGCTGAGCAGTCCCCCCAGCAGATAGAGCTGCCAGAGCGCCACGGCGTCGAAGATGACCAGCAGCGCCAGCACCCCCATTAGCACTGCCCGCCCTGCGCTCGCCGCCGCCATGACCGTCGCTGGCGCGACGCGGTCCGCCAGCCAGCCCCCGAACGGGAGAAGCACGGCGCCCGGAATGGCCGCCACCGCCAGCACGGCCCCCAGCTCGGCGCCGGGACCGGCCACCTGCAGGACCAGGAGCATGAGCGTGACGAAGAAGGCCTGATCCGCCAGCAGCGAGGCCGCCTCACCAGCCCAGAGGCGGCGAAACCGCGACTGCCGGAGCGGCTGCCAGAGCGGCGACTGGAGCGCGCGGGCCAGCCAGCCTCGGGACAACGCTTCGGACGCTGTCCCGCTTTGCCCTTCATCTACCCCGTTTCCAGAATGAACATTCATTCGCTCTAAAGAACGGCCAGGTTTGGCCTCGGCCGGTGCGGACATCGTTAGCTCCTGTTCGCGCGGTTTCGGTTGGATTCGGGAGTAATCAGGTCACCGATCATCTGCTTGACGAGCGGCGCGTAACTCGCGATGTCGGCGTCCGGGGCAATCGCCTTGCGGCTGATCACGCCATCGATAAGCGCGCTGATCATCTCCGCCGCCATCTGGAGATCGAGCGATTCCCTGATCTCGCCCCGTTCCTGGGCGCGGCGCAGCAGGGTTGTCAAAGCCCCGGTGACGCTCTCATCGTGGCGGCGCACGATGGCCCCCACCCGCGGATTGCGCGCGGCCTCCGCCCCGACTTCGAGGTAGACCGCGGCATCCGCCGCGTCGGCCACGGCCGCCAGCGCCTCATCGACGGCGATGGAGATCGCCGCGAAGATGTCCTTCGCGGCGGCTATTGCGGCGATCAGTTCGAGACTCTCGGTGCGGTCCTGCTCGACCAGCGCTTCGATCAGCTCATCCTTGGAGCGAAAGTAGCGGTAGACCGTGCCCGGGCTCAAGCCGGCCTCGGCGCAGATCTCCGGCATGGTGGCGCCATGAAAGCCGCGCCGGGCAAAGCAGACCGCGGCGGCGGCGGTGATCTGTCGCCGCCGCTCATCCGCGATCTCGCTCGTGCCACGGGTTGATCGTGCCACCCTGCATCCTGACCATTCAACGCCAATACGAGAATGAATGTTCATTCGCATCTTAGCGTCAGGCAAAGCGGGTGTCAACCCGTTTCCGTCTGGCCTCTTCCTCCACCTCGCCATTTCACGACAGAGCGGCTGACCGGGAGAGGTCGTGCGTTGTCGCGCCACTGCCCTTCACTCCCACGCGGCGCGGATGACCCCACCCCCTGTCAGTCCTGACAAGGGGAGGCAAGCACGCGATGCCCCTTTGGTAGGCGACCCAACGCCCCGCTCCCAGCACACCGGCTGACCAACCGCTTGCCCCTGCCGTTGCCCTTTTATGTCGCCTCCGATACCTAGATTTACCTAGATATGGCGCACTTTTTCTCCGAAATCGTGTCTCTATAAGTAGAGGGGTTTGCACGAACCCTCGCTGGTGGTCGGTGTTTGGCGTGGCGCTCGAGACCACGTCCTCACCTCCGCCAGTGGGACGTCCGGCAGGGACGCTTATCGCCCCCTGCTCCCTCGTGCGGCATTCGGGCGTTGCGATCCCGACATGCTGTGATCTTGGCTTCACCCCCCGCGGACCTCTCCCGGTCAGATGTTTCCTCTAGGAACCGCCGAACTCAGGACCGCTCGCCGCGTTGTGCAACATGCACAGGGCCGCCATATTCATGCCTAGATTTACCTAGATATGGCGCACTTTTTCTCGGAAAACGTGTCTGTAGTAAGTAGGGGGGTAATGCACAACGGGAGACGATCGGCACGCGGCGTGGACCTCGAGACCACGCCGCGGCAGGTCACCCCCGGTCAGGGACGCCTGACCTCGCCCACCCCTCACCCCCATCTGACCCTGACGCCCGCGCTGGCCATCGCGGACGCGCGTCATCAGCGCGGGGCTCACCGAGGGAGGGAGGCCAGCAACGCCGCTTGGCACACGACCAAAAGCCCCTCTCCCAGCGCCCTGGGAGAGGGGTTGGGGTGAGGGCTTCGCGCGACGGGAGCGGCTTCTCCCCGCATCCCTCCCCCGGTCCGTCACCGCGCTGGGCAGGAAACCCCATCCGCCCCAACCATCATCACCCCCGCGCCAGGAGGCCGCGGGGCAGCGGGAGCCGGGATCGTATCACCGCGCATCAGCGCATCAGCGCTCGGTCCGTCCATTCCACCGTTTCGTTCGTTATCCTCGTGGTCTGCTCCTGCTTCGAGGCCGCCATTGCCT
>JBBRVX010000108.1:0-17420 GCA_038246475.1 Thermomicrobiales bacterium | reverse complement strand
GCGGCGTCCATCGCCGCGGCGTCAGAGAGCGTCGCGATGTACGTATCGACATCCTTGTCGGTGACGAACGCCACCGACGCGTCGTAAAAGGCCTGCTTGAAGGCCGGCGATGACGCCTGGCCGTGCGCGCACGAGGGCACCAGCGCGTCATTTGAGAAGCTGTCCATCGACCACTGATGGTACGGCGAGAAGATGTCCCGGTTCACATCGGTGCGCGCGGCAATCGATCCCTTGAGCGGATTGAACGCCTCCTGCGCCTCCTTCGAGCCGAGGATCGTCAGCCAGTTCATTGCGTTCTCGGGATTCGGAGCGCCGACCGGCAGCGTGAAGCTGTCGACCACCAGCACGAACGATCCCGCGGTGCCGGGATGGCTCACCCAGCCAATGTTATCCACCGCGTCCTTGGCCACGACCTCGCCGTAGGCCCAGTCACCCATGCTGTTGAACCCGGCCTTGCCCTCGATGACGAGCGCGGTCGCCTGGTCCCAGGAAAGGGCCGAGAAGTCCTCATTGACGTATTCGAGCATTTTGGCGTAAGCGTCGGCGGCGTCCCGCACGCCCTGATCGTCCCAGGCCGCTTCACCCTTGAACAGTGCGTTGTACGTCTCCGGCCCGACCACGCCAAGCAGCGTGTTTTCGAAGGTTTGCGCGCCAGGGAAGGTGTCTTTCATCGCCAGGGCCAGGGCCGGGATGCCCGCCGCCTTGAGGATGTCCGCCGCCGCGATGAACTCGTCTAACGACATCGTGTCGCCGACCTCGATGCCGTTATTTTTCATCACGGTCTTGTTGTACCAGAACCCATTTCCACGGTGAACGCCCACCGGAATCGAATACTGCTCGCTCTCCCAGGTTGCCTGCTCGATGAGCCCAGCCGGCATCACGTCCGCCCAGCCCTCGGAGGTGTAAAGGTCGGTGATCGGCTCGCAGTAGCCGGGCACCACGTACTGATCGATCAGCTCGCGGCCAACGTGGGTCTGCCAGGAGTCGGGCGGCTGATTCCCCTGCAACCGGGTTTGCAGGACAGCCTGCGCGTTTACGCCCGCGCCGCCGGAGACCGCGGCGTTGATGATCTCCGTTCCCGGATGTGCAGCCAGATAGACATCGAACAGCGCCTGCAATGCCGGAGCTTCACCCGGCGACGTCCACCAGGAGAAGACCTCCAGCGAACCGGCGTCCTGCGCCGCGGCCAGTCTGTTCCCGAGGGGGCCCAGACTGAGCGCCCCGAGACCGAGAGCGGCGCTGCCCTTCATCAGCCCACGACGTGACGCTCGATTGCTTAACAACGACTTCGTGTTTGGCACCGATCGCTCCTCCTTGATCATCGACAGCGGCCGTGCGCCATCGCAGGGCCTTCATGAGTGCGAGCCGCATAGCGTGCCGCTGACGCTCCTGGACAGCATTCGCGCAAGACGGCTTCCGCTCACATGTGTGCTAAAGGTTTGTACCCTCCCACTTGTGGCACGTCAACCATTCGGCCTACCAGGCGCCAAACTTCGCCGTAATCGCGCCTGTACACCGGCAAAGACCTTCGTTTGCGCCTTCGCTACGAAAGGGGTGGCGCCCCCAGCAGCTTGTCGAGCGCCTCGACCAGAAAATACTCCCCCCACATCACGCTCTCATCGACGCCGAGGTCGAGCCGTTCGTGATAGCTGGCGTGGCGCATGATCCCCTCCCATCCAGGCGCAGCGACCGCGAGAAAGTCAGGACTCAGGAGCGTATCCAGGATGGATCGCGCGTACGATGCGTAGCGCTCGGCTCGTTCATGGTCATGGGTGAAGGCGGCAAGTTGCAGCAGGCCGCTCGCCGCGATCGCCGCGGCCGAGCTCTCGTAGGCCCGCTTCGGCGCCGGTTCTTCCCAATCGTTCGGAGGCACGCCGAAAGCGCCGGTTCGTTCCATATAGAAATCCGCGCAGCGCTCGGCGGTATCGAGAAATCGCTCATCGCCGCAAAAGCGGTAAGCGGTTCCAAACCCGTACAGCGCCCAGGTCTGCCCGCGCGCCCATGAAGAATCGGACCGCCAGCCCTGGTGCGTGGCTTCCCGCAGGAACTCGCCTGTCTGCACATCGAAGATGCCCTCGTGGGCCGTGCTGCCATCGCCTCGCACCAGGAAGCGCCGCGTCGTCAGACAGTGCTCGCGGGCCTTTCGCAGCAGATCGGCATCGCCGGTTTCGTTAGCCGCGTAGAAGATGATCCCCACATTCATCATGATGTCGATGAAACAACTTTCGGGAGCGACGAACGACCGCAAGTATTTCCCCTCTTCGTTGAACCGCTTCCCCATCGTCTGGCCGGCCTGCACGACCCGGGCATTCACGTCTGGATCGTCAGTGAGGTCAAACCAGCGCTTCCAGGTCGACCAGAAGACGAAGCCCAGATCGTGAACCTCGGTGTCGTGCTGGCGTTCCTCGACCAGCCGCGCGTAGTGCTCGGCTCGTTCGCGCCAATACGGATCATCGCCCCGGCGGGCGAAAATCCACATCATGCCGCCCAAGAATCCTTCGCACCAGTTGGTCCACGACTCGCGGCCATGGCGCCACTTTCCACCTTCGGTGTAGAGCGGGAAGTAGTCGGGATGGGTCTCGATCAGCGCGCGCACTTGCTCCTGCGCAAAGTGGAGCGCCTGTTCCGCGCGAACCTCGAGTGACGCGGTAGGATCGAATCTGGACACGTTTCGACTCCTCGCCATTTGGCCCCGTGCGCCGCGCTATCGGCCAGTAAACCGTGGCGCCCGCTTCTCCCGGAATGCGGCCATCCCCTCCCGGCCGTCTTCCGCCCCGGCCGCCAGGGCGCCCGCAAACGCTTCCAGCGCCCCCGCATCGCGATCGATGGCGGCTTTGGCTAACTGCACGGCGATCGGCGCATTGGCCGCGATTGTCGTTGCCAATTCCCGCGCGCGGGAGTGAAGATTCGCGAACGGGACAATCTCATTGATCATGCCCCATCGTTCGGCGGTGGCCGCGTCGATTCGTGCGCCCGAAAAAATCAACTGCTTGGCTCGCGCGTTCCCGATAGCATCGGGGAGATGCCGCGTGCCGAGCCAGCCCGGCAGAGTCCCGATGGTCGTTTCCGGCATGGCGAACATGGCCGTCTCGGCCGCGATCCGGATATCAGCGGCCAGCGCGAGCTCGAGGCCGCCGCCAAAGGCAAATCCGTTGATCGCCGCGATCGTCGGCTGGCGGAGGCTGGCCAGGCGCTGCATCACACGGTGGCCATCCCGCACCCAGGATCGCCACATATCAAGTGGATCAAGCGCCGACCATGCATGTACGTCAGCGCCGACACTGAACGCTCGATCGCCAGCGCCGGTCAGAATCGCGACGCGCACATCCTGATTCCGATCGATGACGGCGAGATGATCCTCCAGCTCCCGCAGCATGTCTGGGCCGACGGCATTCAGTTTGGCCGGCCGGTCGATGGTCAGGAAGGCGACTTCGCCTTCGAGCAGAAGTCGAACATGTCCCCCCTCCTCCGTCATGATTCGCTTCCGTCACGCAGCCGCTCCACGAGACCTCGCGCCGCCCAGAGCGTCAACGCCCAGAGCGTCAACGTCGGGTTTACGCCCGCGCAGGTCGGAAACGCCGCCCCGGAAAAGACGTACAGCCCTGGCGTGTCATGAACGCGCAGGCAGCGGTCAAGCACACTCGCGGCAGGATCGTCGCCCATGCGGCAACCGCCGAGGTCATGCGAGCTGCCGGCGCCAGTAAATCGAGGACCTCGCCAGGTCTTGGCCGCCCCCATCTCACGCAGAATCTCTTCGCTCTTCTGCTCCATGAACTCGGCTAGCCGGTGCTCGTTTTCATGCAGATCGTAGGTCACGCGCACCACCGGCATGCCGATGCCGCTGCGATCGCGATGATGGGGGTCGATGTCGAGAACGTTGTCCACGTAGGATAACGTTTCCGGCTGCATGCGAACGACGGCCCAATGCTGCCACTGCCGCAAGTGGTCCTTGTAGCCTTTTCCCCAGCGTGGCACATCAGCAGGGAGCGCCTCCCGGCTGATCTGGATTGGCAGGAACTGATTTTCGGCGCCAAGCGTGGAGCCCCCCAGAAACCCGTGCGCTCCGCAATCAAACGAGGCGTCGAGGTAATCATCCAGCACCACCGCTTGGGCTGCTGGCCCGGTATGCCGGTTGAAGACGGTATCGGGGAAATAGCCATCGACATGGGGAAACATCTTGGACATGAAGTGCTTGCCGAGCTGGCCAGTTGAATTGCCAACGCCGTCGGGGTGACGATCGCTCCCGGACAGGAACAGGAGCCGCACGCTCTCGAACGTGTAGGCCGCGACGATAACCGTCCGCGCCCGTTGCACGCGCGGCCGGCCGAGGGCGTCCATGTACTCCACGCCCCGGGCGCGGCCATCTCCATCGGTCACAATGCGCGTGACGCGGCACCCCGTGCGCAGGTCGAAGTTCCCGGATGCCAGGGCCTCCCGGACAGTGGTCAAACCCGGCTGCCACTTGTCGCCCGTCCATGAACCAAAGCCGTTGTTCCAGGCCGTGTACGTCATCTCCGGATAGCCGTTATACGAGCGAGTGGTCATGCCCACCGGCGCGGCGTGCGGGTGCAGGCCAAGCGCGCGGGCGGCCGCGCTGAACGTCTCGCCCATGCGAAATGGCCGTGTCGGGGGGAGTGGATACGATCCGTCCTGTGACAAGTACGGATTGCCCTGATCGCCGCCGATGCCCACGATTCGCTCGCAGTCGGAAAACGCCTGCCGCAGCTCCCCATAGGTCACCGGCCAATCGGCAACGGTGCTTCCTTCCGGGATAGCCTTCGCCCCCCACCGCTCCAGCGCATGCGAGCGAAGGCGAAAGTTGTGCTCGGGGAAACGCCGCAACCACGCGCCATAATGGATAACCGACCCGCCGACGCCATTCATCATGCGGCCGAGCGAAAACGTCAACTCACGCGTCGCTTCGCCCGCATTGCGCCGCCAGCGAGGGGTCTCGCTCATGAACTTGGGGCCCATCTCTGCCCGGCAGTAGTACGCCGCGCGAAGCTCGTCCGGTTGAAAGTCGGCGAGATGCCACCACTGGCCGTCCTCCAGCCCAACGACCTTCAGGCCAGCCCCGGCCAGCACCGGCGCGATGAAGCCGCCCACGCCGCCAACCCCCACCAGAACAACATCCGCCTCCCCAGCCGGGTTCGCCGCGCCCCGCGCCGGATCGAAGCCCGGAATCGATTGTTCATGGTGGCTCGCCGCCAGCTCCCCCGCTATGTCCGCCAGGGACTGGATCAGGCCTCCCTTGGTGACTGGCTCCGCGCTAAGGTTTTCCTCGGCCGTGTTCTCCAGCCAGATTCCTGGGTGTCCCAATGTGCGCCAGCCGAGCTTGTCGCGATTCCCGCCGTACGCGGGATCGCTGAAGAGGCCCTCCTGCAGATGCGCGCGGACAAGCTCGAAAAACTCGGATTGCGCGGGCACGATCCAGCCCTGGATTTCGCCGCGCTCAAGATCAGCCAGAAGCTGGTCCTGCTCGTCTGAGGAGATGCCGGCAAATGCGCGCCCATGTCGTGCATGGGATGCCGAATCCAGCGCCGCTATCCCCGTCCGATACATTGGAATGTGGCCGGGATAGGCCGCCGCCAACGAACGATCGAGATACGCCGTCACGCCGATCTCTGCCGCGCCCGGGCTCCCTTCGTCAGATGGAAACATCCGTTCAAAAATGGCGGAAACGGTCCGTGCCTCGCTGGCATTCAGCACCAGCAGCGCATCGCGCGCGTCCATGACGCTCCTTCCCGTCGCTCCTCGCACACGTTCCTGGATTCAGGATGACCGCCTCAGATGGAGGAGACGCTCACCGTCTGGCCGGTCCCCGCGGCCTCGCGCACCGCGAGCGCCACTGCCAGCGACCGCATGCCGTCATTGGCGGTGGCCGCCGGCGATCCTTCACCCCGCACCGCCGCGTTGAATAGCCGCACCGATCGCTCATAGAGATTCTCATGCGCGACGGCAATCTCGGTTTCTTCGCCATTCCGCCGCAGGGTAACGGTTCCGACCGGCCGCTGCGTCATCACATCGCGCCCGTAAAGCGATCCTTCGGTGCCATGGATCTCGAATCCGGTATACGGGTGCCTGGCCGTAAAGGCGTCGTGGAATTGCGCCAACGCGCCGCTCTGCAGACGCATCACCCCCATGACCGCGTCTTCGATGCCTGATTCGCCCATGCCCTGCGCCGCGGTCATCGCCGCCACCGACACGATCTCATCGCCCAGGACGAATCGCAGGGTGTCAGCGTCGTGCACCGTGATGTCGAAGATGACGCCGCCGCCCGATTCTGGCCGATTGATCCGCCAGCTCTGAAGATGCGGCGGCAGATATACGGCGTGGAAAACACGGGCCGCCTGGACGACGCCAATGCCCCCGGTTGCGACGAGTTCCTTCATTGTGCGATGTGTTCCCGCATTCCGCAGGTGATGATTTGTGCCTAACACCACCCCCCGGGCCTCGCACGCCGCGACCATCTCTTGAGCATCGGCGAGCGACATCGCCAGCGGTTTTTCGCACAGCACGTGCTTGCCCGCCGCCGCCGCGGCCATGGTTTGCGGTTTGTGCCACTCATTTGTCGTGCTGATGTACACGGCGTCGATCTCGGAGTCGGCAAGGAGATCGGCAATCGAGGCATGAGCCTTAGGAATGCCAAGTTCTTGCGCAAATGCGCGGGCGCGCTCCTGGTCCGAACTGGCAACAGCGGCCAACGTGGCGTCCGGCTGGGAGGCGATCGCCCGCGCCATCCATTCCCGGCCAATCGTCCCGGCCCCGATCATTCCCCATCGCACCATGATCTGTTCCTTCACGCCATGGACGGGCCCATGCGTCGATGTCCCGTCGCTTCGCGTCGTCTTGCCAAATGCATAGTACGGGGAGTTTATCGCGCAATCACTGATATATGATCACATCCGGCGCCGGAACGAGTTCGAGGATTTCGCGCGGGCTCATCATCGGCTTGTCCTGGCGAAAGAAGAGCTTGACCCCGGCGTACTCGACCGGCTCGTCCCGTACGAGAAAGTTGTAGACGGCGGTCTTCAGCTCGGGCGCCCCGTAGCCATCGGCATCGATGACGAGTTGCACCCCCGGCACTGGCTCGAGCAGCTCCTTGCCCTGGATCATATCCTCGCGGAACTGATGCACCACGAGGATTTTCGGCGGAACACCTTGCTCTGCTGAAATTTCGGCCAGCACTTGTTGGGCATAGGCAATGCTCTCCGCCGGCAGCGAGCCGATGTACACGCCTGGGATCTGCCCCTCGGCCACGGCAAATTCGGGGTCGAGCGCGAGATGCACATTCGGGCGGGCCAGGAGATCGCGCACCTTTTCGATCTCGTTGGCCACGGTGCCTCGGCCAACCTGCAGGTCGAGCAGGACGATCATCCCTTGCGCTTCGGCGTAATCAATGTATTCGGTCAGCGTCTCGTGATCCGTGTCCAGGATGTAGCTGCCGTCCGATCCTGGCACCCGTTGCGCGACGGTGGCAATCAGTTCGAATGCGGGAATGACCGGCCGCGAGGGATCCGCCGCGGCATAGTCAGCAGCCAGGGTTTTCACTTGATTGGCCAACTCTTCCTTGGCAACCTCCCCGACGATGCCCATATTGGGATCGTGCGGGTGGCCGTAATAGGCGACGATGCGGTACTCCGGGAGGAGCGCGGTGTCGAAGGGCGCCGAGGCAACCGCGGCCGCCTCACTCGTGGGCATCTGGGGAGCCTGCACGAAAGCATCGTTCTGCAGATTCTCTCCAACGGCCGCGGGAGTCTGCAGTGCCGGCGTTTCGAGAACGTCACCATCCGCGACAACCAGCGTTGCATCCAACCCCGCGACGACCGGCGCCTCGGTCGGTGGGATCGGCGTTTGCGCGGAGGGCGTCTGGGTCGCCTCGTTGACAAGGCTCCCCTGCCCTTGCTGGATGGTGACGAAGGCTATGGCAAGCGACACCACAACCACCATCGCCGCGCTCAACGCCCGCCCATCAGGAATCCATGCCGGCAACCGGAACCCGGAGCGCGGGCTCGCCGGGGGGGCGGGTACTTCCAGCCATCCGGAGGAAAAAGGTCTCGGACCTTCGGGCTCGTGAGAACGCGACCCAGGGAACCGACGCATTAGCGTTGCTCCCAAAGGATCGGTGACATGAATAGCCGTCCCGAATTCCTGCAATTGTCCGCCAACTCTGGCATCAGCGCCTCCGCGGGGATCGACGCACATTGCGATTGTGGCAGTATTTCAGCGATTTCTGACATAAGATCGCTCACAGCCGGGTCTTCTGTCGATACTCCCTACCACAAGGCGTCAGATATGACGACACTGCAGCCGGGTCAAAATCGGCCGCGAGATGAGGCGCCACGGGGCGTGGCGGAGATAACGAGATGATGTTCAACCACTGGGACTATCCTCGAGCATTGCAGGAACTCTGGAATCGGTCGAGCTACGAACGAGGGCTCATCAGCGATCCTTTTGGCGATACGGCCCGCGCCGAGCTTGGCCTGCGCCGCATGAGGGCCCTGCTCGGTGAGCTCGGCGATCCGCACCAGAAGAGCCCAGCGGTGCATGTGGCTGGCTCGAAAGGGAAAGGCTCGACTGCCCACTTCATGGCCATGGCCGCCGTCGAAGCGGGCCATCGAGTTGGGTTCTATTCGTCCCCGCATCTTCATCGGTTTCCTGAGCGCATTTCGCTGGACGGCAAGCCTCTAGACGACGCCGGGTTTGCCCGCGTCGCCATGGTGGTCGCGGAGGCATCACATCGATTGGAAGCGTCAACACCCGAGGTAGGAGCGGTAACGACGTTCGAGTTCATTACCGCGATGGCGTTTACGACGTTCGCCCAGTCGGGATGTGATCTGGCGGTGATCGAAGTTGGCCTCGGTGGGCGCTACGACGCGACAAACGTGCTGACTCCGCTCGTTTCGGTCATCACCCGTATCGACCTCGAGCATACCGCCGTGCTGGGACCAACCCACGCCGAAATCGCCTGGCAGAAGGCGGGCATCATGCGCTCTGGTGTTCCCGCGGTTTCTGCTCCGCAAGTCCCCTCGGCAGCGTCGGCGCTTGAAGACGCGGCCAGGGAGATTGGGGCGCCCTACTCCATCGGTGGCAGAGAGTGGCAATGGACCGGAACCTGGCACGACTTCACGGCGGAAGGGCCGTGGGGCTCCTGGGCGAACCTCGCCCTTGGCTTATCTGGACCGCACCAAGTCGAGAACGCCTGTACGGCGCTGGCAGCGCTGCACGTGGTGGACGCATCGGGCTTGACCATTCCGGAGGCGGCGATTCGGGCGGGATTTGCGAAAGCCCACTGGCCCGGCCGTTTCGAACGTCACGACCTCCCGGACCGGGTCGTCGTCTTCGATGGCGCGCATACACCAGCCGCGGCCGCGGCACTCGTGCAGACCTGGCGCGCTGAAATAGGATCGGAAAACGCAACGGTCGTGGTCGGTCTCGCCGCGGACAAGGACATTCCGGCATTTCTGGAGGCCCTGCGGCCGATCATCGGCCAGGTGCTCATCACGCGGGCCGATTCACCTCGCGCCGCGGATCCTGCCGTCATCGCGGCATCCGCCTGCTCGCTCGGGATGGAGGGGGGAATCTTCCCCTCGGTTGCCGCCGCGATCGAATTCGCGCTTGCTGGCGAGCCGTCTCCGCTGCTGATCACTGGCTCGCTTTTCGTGGCAGGGGAAGGGCGGGAAGCGCTCGGGCTCGCCACTCCAGACCTGCATTTGCGTCAACTCAACATGGCGAAATCCTCGCGTACAGACGCGCCCTGATCACGCACGCACACGGAAAAACCGGCAGGTTCTCCAGCGGAGATACAGTAGACTGCGGCATGGCGTCTCACCAATCGGTGAGGTTAGCGCGTGGCGAGGAGCCTTCCGAGGGCAAGCCAGACGATGGCTGCCCGTGCGCACGAGAGATCCAATTCTGCCGGTTCCGCCGTATATCGGGACAAGACCGGCGTGGAGGCGCGAGTGGCCATGCCGGCCGGCGAAGAGGGAGGGCCTACGTCCGACCTCGTCGAAGCGAGCGATGCCGAATTGATCGGCCGCGTCGCACTGGGCGAAGCCCGTGCGCTGGAGGTTTTGTACGATCGATATTCAGGCGTGGTCTTCTCGTTCGCGCTGCGCATCGTCGCTGATCGGCAGCTCGCGGAAGAGATCCTGCAAGAGGCGTTTTTCCGCGCCTGGCAGCAGGGGAGCAACTTCAGTTCGGGTCGTGGCACGTTCATCACCTGGCTGCTCAGCATCACGCACAATCTCTCGATCGACGAAATCCGAAAACGGCGGCGGCGCCCGCAAAAGGCAGATAGCGAAGAGCCGGAGCAAGTCCTGGCGGCAGTGCCCGACACCCGTGCCGGAGCAGATGTCGAAGGCGAGGTGTGGCTTGGGGCACTGCGCGACACGATTGGAGAGGCATTGGCCGAGTTGCCACCCGCACAACGCCAGGCCATAGAGATGGCGTACTTCCGAGGCATGACCCAACGCGAAATCGCGGAATCTCTGGGCGAGCCTCTTGGCACCATCAAGACGAGGATGCGCCTTGGGCTGCAAAAGCTCAAGGATGGACTCGGTAGTGACGGAGCGCAGTTGGTGTGAGCGAAAATCGCGATCTCCAGCCAGCACAGCGGCGTCATTTCGGCATTGCCGGAATGCGCGATCGATCGACGGGATACCCATTGGGCGGGCACGTCGATGACCTCGCCGCGGCATATGCGCTCGGCGCCCTGGATTCCGACGAAATCGCCGCGGTTGAGGACCACGTTCGGGGCTGTCCAGCGTGCGACCAGGCGATGATGGATGCCCAGCGTACGGCCGGAATGCTCTCGTTCCTGGCGCCGCCGCAGTCGCCCCCGCTCGATAGCAAAATTGCGCTCTTCGCTCGCGTGGCCCATGCCCAGAAGGCCGCAACCGCGGCGTCCATCCCGATGCCGGGTCTGGACCTGTACCGCACACCCACGCTTCCGAAATCGTCCCCGGCGGATGATCTGGTGATGCCCGGCGGTAGTGCTCAAGACGTTGTGGCATTCGCCGCCGCGCCCAAACGAGAGTCACGCACGGGCTGGTTGATTTCCGTGATTTCGGCGCCTCTGCTCATCGCGCTGGTCGCGACGGGACTGTGGGGCCTGCAACTCAGGAACGATCTCACCCAACAGAGGTCTCAGCTCGCCGAGATGCAGGCGGATCTGACCAATTTCGGCTCGGGAACCACTTCCTATCAGCTCTCCCCTGGTAAAGCGGCTCCGCAGGCACAGGGCGAGCTCGTGATGGGTGCTGACGACCTCGCTGGCATGGTGCAGATCGATGTGAACACCGCTGACGGTCCCAAAGCCTATGACGTCATGGTGAATAAGGATGGCAAGCTCGTGTCGGTAGCTGGCCTGACTGTCAATCAGGACGGCAAGGGTCAAGCCCGGTTCGAGCTCGAGCAGCCATTTTCTGAATATGAGAGTGTCCACATCAAGGCCAAGCCTCTTGAGGGCGTCGAGGATGACGCCGGATTTGACACACTCTTCCAGGACAACGCCGGGTCGCTCGGTTCGACTGGCTCCGGGCTCGACGTCGGACCCTGATGCTCCAAACAGCACTACGATCTGAACGCGGGCGGTCTCAAATGAGACCGCCCGCATTTTTCTTTTCCATGCGATGGCCCAACTCGCGCCGAGAGAGTATGATGACTCTCCCGTTGTCCACGAGTCGGCGAGGGCTCCCCGCCGCATCGGCTCACCCGGCACAAACGACTTGTCCCCGGAGGGGCCTTTTCGTATGCAAGGCAGAGCTGCGTGAGTGTTATGGACGCACGGGAGCGATTCCCAGACCGGCATCCACTCCTTCCCCTGAAGAACGTCGTCATTTTTCCCCGAAACGTCGTCACGCTGCTGGTCGGCCGGCCGCGCTCGGTGCGCGCTGTCGATCACGCCCTGGCGGCGGACCGGCAACTGATCGTCACGGCTCACCGTGATCCGGACACGGACGATCCCCGACCCGAGGATTTACATCAGGTTGGCACACTCGTCGCCATCGTCTCGTCCGAACGGCAAGCCGCCGGGAACGTCCAGGTCGTGCTCGAAGGCATCTGCCGCGTCCAAATCAGCGATTTTGTGAATCAACCTGGCTTCTTCACGGTCTTGACCGATCCCTTTGACGAGCCGGAGGCGCCCGCGCCAGAATCTCGCGCCCTGATCGCCCATGTGCAGAATCTGACCAGCCGCTTCGCCGACGCCCGAGGCGCCCTGCCGGTCGAAGTGCAGGATATGGTGCAGCGAGCGTCGGACCCAAGTCACCTCGCCGATCTTCTCGCCACGCAACTTCTCACGGATGTCACCCGGCGTCAGGCGCTCCTGGAAATCGCTGATCCCTTGCGGCGTCTGGAACATGTTGCCGTGCATCTCTCCGCCGAGATCGACGTCGCAGCCCTGGAGCGCCGCATCAAGGACCGCGTGCGCGATCAGATCGATCGCAACCAGCGCGAGTACTACCTGCGCGAGCAGCTCAAAGCGATCCATGACGAACTTGGCGGCGAGAATGGGAACGAGTTCGATCTCTTCCGCGCCAAAGTTGCCGAACGAGGCATGACGGCCCTGGCCGAGGAACGGGTCCTGAAAGAGATCTCCCGCCTCGAACGGATGCCCGGCGTCTCGGCCGAAGCCACCGTTGTGCGCACGTACCTTGATACGGTCCTGGCGCTGCCCTGGCATGAAGCGAGCGAAGATCGGCTCGACCTGCAAGAGGCTGAACGGATGCTCAATGCCGATCACTTTGGCCTGGAAGGCGTCAAGGAGCGCATCCTCGATTTTCTCGCCGTGCGCAAACTCATCGTGGATTCGGCGGCTCAAGGAGCAACGCAGATTCTTTGCCTGGCGGGTCCGCCAGGCGTCGGCAAGACGAGCCTGGGCCGCTCGATCGCCACCGCCATGGGCCGCACCTTCGTGCGCGTCAGCCTGGGCGGCGTCCGTGATGAAGCCGAGATTCGCGGCCATCGCCGGACGTACATTGGCGCCATGCCAGGGCGCATTATCTCCGCCATGAAGCAGGCAGGCACCGTCAACCCGGTTATTCTGCTCGACGAAATCGACAAGCTCTCATCCGACTATCGGGGTGATCCCGCCTCAGCCATGCTCGAAGTCCTCGATCCGGAACAGAACCGTGCCTTTGGCGATCACTTTCTCGATATTCCTTACGACCTCTCGAAGGTCCTCTTCCTAACGACCGCCAATAGCCTCGCTCCCATTCCGCGGCCGCTGCGCGACCGCATGGAAGTGATCGAGATTCCTGGCTACAGCGAGGAAGAAAAGATCGAGATTGGGCGCAGATACCTCCTGCCCAAGCAGATAGCCGGCCATGGGCTCGCCCCCAAATCCATTTTGATTCCAGCCAAGACCTGGGTGCGCCTGGTCCGGGACTACACCCGGGAGGCCGGGGTGCGTCAGCTTGAGCGTGAGCTGGCGGCCATCTGCCGGCGGCTGGCCAGAGATGTCGTGCGCGGCAAAGCCGATCGCATGCGCCTCACGGAGAGCCGCCTGGCCGATTATCTCGGCCCCTCCCGCTTTGGCCAGGATCTTCAGCTTGGCGATGACCAGGTGGGGCTGGCCATCGGGCTTGGGGTTACGGAAATCGGCGGCGAACTGCTCATGGTCGAGGTCGCCACCATGCCCGGCAAGGGGAATCTCACCATTACCGGGAAAGCCGGCGACGTGATGCAGGAATCCGCCCGCGCCGCGGTTTCCTACGCCCGCTCGCGGGCCGAGCAGCTTCAGATCGATCCCGAGTTCCAGTCGTTCCTTGACCTGCACATCCATTTACCGGAAGGCGCCACGCCCAAAGACGGTCCATCCGCGGGCATCACCATGGCGACCGCCCTCATTTCGGCGCTCGTCCGGCGACCCGTGCGCGGCGACACCGCGATGACCGGCGAGATCACGCTGCGCGGGCGCGTGCTGGCGATTGGCGGGTTCCGTGAGAAGGCGCTGGCCGCCCACCGCCACGGTATCCGCCGCCTGATCGCGCCGAAAGACAATGTGCGCGATCTCGCCAAACTTCCGCCGACGATCCGACGCGATATGGAGATCGTTTTCGCGAGCAACATGGATCAGGTCATTGCCGCGGCTATTCGGCTCGATGACACGTTGGTCGGAGGGCTGCTCGAAGGCATCGCCCCAGCATCAATCGCACCAGAACCCGACCCTATTGCTGCCTCGGTTGCCGTGGTCGCTGTCGAAGCCACTGAAGAAAACGAACCTGGCAGCCCTTCGTAACGCAGCCGGTCAGTGCCGAGCGATTCGTTGTGGAAAAGGAGGCATCCCCTGCCCACCTCCCCCTGTCATGCGGAATGCGGGTGATCAGTTCCTTGTATCGCGGCGACTTTCCCTCACCCCCCTACCCGCCACCCGCTCCGCGGGTACCCGGCCCACTGCGGTGAGGAGAGGGGGGACGAAGCCGCCAGGCTGAAAGCGACACTCTTCATCCCGATTCCGTATCAGTCGTGGACAAAGGAACAGGGCCACAGCCATCACCATTCACCCGGATCTCGGCTCAGCCCTTCGAAGAAGTGAAATCGGCCAAGCGAACCTGCAGCCGGGTCGTGCCCTGCCACTGATTTGCTTCAAGTGTTCCGACCAGATCCACGCTGCCCGCCCCAATCAATTCACGCGATCGATCGGCGCCGTTCCACATGACCGCGTCGACAGCATTGACCCCACGCCCGATGTGCAGCTTCAAGTGCTGGCGTTCTCGACCCATCACCATGTAGTCGCGCAGCGGCGCATCGACGATCCGCAACAAAGGCGCTGGATTCCCTTCGCCGAATGGCCCCAGCGTCTGAATGAGCCGTAATGTCTCCATCTTGAGCCGAGGGGCTTCCAGATTCGCTTCGATCTCCAGACGCGGCGGACCGGGCGCTGGCGCGTCGGAATTGGCAATTGCCACTTGCAGCGCGGCATCGAGCGCCTCGACGTTGCCCACGGGCAATGCGAGGCCGGCGGCCCGCTCATGTCCACCATGCCGCGTCAGCAAGCGAGCGCTGGCGGTGAGCGTGCTGGTCACATCAAAGCCAGGAACCGATCGCGCTGAACCGTGGGCAACGCCATCGGCGATCTTCAGCACGATGACGGGCCGATCGAATCGCTCGGTAAGCTTGCTGGCGACGAGACCAAGAATTCCCGCGTCCCAGTTGTGTCCGGAAAAGATCAGCACCCGTCGTTTCAGCAGGTCGGGGGATCGCGCGAGGATTTCGTCGATTTCGTGGAGAATACGGCCGTGCAGGATTTTTCGTTGCTGATTCGCCCGTTCGATTTCCGGGGCGTAGCGACGGGCGGCCCGCTCATCCCGAGCAATCAGTAGCTCGTATGCCGGGCGTGGGTCGTCCAACCGTCCGGGAGCGTTCAGCCGCGGCGAAATCTGAAACGCGACTTCGGTGCTGGTGATTTTCTCGAGGTCGATCCCGGCGCCGTCGCTCAGCGCGCGCAAGCCAACCCGCGGTGTTCCCCTGAGCGTGCGCAGGCCATCACGGACCAGTGCTCGATTGAACCCGATCAGGGTCGATACATCTCCGACCAACCCGATCATCGTGAGATCGAGGAGCCCGGTTGGTTCCGTCCCCTGCCCAGCTCCGGTATCGAACCCCTGCTGGGCAAGCGCGGTGGCAAGCAGATAGGCGAGCCCCGCCGCGGCCAGCGATCGATACGCTGAATCTGGCAAATTTTGCGCCGAGGCCACAATAGCGTCGCGGGGAAGATCGCCCGTGATGCGGTGATGATCGAGGATAATGACGTCGATGCCCCGACTTCGCGCCGCGGCCACCGCGTCGTGATCCTTGCTGCCACAGTCGACGGCGATGAGCAGCGTGGCGCCCGCGTCGGCCAGATCGTTCACACCGGCCACGCTCAGCCCATACCCTTCCGAGCGCAAGGGCAGGCGCACCGCGACTGGCTGTGCGCCACTGCTCGCCTGGCGGAGCGCAAGCGTCAACACGGCTGCGGCCGTGACACCGTCCGTATCATAGTCGCCGAAGATGCCGATCGATTCGCCGGCACGCAGGGCGCGGGCAATGCGCTCGATCGCCTCGGGCATACCGGGCAGCAACAACGGGTCGGGAGCAGGCCGAGGCCGCTGATCGAGAAAATCGCTGACCGTCTCCGCCGAAGCCGCACCCAGCCGCCGGGCCAGAAGCGCATGCATGAGGGGATCAGGATGGAGAGGCCGCAAGTCCTGGGGAAGTGAAGCCGGCGCGATCCAGACTGGTCGCGTCACAGGGCGCTGTCCTTCGTCACGTTCGGGTGTTTTCGGCGTACGTACATCGTAGACGGTCAGAGTATAATGCGGGTGGGAAAGATTCAGGAGAGCGACCGTGGGAGTCGCGCTCCTTAGGGTTTCGGGGGATAGCAATGGGGGTCGGGCCTGGGGTCCGCTTTGCGTGCTGGCAAAGCTGGATACGTCGTTCGTTCGCAATAGCCATCGTCTTGCTCTCGCTCATGCCGTTCCTGGGGAGCTCGGCCCCGGTATTCGCCGAGGAATGGTCGGCTCCGCGAACCGTATTTGTCCCTGCCACCGGGCACACGACAGACGGCTTGTTCCTCAATGTCTGGCGCGCCGAACCTGCTCTGTTCGGTGACCCAATCACGGAAGAGTTCCGACCTCGAACAGGATTCAGTTCGTCCAGCGAAGCGGACGTAATCCAGTACTACGAGCATATGGCGCTTGTGTACTTGCCAAACGAAGCACCGGAAGATCAGGTGCAAACGCTCGATCTCGGACGTCAGGCGCTCGAAGCCGCAAGAGAGTCCGGTGCATCGATTGCCCTGGCCAGAGCGCTTGAGCGGACGGTCTGCTCACCCTCTCGTGCCAGTTCCTGCACAAACGTGGTGATCTCCGGTCATACGCTCCAGGGCCCATTCAAGGCATTTCTGGACGAGGGGAATGCAGCGGCATGGATTGGCTCTCCGCTCACCGAAGCATTCATGGCGCCAGACGGCACGCGCGTTCAGTACTTCGAAAGCGGCATCTTGCGGCAGACAACAGATGGAGACGTGGAGCCGCTTCCTCTGGGCAGAATTGCCGCCTCGAAAGCCCAGATCGCAACTGATCCCATCGCGCAACCGACCGATGTCCCGGTCTACAGCGAAGAGCTGTTCGTGGCGCCTCCGGAAGCTGAAGCGACACCGACGGATGATGAAACCGGGTCGACAGATTGGTCGTTCGGGCCCGGTCCACAACAGGGCGCGTGGAAGGAGATCGTCGTCTCGGTTTCCGCCCAGACGATGTGGGCATACGAAGCCGGCGACTTGGTGATCTCATCGCTTGTCAGCACCGGGACTGGCAATGTCCCGGAGACCGTCACCCCGGTTGGGCCGGCCTCGATCCTCGCCAAGTTCGACGCTCAGACCATGGAAGGCACCATCAGCGGCGAACAGTATCGGGTTGAAGACGTTCCCTACG
>JBBRVX010000107.1:0-17507 GCA_038246475.1 Thermomicrobiales bacterium | reverse complement strand
GAGCACGCCGCCGATCACCGCCGCGATGATGGCGTAGAACTCGCGCTGCTCGCCGCGCAGCACGTCGGCGCTGCGGGAATTGGTGACCTCGATCATGGCCACCAACCAGGCGGCGAATCCGGTGGTCATGAAGAGGATGATCTTCACTTTGTTGACGGGCACGCCGACCATCCGGGCCGCGACGGGATTGCCGCCCACCGCGAAGATCCAGTTCCCGAATTGCGTCCGCATCAGCACCCAGGTGGCGATCGAGGCCACCACCATCCACCAAACGATCGAGATCGGGAACGCCGCCCCGAAAAGGTGAATGTCGGAGGCAAAAATCATGGCCGCGGTATCGAAGCCCGGAACTTTCTGAAGTCCGCCCACCTGGGTGCGGCCGGTCACGATGCGGGTGATGCCAACAGTGACGCCGCGAATGATGAAGAGCGACGCCAGCGTGACGATGAAGGACGGTAGTTGGGTTCGCACCACAACCACGCCATTGAGGAAGCCAATCGCCAGCGCGAAGACAAGGGCGGTGACGATGCCCCACCAGAAGTTGAGCCCGAGCTCGATCGGGATGAGCGCGGCGATGACGCTGCCCGCCCCAATCGTCGAGCCCACCGAGAGGTCGAACTCGCCGGCGATCATCAGCAGGGCGACCGCGACAGCGAGAATGCCGAGCTGCGCCGCCACTTCGAGATACGTCGCCGCGCCGCGCCAGGAGACGAAGCCGCGATTCCAGGCGAGCGCGGCAAAGACGCCCCAGACGATGATGGCGCCGAAGACCGCGCCGACTTCCGGCCGCAGTAGAAAGCGTCTCCACGCCGAGACGTCCTTGCTGCGCGCCGCCTCGCGGATCGTGCCCGCATCGGCGGGGATAGCTTTTTCCGACATTGATGTCTCGCTTGCCCTCAGCCCAACTCCTCTCCCGGCGTACTGGGAGAGGGGTTGGGGTGAGGGATGGTCGCGGGCGACGACGATGTAGCCTTCGACCCCGATAGCAGCCTTATCGGGTGCCAGCCTCCGAGAGAGCGATCACGCGCTCGGCGTTGTCGGCGGCGACAAAGCCAGGGCCGGTCATGATCACCGGGTTGGCCACGGTGTTCAGATTCCTCGCGTAGAGCGTGAGCAATACCACCGGCAGGTAGCCTTGCAGATACTGCTGCTGATCGATGGCGAAGAGCATGTTGCCGTCACGAACAGCCTGCAGCACCTCGGGCGAGAGGTCGAACGTGGCGAGCTGCACCTTCCCGGTCTGACCTGCGGAGTCGAGCGCGGCCAGGGCTGGCGCGGCCCCGGTCGGTCCCAGGGTAAGGATGCCGTTGATCTCGGGATCGGCGGTCAACGCGGCCTCGATGGCCTGCTGGGCTCCGGTCGGATCGGAAAGCTCGACGGCGAGGACTTCAACCGTTCCGCCGCCCTCCTTGAGGGCGTCGGTGAAGCCGCGGCAGCGGTCGTCGAGCGCCACGTTGCCGACTTCCTGGTTCACGCAGAGCGCCTTGGTGACGCCCGCCTCGGCCATGCGCTGGCCACCGCCCAGACCGGCTTCATACTCGGTCTGGCCGACGTGGTTCATGATGCCGAGGCCGGCGGCGACATCGGAGCCAGAGTTCATCGAGATCACCGGAATGCCCGCGGCAACAGCAGCCTCGATCGCGGGGCCGAGCGCCTCGGCGTCCGGGATGGAGACGACCAGACCATCGGGATCAGTCGCCACGGCCGCGTCGATGAGCTGGCTCATCGCCACCATGTCGAAAGTAGGGGGAGCCTGATACTCGACGGTGACCCCCATGTCCTTCCCGGCCTGATTGACGCCGTTCTGCACGACCGACCAGAAGGGATCGGAGGCCTGGCCATGGGAGACAACGACAATGCGGATTTCGTTGTCCTGGGCCGCCGCTGGCTGGAAGAGCGCGCTCATTCCGGTCAACATGACGACTGCCAGGATCGCAAACAATCGGGCAATGCGGTTCATAGAGATCCTCTCCGTATTCGTGGCGGGACCAGATCGGCATCGATCCGGCATGTCGAAGAACAGATCCGCATCCGGGGATCCGCTTGCACGCGTCGCTGCTGCTCCCTCCTTCCTGATGGAATCCACGCTGTGCCCATGCCTCGA
This sequence comes from Thermomicrobiales bacterium, assembly GCA_038246475.1. Taxonomy (GTDB): domain Bacteria; phylum Chloroflexota; class Chloroflexia; order Thermomicrobiales; family UBA6265; genus JACCXM01. Next base: position 15,403 of record JBBRVX010000107.1, on the reverse strand, counting down.
TCCTGATCCTTCTTCCTGACGAGCTCCCATTCAGGACCAGTGGCAACGTTCATTGCGCATGCAGCGGACGATTCCAGCCCGGCACACGCCTGTGCCGCGGCGCCGATGGTCGCACGGCGATTGGCAACGAGGCCATGCGCGCCGCGCGACAGTTTCGGAGTGTCGGGATCATAGCGTACCGCTTGCCGCACTGCTACAAGAAGAAGTCCGCTCCCCGCACCGTCTGAGACGGTAGTCACCCATTTGCCGCCTGGCCGGGTGACCCAAATGTTGTTAACACCTCACGAGGTGCGTTCTGCGTCGAGAATTGCGGCGATGCTGTTCTTGAGTTTGGGGACGGCCTCTTGAGTTACGTCCCATATGTTGTCAAGATCAACGCCCATATAGTTATGGATGAGCACATCCCGCAAACCTGCCATCCGACGCCAGGCAACTTCAGGATGCCGTTTCCGCAGGTCGGGCGATACACGCTTCGTCGCTTCGCCAATGATCTCCAATTGTCGAATCACGCCATCCTGCCAATGAGATTCAGCGAAAAAACGCTCTTGTCCGACCATGGTATAGCGTTCGATCTTGACGATTGCTTGGAGAATGTGCTCGAGATACACATCATCGCGGCTCATAGGTCGACGGCATCGCGGAGAATCTCGTCGCGCATGTAAGGACTTACCGCGGCTTCGGTCACGACATGAACCTGTCCACCAAGGAGATCTTCCAGATCCTGTTTGATCGCGATGACATCCAGCAGATGCCGGCCGGGCGCGAGGTCGATCAGGAGATCGAGATCGCTCTCTGGACCCGCCGTCCCCCGCGCGACCGAACCGAAAATGCGCACGCGCGTGGCCCCGTTTGCCTCGGCAATGCGCAGAATTTCCTTACGTGTGTCACTCGTAATCAGGGGGATGTTCACAACGCTTCATACTCCTCCGTCGGCGTCTCCGCGGCTAAAGTTCCGGTCGATCTTGGCTCGGAATTGATGATTGGATCGGAGCCGAAAGCGCGGTTGCGATAAGCGAGTTTGCGTTTCAGGTAGAATAGCGTGTTTGCCGCTGATGGAGGTTTCTGGAATGGCTGCGCTTTCGTCCTTTGACATCGTTTCCGACTACGACCAGCAAGAGTTGAAGAACGCGCTCGATCAGACCGTGCGCGAGATCCAGACCCGCTACGACCTGAAGGACACCAAGACCACGATCGAGGCGACTGACACCCAGCTCACCATCAACTCCGACACCGAGTACACGCTAAGTCAGGTGCGCGATTTGCTGGAGTCGAAGTTCGTTCGCCGCGGCCTGTCGCTGAAAATCCTCGATTACGGCCCCGAGGAGCCAGCCTCCGGCGCGCGCGTGCGTCAGGTCGTGAAATTGCAACGGGGCATCCCGGAAGAGCTGGCCAAGAAGATCTCCAAGCAGATCCGCGACGAGTTCAAGAAGGTCACCCCGCAGATTCAGGGCAACGCCGTCCGCGTGCAAGCCAAGAACCGGGACGATCTGCAAGCGGTCATTCAGGCCCTCAAGGCCGAAGATTTCCCGGTTGCGTTGCAGTTCAATAACTATCGTTAAGTCGTGAGTCGTGAGTCGTGAGTCGTGAGTCGTCTGCCCGCATTCAAGGAGTAACGCCGCCACTATGCCACTTCCCGACGCGTCCCTAACCGGCATGCCTCTTCCGACTTCCGACTTCCGACTTCCGACTCAAGAAGACAACCGCGCCTTTCACATCCTCACCCTCGGCTGCTCCAAGAATCGCGTCGATTCCGACGGCATGGATCATCTGTTGCGGGCGCGGGGGATGACCGCTGCCGATCGCGCCGAAGACGCCCGGGTGGTGATCGTCAATACCTGCGGTTTTCTCGGCGCGGCGCGGGACGAATCGGTGGCGGCGATCAGCGATCTGCTCGAGCGGCGAGGCGAGGATCAGGTGGTCATTGCCGCCGGCTGCATGCCGGCGCTGGGCAACTACCGCAACGACATCCCGGCCGGCGTCGATCACGTGCTGACCACCCGCGAGTGGTATCGCATTGGCGATGTCGTCGGCGACTTGCTCGGCGAGGCCATCGAGCCGGAAGTGGCCGGCTGCGAGGGAATGCTGACCAGCTTCAGCCGGGCCCAGGCGGGGCCATCCGCATATGTGAAGGTCGCCGACGGCTGCGACCACGCCTGCGCCTTCTGCACCATCCCCAGCATCAAGGGCGCCCAGGTCAGCAAGCGGCCGCTGCACGTCCTGCAAGAAATCGTTGACCTCGTCAACCAGGGCACGAAAGAGATCGTCCTGGTGGCGCAGGACACCATCCGCTATGGCGCCGATCTCGGCATCAAGCATGGCTTGCCGGGCCTGCTGGAGCAGATCGTTGAGGGCGTGCCAAATCTCCCCTGGCTGCGCCTCCTCTACATCTATCCCAGCCCGCTGACCCTGCGCATGGTCGATGTCATGGCCGAGCACGACACGCTGCTGCCCTACCTCGACATGCCGATCCAGCACGCCGACCCGACCGTGCTGCGGAACATGAACCGGCCGAGCAGCATCGACATGACCCGCCGCCTGATCGATCACGCCCGGGCGAAGCTGCCGGACGCGGTCATGCGCACCACGCTGATCGTTGGCTACCCCGGCGAGACGGACGCGCAGTTCCAGACCCTGCTCGATTTCGTCGAAGAGCAGCAGTTCGATCACGTCGGCGTCTTCACCTACTCGCCGGAACCAGGCACCAAAGCGGTCACGCTCGATCTCGATTCCGTTCCCTCGCACATCGCTGAGGAGCGCCGCAACGCGGTCATGGCCGCGCAGCAGACGATTTCGCTGCGCAAGAATCAGGCGCTGGTTGGCCAAACGATGCAGATCCTGATCGAGGCGAACGGCGAGGCCGAGGACGACGTCGGCCACAGCGAGCCGATCTCGGTTGGCCGCGCCCGCCGCCACGCCCCGGAAGTTGACGGCCTCGTCTTCGTTCCCGGCGACCATCCCATCGGCTCGATGCTCGATCTGGAGATCGCTGACGCCGGCCCCTACGACCTCTGGGCGCATCCGCCCGGAGTCCATATGACCCGCCCCTCATACCGGAACGCGAAGCCGCGTCGCCGCGTCACATCAGTTCGCTCGCGCGGGGCGAATCGCCCTGAGCGGCGCGGGAATGGGAAGCCGGTTCCAACGGCAAGCTAATGTAGAAGAGGATGTGATTCAGGACGCTGAACCACAAGCCAGGGAGATGTGAACCACGCATTCGTAGCGTTGTCGAAGACTACGGTCGCGGCCAACCCAATGTGGTATTGGCGCAATGGTGTTTGATTCCATAGATGTGCTGCGTACTGGCATCTACGATTCGCCCTCAAGCGAGGGAGTGTGACATGGTCAAGCAAGAACCCACGCCGCGGACGATGTCGATTGCCGAAGTTGTGGACAGGCTTCCCCACCTGGTAAATCAGGTCTCCCGCAACGAGATACGAGTTCTCGTGGAGCAAGCTGGTCAGCCGGTCGCGGCGCTGGTGTCCGCGGAAGATTTGCGCCGCTTGAGTGACCTCGATCGCGCCTGGGATGAGCGCACGGAGGCGATAGAGCGCTTCAGTCAAGCCTTTGCGGATGTCCCCACCGAGCAAGCGGAGGCGGACGTGGCGCGCATCATCGACGAGGGTCGCCGGAGGCGGGCGGCCAAGGCGGAGCGACAACCGGCGTGATCGCCGCCGTCCTGGACACCAACGTCCTGGCCTCCGGCTTCATCGGTGAAGATAAACCCGACAGCACCCCTGGAGAGCTGGTGCGCCGCTGGCGCGGCAGGTCGTTTACCCTCGTCGTCTCCGAGCACATCCTGGCCGAGTTGGTCGATACCTTCACTGATCCCTCCTTTACCGCTCGCCTCTCAGGAGTGGCAATCGCCGAGGCGCTCGACGCGCTGCGACTCGATGCCGCCATCCAACCAATCTCGGTTTCCGTCGCGGGCATTGCCAGTCATGCCGAGGATGATGCCGTGCTGGCCACGGCGCTGAGCGCCCGCTGCCAGTACCTTGTGACGGGAGATAAGCGGCTCCTGGAACGCGCCGCGATAGGCGACACGTTGCTCCTTTCACCGCGCCGGTTCCTCGAAGTCCTTGAGAGCGAATCGTCGGGATGAACGAGCGGCCGCGCCGCCGCGTCACGTCGGCTCGCTCGCGCGCGTCGAATCACCGGGAGCGGCGGGGGAGTGGGGCGCGGGGTCCAATGGCCACGCGCGCTGGAACAGCACCCACTGGTCGGGCGTTGCGCCGATTCCCTCTTCCAGGCGTGATCGCATGATCTCCATGCCGGCGGCGACATCGGCGTCGACATTGCTTGTTCGCGGCACCGTGAACGGCTCGCCTATGGTGAGTTGGTGCTTGTTCCCCACACGATGGGGGAACATCGGCACCACCAGCGCGCCCGTGTCGCGAGCAATGCGGATGGCTCCCGGCGGCAACGTTGTCTCGCGCCCGAAGAAGGGAACCGCAATCCCGTTCTGGAAAAAGTCGTAGTCGGTCACGAAGCCGGCGATCTCGCCCCGCCGCAGCGCCCGGATCACCTGCCGTACGCCAGAGGGCGATGGCTCGACCATCGTGAGATTGTGGCCGTTGCGCAGATGGGTCACCCCATCGAAGAGAAAGCGGTTCGTGGTCCTGCCGGTGATGACCGTCATCGGCACCCCCTGCGAGGCGACGGCGTGCCCGAGCAGATCGAACGCCCCCATGTGCGCAGTGGCGACAATGATGCCCTGTCCGCGCTTGCGCGCTTCGCGGAAGATAGCCAGATCGGCAAGACTGAAGGGGAGCGTCTCCATCAGTTGCTCCGGCGTCAGATGCCGCAGCCGCAGCAACTCGCCAAAGTTGCGCGCCGACATGCGAAACACCTGGCGGGCGATCGCTTCCAATACCGGGCGAGGCGTCTCCGGTCCCATGATCTGGCCAACGTTGGCGATCACATTGGCGCGGTATTCCGGCATCATCCGGATCCAGATCTCTCCGATCAGATCGGCGATCCCATCCCGTACCCGATCGGGCAGCCACGAAACCACGTGCGATGCAATCGTGGCAACGTCGCGAGAGAGCCGATGTCGGCGCACCCGCGGCGTTTCACGCCGGAAGCGCTCGCTCGGCCGCCGGAATACGCGCCGCACCGGGGACGCTTGCGGCGTTGAAGCTGCCGCCGCTTCGTCATGCCCGTGTTCGACGGGGGCTTGCAGCGTGGTCACACGCCGCTCGTTCTGTATGAGAATGGAGCTTTACTGGCTGATCCGAAATCCGGTCTTTCTTTCTCCTCGCCTACGCCTGTGCATGAGTTCGTGGCATTGAGTGACTTGGTTGACGCCCGGTGCTGACCCTCACCCCCAGCCCCTCTCCTTGTGCGCAGGGCGAGGGGAGCCTTGACGCTTGGCGAGGGTTCCCTCGCGGACGCCGTTTCGATGTCACCCCACCCCTCTCTCAGCGCACTCTGCCAGGGGGAGGTATGCAAAACACGCCGCCTTGAACGCGACAATAAGCCCCTCTCCCTGCGCACAGGGAGAGGGGTTGGGGTGAGGGTTTCGCACTGGGAGAGGGGCTGGGGGTGAGGGCGCGCGTCAACGGGCAAGCGGCTCAGATATGTGTCCGTGTGCCATCGAACCCTCAAACCTTTACTTCGTTGGCGGCTCATCCCTCCCGCTCCCCCACATTCCCCTTTCCAAGCATGGCCCCCTGGTCGCTCTGCTTGATATACGGGATCGCGTCAAAAATCACAGGCAGGCCGCGGATCACCAGCAGCACGACGGCCGCGTAGACATTCGCCCAACCGAACCAGCGCACCGCGTCGATGCTGTACAGCCGGTGAATCCAGGTTCCGGCCGACTCGGGCTGGATGAAGCCAAAGTAGCCGGTCAGGAACACGAACGCCGCCGCCTTGACATAGCCATACAACCCGCGCATGAAGCGGCCGGCGGTGAGCCAGCGGGTGATCGGTGAGCGCATCATCGTGTTCTCGCCGAACGCGGATTTCCCGTCTCCATACGACAGCGAGCGGAGCGCGTCGACCAGACCGCCGCGGACGATGACCAGGAGGGGCACCCAGAGGGGGATCAGCCGCTCCCAGGCGAAATAGACCCACAGCACCGATTCCACGATGCGGTCGCCCGCGATATCGAAGACGGCCCCGAACGGCGAGGTCGCGCCTCGTTTGCGGGCGACCCAACCGTCCAGCCCATCCCCGGCGAAGACGATGCCGAGCAGGATCATCGACGTCAGCGCCAGATCGACGGGACGGAAGTGAATCATGGCGATGATGAAGAAGAGGAGGATGAGCCGGGCAATCGTAATCAGGTTGGCCATAGGTGGCGTCGTTACCCTTCGCGGCTGCGGTTGCGATCCGTCCGAGGTATCGATGCACGGACCCGGCTGATTATCGTCCCGAGCGCGTCTCCACTCAACCAGCAGGCTGTCTTTCGATTATTCGCGCGCGCCGAGATCGTCGTCGACCGCGGCCCAATGCGCCGACCGGGTCCGCTCCGAGCGCTGTCGCAGCAGTTCGGCCGAAAGGAGTATGACGATCGAGACGGTGATCAGCACGGTCGAAACGGCCGCGATGGTGGGATCGATCTCCTGCCGCAGGCTGTCCCACATCTTGCGGGGCAGCGTGACCGCTCCCGAGCCACTGATGAAGAGGGCCACGATCAGCTCATCGAAGGAGGTGATGAAGGCAAAGAGCGCCCCCGCGAAGACACCCGGCCGGATGATCGGCAGCGTCACCCGGTAAAAGGTCTGCCAGCGGTTCGCGCCCAAATTCATCGCCGCGTACTCCAGCCGCTCGTCGAACCCGTGCAGGGTGGCCGAGACGTTGGTGACGACGAACGGTAGCGCCAGGGCCGTGTGGGCCAGGGCCAGGCCGAGCGGATTGCCGACCAGCCGCGCCTGGGCATAGAAGAAGTAGATGCCGATGGCGACGATGATCCCCGGTACCACCAACGGCGAGACGATGAACGAATTGACGGCATTGCGGCCGGGGAATCGCCCTCGCACGAGCGCCAGCGACGCGGCCGTGCCGAGCAGCGTGGCCAGCACCGCCGTGACCAATGCGACCCGGATGCTCAGGAAGGTCGCCGGGACCCACCCAGGACGCACGAGGTAATTCTCGTACCACTGCAGCGACCAGCCCGGCGGCGGAAACTGCAGATACTTCGCCGAGCTGAAGGAGACGGGCACCACTACAAAGACCGGGAAAACCAGAAAAGCCAGCACGGCCGCCACAATGATCCAGAGCACCATGTTTCCCAGGGAAACGGACGGGCGTGCGGCGCGCCGCACGTTCGCAGCGGAGCGTGCCCGCGAGGTGGCGGCCGGCGCCGAAAGTGGTTTCGCGCTCATGTCCGCGCCGATCCGAATACGCGCTCGACGCCGAGCAGCCGCGTGAAGAGCGCATAGATGCCGAGGGCAATGATCAGCAACACCAGCGCCAACGCCGCGCCAAAGCCCCATTTCAATTGGCTGATCTGCTGCTGAATCAGCATCGAGATCATCACATCCTTCTGCCCTCCCAGCAGCGCCGGGGTGATGTAGAACCCCAGCCCCAGGATGAAGACGAGCAGGCAGCCCGCCGCCACGCCGGGCAGGCTGAGGGGGAGGAAGATGCGCCGGAAGACCGCCGCCGGGGGGGCGCCGAGATTCTCCGCGGCCCGCGGCAGGTTGCGGTCGATGCCGCGCATGACGGCGTAAAGCGGGAGGATCATGAACGGTAACAAAATGTGGACCATGCCCAGATAGACGGCCAGCCGGGTATTCAACATCTGCATCGGCTCAGTTCGGATGCCGGAGGAAATCAGCGCCTCGTTGATGATCCCCTCCTGACCGAGCAGCACCATCCAGGCGTAGGAGCGAACCAGGATGCTGGTCCAGAACGGGATCAGCACGAGAATCATCAGCAGGTTCGCCCGCGAGGGGGAGATCGACGAAAGGGCATAGGCCACCGGGTAGCCGAGCAGGAGGGTGATGAGGGTCACCACCAGGGCGATCTGGAGCGTGATGCCAAAGACGCGGATAAAGGCATTCATCGGCAGCGCGGCCCCGAAGACATCGAGCGTGCTGCGCGCCTGCACCAGCGGCTGGAAGTTCTGGAGACCCCAGGTCGGATCACTGAAGGAGCGCGAGAGCATCGCCGCGACGGGATAGCCATAGAACAGAACAAGGAAGATCACCGCCGGCAGGAGCAACAGCGCATAGCGCCACTGCTGCAAGCGCCGTAATCGATCGAACCTGGCGATCTGGGCAGCTCGGGAGGAACCCGTTAGCTCACCTGTTGTCGTGGCCATCGCTTTGTCCTCAGCGGATAGTGCCTTCACGCTCCGACGAGGCGGCAATCATCGACGTTCCAGATCACGCGAATGGCATCTCCCCGACCGAAGTTCCTGACGTCGCTGCGGTTCTGCGCCTTCAGCACCAGCCGCTGGCCACCGGGGAGCGAAACCACGTACCGGCGCATCTCCCCGACGAAGATGACATCCTCTACTTGGCCGGTAACCGCGTTCAGGCGATCTCCGGAGCCATTCTCCGAGGCGATGATCTTCTCCGGCCGCACCGTCACCGCCACCGCCGACCCGCTGGCAAAGCCTGCTCGCATCGGCGCCCGTAGCCCCTCCAAACCCGGAACGGAGACGCAAGCGGCGGAGCCTTCTACGCGATCGATCATGCCCTCGATGAAATTCGATTCGCCGATAAACGTGGCCACAAACCGTGTCGTGGGCTCGTCATAGAGCTCGGTTGGCGGCCCGCACTGCTCGATCCGTCCGTCGTTCATCACCGCGATGCGATCGGACATCACCAGCGCTTCTTCCTGATCGTGGGTGACATAGATGATCGTCACGCCTAGTTGATCGTGAAGCTCCTTGATCTCGAGCTGCAGCCGTTCCCTGAGTTGCTTGTCGAGGGCGCCCAGGGGCTCGTCCATCAGCAGCACGCGCGGATTGAAGACGAGCGCCCGCGCCACCGCCACCCGCTGTTGCTGCCCGCCGGAGAGCTGGCGCGGGTAGCGCCCGTCGTAGCCCGGCAACCCGACCAGCTCCAGCACTTCGTGCGTCTTGCGGGCGATCTCCGACTTGCTCATCTTGCGCATCTGCAGCGGAAAGGCGATGTTCTCGCCCACCGTCATATGCGGAAAGAGCGCGTAGTTCTGGAAGACCATGCCGATGTTGCGGCGGTAGGGAGGCACCGCCGCGATCGGATCGTCGTCGACGTAGATCTCCCCGGCCGTGGGAATCTCGAACCCGGCCAGCATCATCAGCGTCGTCGTCTTGCCGGAACCGGACGGCCCCAGCAGCGTGACGAACTCGCCCGGCGCGATGTCCAGCGAGACATCGTTGACCGCGAACACCGGCCCATACTGCTTTTCGATGCGGTCGAAGACCACCCGCGCGCCAACCGCCCCGATGGCCTCCGCAAGATTGGTGCTCATATCCTGTGATCGTTCATGACGCGATTAGGGCTTGCCCCAGACACATCGCCCATACGCGTTGCCGCCTCGCTCAGTTCGCTGACTGTGAAATCCGGTAGCAAAACGGGGGCCGAGTGGCGATCCATTCGGCCCCTGTGAGAGCTCGTTACTCCAGAATCCACTCGTTCCAGCGGGAGGTCACCGCATCGCGGTTCTCGACCCACCACTCGATGTTGCGGATGGTCATCTTGTCGAGGTAGGCCGGCGCCGTCGGCAGGTTCTCCAACTGCTCCGCCGACATCAGCGCCGCCGAGGCGTTGTTCACCGAGCCATACGGAATCAGATAGCTGAGCCGCGCCTGCGACACCGGCAGCGTGATGAACGCCGCGAACTTCTGCGCGTTCTCCGCGTTGGCCGCGCCCTTCGGGATCGCCCAGACGTCCGTGGCGAGCTGCGCCTCGTTCCACTGCACCAGCACCGGTGCCCCCTCCTGCATGATGGCGTGCATGCGGCCATTCCAGGAGTGCGCCATCACTACTTCGTTGTCGGTCAGCATCTGCGCCGGCTGCGCGCCCGCCTCCCAGAACTTGGGTACATCCGCCTTGATCCGGCCCAGGATCTCGTACGCCCGCTCGATGTCGATCGGGTAGAGCTCGTCCTTGGGCACCCCATCGGCCATCAGCGCCGCCTCCAGGAAAGGCGTCACCCCGCCCGTCCCCGCGGTGGTTGTGCGTGGTCCCGGAAAGGCGTCCAGATTCCAGAAATCGGCCTGCCCGGCTGGCCCCTCGGGGAAGACGTCGGTGCGATAGCCGATCACCGTCGCATAGGGAAGCATGTCGACGGAGTATGTGTAGCGGCGGCCCTCGTCGATGTTGTCGACATCGAAGAGGGAGTAGTCGATCTCCTCCCAGTAGTCGCCCTGCTTCTCCAGCAGAATGATGTCCGAGCGGTCCATCTGGACCACGTCCTGCTCGACGTTGCCCGTATCGACCATGGCCTTGACCTTTGAGGGGTCGGGCCCTTCAGACTCGATGACCTTGATGCCGCTCATCTCCTGGAAGGGAATGAAGTACGCCTCGCGCTGGGCATCCTGGAAGGCGCCGCCCCACGACTGCACGCGCACTTCGCCGCTCCCCTTGAGGTTTTCGGGGATTTCCTCGTACTCGGGCAACGCCATCATCGGCGCCGGCGTCGAATCCTGGGCGCTGGCGTGCAGCGGAATGCCGGCCTTGAAGAGCATCGTGGCGGCGGATGCCCCGGCCGCGAGCTTGCCGCCCCGCAGCAGCAACTGGCGCCGGCTCATCTGCTCCAGATCGCGCAGCATCTGGCGCTTCAGGGCGCGATTCGCGGCCTGCATCTCGGCGATAGGATCCCAGGGTTTCCGCATGGTAGCCTCCTGATCGTGTCGTCGGTTCCTGTTCCGGTCCGTGCCGGAATGGGCGCCTCGCCCCACTGCCTCCCAGAGCGTGCCAACCTGCGCTCGTTTCGTCTTGCTGTCGCCACGGCCGGGGCACACCGACCTGCTTCACCGTCTGCTGGGAGTTGCCGCCAGTGTAAATCGACCGGGCGCCACTGTCGATATTCACATGTGGGCGAACGAGCAACGTGCCGAGTGCGAGGGGCATCCCCCTTCGTTGCCGATTCGGTAGAATCGGACACCAGCCGATTTCGCTTATGCAGAGGGAAAGGACCGCATGTCTCAGCTTTACGAGGCCAAGCAATACGCCTTTGACTGGCTCGATCGGAACATCCAGCGCCTCTCCGACTTCGATCTGGAGATTTGGCGCTATGCCGAGCCGGCCTGGCGCGAGTACCGGTCGGCGCGGGCCTATGTCGATCTCCTGCGTAAGGAGGGGTTCGACGTCGAAGAGGGCAGCGGCGAGATGCCCACTGCCTTCATGGCGACCTGGGGAACCTCAGGCCCGGTCATCGGCTCCTACGCCGAATACGACGCCGTCCCCGGCAATTCGCAACAGCCCGTCCCCTACCACGCCCCCCGCGAGGGCCTGCATCCGTACGCCGCCGGCCACACCGATCCTCATTCAATGCTCGGCGTCGGCGCGCTGGCCGGTTTCCTGGCGACCAAGGCCGCCATGGAGAAGTTCGGCATCGACGGCCAACTGCGCTTCTTCGGGGAGCCGGCCGAGAAGGTCTGCGGTTCGAAGCCGGTCCACGCCGCCAAGGGCTACTTTGACAACGCCGATGCCTTCATCTCCTACCATCCCATGAACGCCAACACCACCGTCTGGGAAACGCACTGCGGCTCCTACTGGAGCGCCGTCTTCACCTTCGAGTGCGCCGAGCCCGAGGCCTGGCCGGTGAAAGGGATTTCGCCGCGAGCCCGCGAAAACAGCGCCGCCAACCCGCACAGCTCCGTCCGCACCCCCGGCGCCATCGACGCCATCTGCCTGATGTACACCCTCACGAAATACACCAAGGAGGCGATGTTCCCCCACACCGGAACCTGGACCCTCAACGAGTTCATCCTCGCCGCCGGCGACGCCACCTCGGATAATCTCCCTCCACGCTTGAGCCAGATCCAGTATTCATGGCGCGCCCCAACCCTGGAAATTCAGGAGCAGATCTATCGCGTGCTGGAGAACAACGCCAGGCAGGCCGCCGGCGCCACCGGCTGCCGCGCCCATGTGCAGTGGGTGACGAAGACGCGCCCTGGCCTGGCCAACAATGCCATGGCCGATCTCACCTTCCGCAACATGGAGCTGGTCGGCGCTCCGACCTATTCCGAGGAGGCGAAGGAGTTCGCCCGCGAAATCCAGCGCAACCTCGGCGTCGGCCCCATGGACGATCCCTTTCCCGCCGACTTCGAGATGCTGACCTCGCCGCAGGAGTACGAGGCGGACACCCGCACCCTCCTCCCGGCGTGGCAGAAGAACTTCACCTCCGACGACTACACCGATTACACCTGGCACGCGCCCACCGTCCGCGTCTATACCGGGCGACCCGTGCTGAGAACTCCCTTCAGCGGCTACGAATACCCTGCCTGGGCCTACAACGCCATGGGCGGCCGGCCCGAGATCGTCGATCCGGGGATGTTCCTGGCCGGGAAGACCATAGCCGGCACCGTCCTCGACCTGTTGACCATCCCGGAAGAGCTGGCAAAGGCGAAAGCCGAGTTCGACGAGCGCACCGGCGGCGGCGTCGGCGGCAGCTCCTGGGTGGCGCCGCTTCTGCCGCGCGACTTCAAGCCGCCGATCGATCTGCGCTGGCCGGAGTACATCACCACCGAGCGCGGCGAAGAGTGGTGGATCCCCACGCCAACCGAGGGCGCCAGCGAGCGCATCGCCTAGCGCTTGGCGACGAGCGGCCCCGTCCATATGGACCGGGCCGCTCGTCGCCGCCAGACATTCCATTTGAGTTACGCGGATGCGCCGCGTGCTCCCCCTGCTGGCGAGTTTCTGTTTGCCGTTACGGTGGTGGACCCGGGCAGCGCCCATCATTGTCCAACAGGAAGCAGGCCGATTGTCCGCCGGGTCCGCCCTTGCAGCAGGCGGTTCCCGCGGCGCAGGTCACGCAGTTGTTGCAGGTTCGCTTTTGGCAAAGGGAGTTCTGGTCGCACCCCTGCTGGCACTCCCCAGCGCAGCAGAAGGCGGCGGGACCCAATACGGTGCAGTCCTGGCAGCCGATGCCGCAGCGGCGGAGGTCCTCGCCCCTGCTCGATTGGCACTTGTGGGCGTTCTCCGTCCCGGTGCATCGCGTTTGCCCGGCAGGACAATTGCAGAACCTGATGTCCGGCGTAGAACTATCCACGCAGATCTCATCGCGGATGCACGCGTGACTGCCATCCCCGCAGCAGATGTTGCAGATGCCGCTGCCGTCGCTAAAACGCTTGCAAATACCCTGGTCCGGTTGTTTGCAGACGCATTGGTGCGTGTTCGTATTACAGACGAGGTCGCCATTTCCTCCGCCGCAATCGAAGTTACTACAGCAGGGATTCGCGCCGCCCGCGCATACCCCATTGCCGCAGTCACGCTCGCCGGCGCCGCAGGACGTGGTGACGCATTGTCCCCCGCGGCAGCGTTGGTTGCCGGTGCACGCCCGCCCGCACTGCCCGCAGTGGGCGTCGTCGGTCTGCGCATCGACGCAGAGGTCGCCGCAGCGGATCTGCGAGGCCGGGCAGGAGCCGGCGCAGCGGCCGCTCACGCAGGCCACCCCAGTGCCGCAGCCGTTGCCGCAGCTTCCGCAGTTGAGGGCGTCGGTCTGGGCGTTGACGCAGGCCTTGCCGCACGTGATCGTGCCCCCCTTGCAAGTCTTTTTCTTCTTCTTTTTCTTGTCGGCGGTTACGCCGCCCGGCTTCTTCGATTTCGCGTCGGAGTGAGCCTCGTGCCGCTTTCTCTTCGCGTCGGCGTGACTCCGGTTGCGCTGCCTTCTCTTCGCGTCGGCGTTGAGGCCGAGAAGCCCGGCGACCGCGCCGAGCAGGCCGCCCACGGTAGTTCGCCGCGTACCCACGCGGCGCGAGATGTCGTCGAATCGGTCGTCGTCCACGGCTCTCTCCAGACTGGCTCAGGCAAAAGACCTGAGCTTGACTCTAGAGAGAAGCAGGATCTTGCACATCGGTAAAACTACGCATTTCTGAAAGCGACCTTTTGGGTGATACCATCCCCCGCAGGAATTGGCAGGAGCAGAGCAGGGCGGAGATGGATTCCTACGCAAAGACCGGTGTCGACTACGCATCCTATTCCTACTGGCTGGAAACCTGCGGCGACGATCTGACGCCCCGGCCGCGGCTCGATGGCTCGACGACCGTCGACGTCGCCGTCATGGGCGCCGGCTACACCGGCCTCTGGACCGCCTACTACCTGCTCAAGCGCGATCCATCGCTGCGCGTGGCGATCGTCGAGCGGGAGATCGCCGGCTTTGGCGCATCGGGCCGCAACGGCGGCTGGTGCTACCCCGGCTTCCCCGTCTCTAGCGGTCTCCTGCAGGAGCGCTTTGGGCGCGATGCCGCCCTGGCCGTCTCCCGCGCGATGCACGAAACCTTCGTCGAGATCGAGCGCGTCATCGGGGAAGAGCAGATCGACGCCCAGTGGCAACGCGGCGGCGCGCTGCGCATTGCTCGCGGCGAGCACCAGCGAGGGAGCATCGAGGCCGGCTATCGCGCCGCCGCGGCCCTGGGTCTGGAGGAGCGCTACCAGCTCCTCGACGCCGCCCAAGCCGCGGACCGCGTCCGGATCACGGATGTCGTGGCTGGTCTCTACACCCCCGATGCCGCCAGCATCCACCCCGCGCGGCTGGCCCGCGGCCTGGCCCGCGCGGTCGAAAAGCGCGGCGCCACGATCTACGAACAGACCCCCGTCCTCGACTACGAAACCGGGCGGACGCCACGCCTGATTACCCCCTATGGCGACGTGCGCGCGAGGACGATCGTGCTGGCTGGCGAAGCGTACGGGCAGCAACTCCCCAAGCTCAGCCGGACGTTGATTCCGATGTACTCGTTGATCGTGCTCACCGAACCGCTCACGGAGAAGGACTGGGCGGAAATCGGCTGGCGCCATCGCGAGCTGGTCTCCTCGTCGCGCCTGTCCGTCGACTACCTGAACCGCACCGCCGACGGCCGCATCCTCTTCGGCGGCCGCGGCGCGCCCTACCGCATGCATTCGGCCATCGACGACAGCCTCGATCGCCACGGCCCGACGCACGACATGCTGCGCCGCATGGCCATCGAGTGGTTCCCACCCCTCCAGGACGTCCGCTTCACCCACGCCTGGGGCGGCCCCCTGGGCATGCCGCGCGACTGGATGCCCACCACCTCGTTCGACGCCGCCACCGGCGTGGCCCGGGCGGGCGGCTACACCGGCCAGGGGGTCGCGGCGACGAACCTCTTCGGGCGCATTCTCACCGACCTGATCACCGGCCAGACCAGCCCGCTGACGCAACTCCCTACTGTCAATCATCGCTCGCCCCTCTGGGAGCCGGAGCCCTTCCGCTGGCTCGGGGTGCGCTACGCTCAGGAGGGATTCGCCCGGCTCGATCGGCGCGCCGAACGCACCGGACAGTC
>JBBRVX010000106.1:0-17670 GCA_038246475.1 Thermomicrobiales bacterium | reverse complement strand
GTCGTCAACGTCAACCGCCAGCAAGACCCGACCGGGACCATCCGGACGAACGGCGAAGTGGTCGGTTTCAACCGGGCGGCGAAGAGGGTTGCTTCCGTCCGGCATCTCCGCGCGAATGACCATCCCGGGGGAAGGCGCCATCGGCAGATGCCTCCCGACCAGCGATGCGATCCGGGGCGCGTCCGCCCCCGCACAGTTGACCACTCCCGTCACGGGGATGGTCTGGCCGCCGCGCATGGTGACCGAGGAGACGCGCCCATCCTCCATGCCGATGGCGACAACCTTCCGGCTGGGGCCCGTGAGCAGACGGCCTCCAACGTTGCGGAAGGCATCCACGAGGCGGTCAGTCATGACCGGCGCTTCGACCCAGGCCTCTTCGGGAAACCAGGCAAAGGGTCCCGGCTGGTCGGCCACGCCGCCGCGCAATCCCGGTTCGAGGTCGGTCAGCACCGCCTCTGCCGGGAGCATCTCGGCCTCGTATCCCCAGGACCGCAGCCGCTCCACCCGCGCCACGAGCTCAGCGGCCCGGCTGGGCTCGCGATACCAGATCAGGTTGCCATCGACGTGGTACCAGAACGCCGGGGCCAGCCTCCAGGCCAGACGGCGGTATTCCCGCATCGCGGCGGTGCTGAGATCGAAATAATCGCGAGGCAGCTTCTCGTTCGCGTTCACCCAGGCGTACGACGCGGCGGTCAGCCCCTGACCGGGCGCCGCGCGGTCGATGAGCACCACCTGGCTCCCCTTCTCGGCGAGCCGGAAGGCGACCGTCGCGCCGATGATCCCGGCCCCGACGACCGCAATGCGCGACATGTCTCTCCCTTCAGGTTGCCGCTATGCGCCAAATGCCGCTCGCCATATCACTCATCGAGTCGTTGCCGGCCGGCGTACCCTGCTTCGGTTTCATGCCAAAAGCGAATTGCAGCCCCCTCCCCCAGCCGCCAGCAGAGAAAGATCACCTGGCCTCCGCGATACGATGGAAAATCGATCAGGCCATGATCGATGCTCTTGATCTCGATGCCCTGCGCGGCGAGATGATCGACACCGGCGGAAAGCTCGGCGGTGAACTCGTGAATGCGCGATTCCAGCTCGCGGGCGTCGGCGGCGTGCCCGTTCAGGCGCATCGCCGGGGTGAGCTTTTCCAATGCGGACAGGGCGACATCGAGCGCGGCCTTCTGGGCGCGCATCTCCAGCAGAAGGGGGACGATCTCCGGCAGCATCGCGTTCGCTTCCGCGAGCGAGAAGAGGCGCGGCCAGGATTTTGGATCCATCGGGTTACGTTCCCAAGCCTGGCTCATACGCGGTACTCCTCGCGACGTGGTTCCAACTATTCAATGGATGCGGCGGAGGCGTCACGGCTCCGTGGTGCTACCGGCCCTCCGGAGTCTCGTCGCCCCCTATCCCCCTATCCCCCTCCGTCACCATGGGTCTGGGGGCGGCGTCACATCGTTGGCGCCGCGCCAGGGCCGCGCCTCGTCGCGATGATTGTCGCCCAGAATCGGCTTGCCGCGGCCGCGCGCCAAAACACGGCTGAGCAGCCCTGGTTCACGGGGGGGCCGCGCGGCCGCTTCGAGCCGGGCGCGCAGCGCGCGATCGAGCCGTTTGCGGTCCGGGGCGAAGAAGTGGACGCCCGGCGGCTCCGAATCCCGCTCGCCGGGAACGATGACCCCGGCCGCCTCATACAGGCCCAGGCCACGATCGGCGGCGTAGGCCGCCGCTTCGAGCAGCAGGCCAACATAGGCGGGCGCGTCCAGTTCGGCTTCGGCAAGGCGCCGGGCCAATTGTTCCATGCGGTGTTCGAGCCGATCGCGAAACTGGCCCATCAGCGCCGGGGGCAGAAACGCGCCGCCCATGCCCGCGCTGGAGGCATCCAGCCGAATAGGCATGGCTCGGGCCGCGCTGATCTCCAGGCCGGCGTCGGCGAAAAGGCGCGAGGGGGGACGCAGGAGCATGCCGATGCCGCGGTCGAAGCGCGCTTCGAGCCGGGTGAAGGGGGCTCCCGGCACGTAATAGACCGGCTGCGACGCGCCGAGGAGGCGGGCCAGGCCGTAGCTGATCGCGTTCGCGCCAGTTTCGTCGCGCGGTTGTTCCAACGTCCGACCGTAGCCGCGTCGGGCGCGGGCAATTTCGCGTTCGGCCCAGACTGGCGCAGAAGGGAGCAATGACTCGGGGGCGACCTCGCCTTTTATGGACGCCACGTAGTGCGCGACGAACAGCGGATCGTACGGGTGCAGGGTTGCCACGTCACTCATCGCTCTCTCCACGAGGGGAAGCAGATCGTCGCCATGGGAACATGGCTCCTCCCGGATCGACGGGAATAGAGGATTGACGCTGGCGTTCCCGGCGCTGAACGCGCCTCTCCTCACGCCGGTTTCTGCTTTTTTCTATCATACGACCATGACCTTGCCCGGACTGCCTTTGCGCGAACAGCTATCGCCCGGGCAAGGCGCCCGCGCCCTGCTGCTGGGTGGTGACGATGCCATGGCGGCCGCGCTGCGGCGGGAGGGCTTCCGCGTCGATCGGCACGCGCTCGATACCGGCCCACTGGCCAATCTGGCCGGCGTCCCCTTCACGCCGCCGGTGGTCGATTGGCCCTTTCCCGATGCGTCCTACGACGTGGTCGTGCTGCTCGACGAGCTGGCGCTGACGGTGCGGGAGGAAGAGGCGCTGGCCGAGGCGGCACGGGTGCTCCGCCCGGGTGGGCTGCTGCTGCTCCGGGTTCCCGCGACCGGGCGCCTGGCCTGGCTCGACGGCTTCAATGCCTACCGCTACCTGCATGAGACGACGGGACGAGGAAGCTGGCTCGACGACGTGGCGGGCGTGGGCTGGCGCCGGCACTACCCTCGCGCGGACCTGGAGGCGTTGTTGCGGCCGCATTTCCGGGTCCAGGAGCTCCGCGCCTCCGGGATCGGGCTGGCCGATGCCGTGCGGCTCGGCTTGCTGATCGTCTGGCGCTGGGGGCTCCAATCGAAGCGAGCCGACCGCTTCACCAGACGCTTTCCGGAAGCGATCGCCCGCTGGGAAGGACGTTGGGCGCCCGGCGGCCGCGGCTATTGGCACGTGGCGCTGGCCGAGCGACGAGGGGGTGAAGGGGGTGAAGGGGGATAGGGGGATAGAAGGTTGATGGCATCAGCGATCGGGCGCTGACTGGCCAGCGATGTCGCGGGCGATGTGCAGGGCTTCGGCGATGGCGTAGTCGAGCGGCAGGGCGCGGCCGGTTTCCCATTCGCGGGCGAAGGTGTCTTGCGGGAGCGCGTCTCTGGTGACGGACAAGCCGGCCTCGTAGCGGACCTGTTCGCTCAGCGGCAACGGCGCGGCGATCTCCTCGCGCAGCCGTTCGGCCGCGCCGAAGAGGCGGGCGCTGGGGCCGGGGAAGCCCGCTTTGGCCACGGTCGAGGCGATGCTCTCGAGGCCGTAGGCCATGCTGAGGCGGTCGCCCAGATCGCGGCGAATCTCCAGCGCCTCGGCGTCGAGACTGATGGCGCGGGCAAGATCGTCGCCCTGGGCGACGAGCGCGGCCAAGTTGCCGAGGGTGTCGGCGATGCCCCCGACGTTGCCGAGCTGGCGATCGATAGCCAGCGTCTCCTCAATGTAGGCGATGGCCCGATCGAGGTCTCCGACATCGGCCATGAGAATCGCCAGGTTGGTGAGGCTGGCGGCCAGACCAGCGACGTTGCCCTGCTGGCGCTTGAGGGCAATGCTCTCTTCAAGCAACGCGATCGAGCGCTCTCGCTCCCCAAGTTGGGAAACCACCGTGGACAGATTATTGAGCGTCGTCGCCAGGCGCATTGGGTCATGCGATTCCCTGGCCAGCGCCACCGCTTCCTCTTGAAGGGTCCTGGCGCGCGCCAGATCTCCCAACATCTCGACCACCACGCCGAGGCTGGACGCCGTTCCGGATATTCTCTGGCGATCGTCGGTAGCTCGCCAGATGGCGAGCGCTTCCTCGAACGCGGTGGCGGCGACGAGGAGATCGCCCTGTTTCCAGGCCAGGTTGGCGAATCCCTCCAGCGCTAACGCGCGCAGAGGCGGCGAAGCGTCGGCGGAGGATTCAAGGGCCCGTTGCAGCCAGGTCCGGCCCTCCGTGTAGTAGCCGCGCATCTGCCAGAAGCGCCAAAGGGCCTCGGGAAGCCGCAAGCCAAGCGAGCTCGGTTCATGCTCGATGGCCCAGGCGATCGCCCCACGGAAGTTGTCATGCTCGCGCTCGGCGCGCTCCAGCCAGGCGCCGCCCTCCTTGCCGAGTGCGAACGAATCCGCGGTGCGAGCGAACGCCTCGGCCCACGTTGCGTGCGTCTGGCGCAGGAGGACGCCCTCCTTGGCGGCATCAAGCTGCTCCAGGGCAAAGGCCCGGATCGTATCGAGCATCCGATATCGCGTCTCGCCGCTGGCATCCTCCTGCACTTGCACCAGGCTCTGCTCGACGAGGATCGAGACGGCATCGAGGACATCGATCCAGGGCTCTGGCGCTTCGACAAGGACCTGCTCGGCCGCCTCGAGCGTGAAACCACCGCCAAAGACCCCGAGCCGGCGAAACGCGACCTGGTTCTCGAAGCTGAGCAGATCGTGGCTCCACACGATCGCCCCGCGCAGGGTCTGCTGCCGGTCAGGGCGATCACCCGTCCGCTCCGCGAGCAGATCGAGGGCATCGCCGAGGCGCTTGACGATGGCAGCAGGAGTGAGGACCTGGATGCGCGCCGCGGCGAGCTTGATGGCCAGCGGCAGGCCATCGAGCCGGCGCGCGATCTCCGCGACGTCCGCCGCGTTGGCCTCCGTCAGGCTCCAGGCCGGCCGCGCCGCGCGGGCCCGCTCGACATAGAGGGCGACGGAGGGATTGCGCGCGAGCTCCGCCAACGCGTCCGGTTCCGTGGCATCGAACGTTGGAACCGGGAGGGGGGCGACCGGCCATTCCCGTTCGGCCCGGATGTGCAGCGGCGCCCGCGAGGTCGTCATGACGCGCATGGTCAGCAGGCGCGCCACCAGCGCCGCCGCCGCGTCGAACGGCTGCAACTGCTCCAGGTTGTCGAGGAGGAGCAAGAGCCGCTTGCCGCCGAGATAGGCGAGCACGCTCTCTTCGAGGCTCCGTCCGCCACCTTCGCGGACTCCGAGCACCTTCGCGATTTCCGGCAAGAGGAGCGTCGCATCCTCCACGCCGGAAAGGGCGACCAGAAACGCGCCATCCGCGAAGGCATTCAAGGCGGCGGCGGCGGCCGCCAACGCGAGCCGCGTCTTGCCGACGCCGCCAGGGCCGGTCAGCGTGACCACGTGCGGGCCTTCGTCATCGAGGAGATCGCTCAGGGCGGCGATCTCGCGATCGCGGCCAATCAGCGGTGAAGGCTGAGGAGGGAGGTTGCCGGCAGGCTTTTCCAGGCTTTTCAGTGGCGGGAAGGTCGAAGGCAGCCCTTCGATGACGAGCTGCCAGACCTCCTCGGCCTCCACGAGATCGCGCAAGCGGTGGCGGCCAACCGAGACAAGCGTGACGCCCGCCGGCAAACGGCCTGCCACGGCCTGCTGCGCCGCGCTGGAGAGAAGGACCTGGCCGCCATGCCCCGCGGCCATCAGCCGTGCCAGGCGGTTGAGAACGGGAGCGAGGTAGTCGCCTCCAGGGGTCGGCTCCGCCTGGCCGAGGTGGAGCGCCATGCGCACCCGCAGGGGCCCAGTCTCGGGCCACGCCTCGGCGGCGAGGTTCTGCTGCGCCGTGACGCAGGCGGCGACAGCCGAGACGGGGTCGGGGAAGGCGGCTTGGTAAGCGTCGCCAATGGTCTTGAAGTGATGGCCGCCATTGGCGCGGATCGCCTCGTCGAGGATGGCATTGTGGCGGGCGATGGCGCGCCACATCGCGGCCGAATCGCGCTCCCAGAGACGGGTTGAGCCCTCGATGTCGGTGAAGAGAAATGTCACCATGCCAGCGGGGAGGACAGGCTGTCGCGAGGTCTCCATGGAGCGGAGTGTAGCGGCGATGCGCGCAGCTGGTTGCCAGGGTCATGGCGCTCGCCACCAGCGGCTCACCAGGCGCGTACGGCGCCCCGCCAAGCCTCGTTGCAGCCCCCCTCGCCAGGACAAGAGACGCGCCGCGCACGCCGCCAGCATGACGATAAATTGGCCAAAGGAGGCCAAAAGTGGTATCATTGGGCGTATGCACGACCGGATCCGACACCGTGTCGAGCAGGCGCGAAGACAGCGGTTCGAGCGGGTTGTCGCTCGCGCTCTGGATGGCCTCCCCCCCGAGGTTGTGGCGATGCTCGACAACGTTCATGTCATCGTTGAGGACGAGCCATCGCGTGAGCAGTTGACCCTCGGCGGGGGCTACCCCGAGCAGTCCGGGGCCGGTGCTGACGGTGACGAGGACACGCTGTTCGGCTTGTACGAAGGGGTGCCGCTCTCACGACGCGGCGGAGATTATCACCTCGTCCCGCCCGATCGCATCACGATCTTTCGCGGCCCGCTGGAACGCGCCTATTCGTCCCCACAGGCGATCGCGCGCGAGGTGCGGGTAACGGTCATGCATGAGTTGGGGCACCACCTCGGCATCGAAGAGGACCGCCTCGTCGATCTGGGGCTGGGCTAGCCCGCGCGGGTCGTGCCCGGCAGAGTTTTGCCCGCGAGCTGTTTCAATTTCAATCGCCACGTAAACGTGTGCTGAAGGAGTGACGACTGGTGGTAGCGACCACGAAGACCAAGCCGCAAGCCTACGACGCTTCCACCATTCAGGTGCTGGAAGGGTTGGAGGCCGTGCGCCGCCGCCCGGGCATGTACATCGGCAGCACCGATCAGCGCGGCCTGCATCACCTCGTCCGCGAAATCGTCGACAACTCGGTCGATGAAGCGCTCGGCGGCCACTGCGACACGATTGTCACCCGCATCAGCGCGGATGGCGTGGTAACCGTCACCGACAATGGCCGCGGCATTCCTGTCGACAAACACGCCAAGCAGAACAAGTCGGCCCTGGAGGTGATCATGACGATCCTCCACGCCGGCGGGAAGTTCGGCGGCGGCGGCTACAAGGTCTCCGGCGGCCTGCACGGCGTCGGGGCCTCGGTGGTGAATGCCCTCTCGGAATGGTGCCGCGTGGAGGTGCGCCGCAATGGCAAGCTCTACCGGCAGGAATACAAGCGAGGCGTGCCCACCGGGGCGGTGAAAACGATTGGCCCGGTCGGTCCGGACGAACATGGCACGACGACGTCGTTCCTGGCCGACACCGACATCTTCATCGCCGGCCTCGATTACAACTTCGATCAGCTCATCCAGTGGTTCCGCGAGACGGCCTACCTCACCCGCGGCCTGAAGCTGACGCTCATCGACGATCGCACCGAGCGGGAGATGACCTTCTTCTTCGAAGGGGGCATCGTCTCCTTCGTGCGCCATCTCAACCGGAACCGGACTGTGGTGCACGATCGGCCGTTCTACGTGCTGCGCGAGACTCCCTCAGCTCTGGTGGAAGTGGCGCTGCAATACAACGATTCCTACGGCGAATCGACGCACACCTTCGCCAACAACATCAACACCGTTGATGGCGGCACCCACCTGAGTGGCTTCAAGGCGGCGCTGACGCGGACGATGAACGACTATGGCAAGCGCAACGGCTTCCTGAAGGCGGACGAGGCGCTCTCCGGCGAGGACGTACGCGAGGGGCTCACCGCGATCATCTCGGTCAAGCTGGCCGAGCCGCAGTTCGAGGGGCAGACGAAAGGGAAGCTCGGCAACGCCGAGGTCGCGGGCGCGGTGCAGGCCGTGGTCAACGATGCCCTGGGGGCCTTTCTGGAAGAGAATCCGCAGATCGCCCGGCGCATCATCGAGAAGTGCATCACGGCCTCCCGCGCCCGTGAAGCGGCCCGCAAGGCCCGCGAGCTGGTGCAGCGCAAGGGCGGGCTGGAGAGCTTCAGCCTCCCCGGCAAGCTGGCCGACTGCACCGAGCGCGACCCGGCCAAGGCAGAACTTTATATTGTGGAAGGCGATAGCGCGGGCGGGAGCGCCAAACAAGGCAGGGACCGCAGATTTCAAGCGATTCTTCCGCTTCGAGGAAAAATACTTAATGTCGAGCGGGCACGACTCGACAAAATGCTGCAAAACAACGAAATCCGCACGCTGCTGACGGCGTTGGGGACGGGCATCGGCGATCAGTTCGATCCCACCAAGCTGCGCTATCACCGCATCGTGATCATGAGCGTTGCCGGCGATGAGCCGACGCTGGTCATGAACGAGACAGGCCGCACCGAATTTGTCACGGTCGGCTCGTTCATCGATGACTGCTTCGAGGGCCGTCGCCACGCCAGCAACTATCAGGTCATGGCGTTCGACCCGGCCACCCATGCCACCCGATTCCGCCCGCTGAAAGCGGTCATTCGCCATGGGCATGAAGAGCCGCTGTACCGCATTACCACCCGCTATGGCCGCTCCATCAAGGTCACCGCCTCGCACAGCGTCTTCACGTTGCGCGATGGCGAGGTGCAGCTCACCCCGGGCAGCGCCGTGCAGCCCGGAGATTTGCTCGTTGCCAGCAGGAAGCTGCCGCGGCCGTCCACGACGGCGCAGGCCATCGACCTCCTCTGGACGTTCGTCAACGCCGGACTCGCCGCCGATCTCTACGTGCAGGGTGAAGAGGTGCGTCAGATCGCGGGAGATCGGGTGCTCGCCAGAATGGACCGGCCGGAGCTCTGGGGCGAGCCACGCGTCACGATGGCCGAATCCGAGTGGCAGCGCGTCGTCGCTCAGCGCCAGGCAGCAGGGCTCAGCCAAAAGGCAGTCGCCGCCGCGATCGGCGTCAAGCAGCCAATCACCATCTCCCATTGGGAGCGAGGCGTCAATCGCCCCATCCGTCCGCACTTCGTGGGGTATCTCCAGTCGATCGGGTGGTCGGGCGCCCTGAGCTACGATCTGCTGCCGTCCAAGCTGGACCAGCATCTCGCGCAGGACGATAGCAGCCGCAATGCACGCTGGCGTGAGGTCAGCGCATCCAAATCGCTGAGCGCGCTGACGCACGATGAGCTTCTGCGGCTGGGTCCCGATGTACAGCTCGCGCCACGCGCCCATCGTGACCGCGCCTTTGCGCGCTATCTTCCGGTCACCCGCGATCTCCTCTGGTTCCTGGGTTGGTTCACGGCGGAAGGCTCGCTGAGCAAGCATCAGGTCAGCCTGAATCTGGGCGAAAAGGACGAGCCCTTCATTGCGGAGCTCTCGGCCGCCATTGAAGCGACCTTCGGTGAGACGCCCCGTCGCCACGCCGATCCCCGTGGCAAGGGGTTCCGGCTCTACTTCCAGAGTGTGGCCGCCGCCCGGCTCCTGCGCGCCTGGGGCCTGGGCCGCCGCTCTCACGAAAAAACGGTCCCGAGTGTGGTCTTCAGCGTCGATGAAGCATTGCAGCGGGCCTTCCTGGAAGGGTGGTTCCTGGGAGACGGCACGATCGGTGGCACACACATCCACGTGGTCACGAACTCTCCGGCCCTGAAGGATGGGCTCTTGTACCTGCTCGGCCAGCTTGGCGCGGTCGCCTCATTGAGCGAGCATCAGCCCTCGACGCGCGCTGGGGCGCCGATTCAGACCCGTCAGCCATATTTCTCGATCACGCTCTGTGGCAAAGAGCAATTGGCGATGCTGCGGCCGGTTTGGGAACGTCATGCCAACGCGCCAATGCTCGATACGCATCTGGCCAGGCCAGGCCGCAAGTCGTCCTCATTCATCCCGATTGGCGACGATCTGATGGGTCTGGAAGTCCTGTCGGTCGAGGAAATCGCCCCAATTGGCGAGTATGTGTACGACTTTTCGGTTGAGGACGACGAGAATTTCGTCTGCGGCGTCGGTGGCATCTGCGCCCACAATACCGACGCCGATGTCGATGGCAGCCACATCAGAACCTTGTTGCTGACCTTCTTCTTCCGACATCTGGAGCAGTTGATCCTCGATGGGCATGTCTACATCGCGCAGCCGCCGCTCTATCGCGTGCGCTCGGGCAAGCAGGAGATCTGGGCCTACAACGACGACGATCTGAAGGCCGCCCAGACAACGCTGGGCGAAAAGGCCGAGATCCAGCGGTACAAGGGTCTGGGCGAAATGAACCCGGTGCAGCTGTGGGACACGACGATGGACCCGGCCACCCGGACGCTCCTGCAAGTCACCATCGACGACACGGTCGAAGCCGACGAGACGTTCGACATGCTGATGGGCATCGCGGTGCCGCCGCGCAAGAAGTTCATCCAGACGCACGCGCGAGAGGTGCAAAACCTCGACGTGTAACGCGCGGCAAGGCCGCCGGCGCGGGAACGGGGGTGGTTATGTGGCCACCCCTGTTTTGCTGTCCCGCTCGGTAGACCCCGGAATCGCGGCGCCGCAATGGGATTCGGCATGCGCCGCGCCGTTGCGCTCGCCAGGACTCCTCCAGGCAGCAGCGTCGCTGGCGCGGTTCATGCGGCTACCGGCACTCATGACGATCAGGCAGAGGGTGGCGCCCGAGCGCGAACCCGTGTGGAAAGCGTCGTCGTTTCGGGGTGGGGCTCGTTCCCGGTGGATTCGAGCCAGAGCTGCCCATCTGTCGTGGTACCATCGGCGTCTTCACGCCTTTCCCTCCAGGAGTGACCGATTATGCGCATTGCCGTTGACGCGGCCGGTGGGGATCACGGCCTAGACATCGTGCTGCCCGGTGCTCTGGATGGAGCGCGCCGCTTTGGTGTTGACCTGCTGCTGACCGGGCCCGAGGCGGAGATCCGAGGCGCGCTGGCCAAACTCGGCGCGGCCGACATCGACATCCTCGTCGAGGACGCGCCCGACATCATCAGCATGGACGATCCGCCCGCGCAGGCGGTGCGGCGCAAGCCTCGCTCCGCGATTGCCGTGGCGCTCGATGCGGTTCGCGCCGGCCGGGCTGATGGCATGGTGTCGGCCGGCAACAGCGGCGCGGTGATGGCTGGCGCGCTCTTCAAGCTGGGGCGCATTCGCGGCGTGGAACGTCCCGCCATTGCCGGATATCTGCCGGCGATGAATGGGAAGACCCTCGTGCTCGACATGGGCGCGGTCACCGACCCGCGGCCGATCCACCTCGTCCAGTTTGCGCAGATGGGCAGCGTCTACACGGAGCGGGCCCTGGGTGTGGCCCACCCGACGGTCGGGCTCCTGTCCAATGGGGAAGAACCGTCGAAGGGGAACCAACTCGTGCAGGAGACGTTCCCCCTGCTGGCGGCCGCGCCAGGCATCTCCTTCTATGGCAATGTGGAAGGCAACGACATCACGCGCGGGGTCGTCGACGTGGTGGTGACTGACGGCTTTACCGGCAACGTGGCCCTCAAGACGGCCGAAGGCGCGGCGGCCCTGATCAACGCCACGCTACGCCGCCGCCTGACATCATCCCTGTTTCGCAAGGCGCTGACCGGTCTCCTCTATCCCGCATTCAACGAGGTCAAGAAGGAGCTCGATTACGCCGAACAGGGCGGAGCTCCGCTGCTCGGGATCGATGGGGTGGTG
This sequence comes from Thermomicrobiales bacterium, assembly GCA_038246475.1. Classification (GTDB taxonomy): domain Bacteria; phylum Chloroflexota; class Chloroflexia; order Thermomicrobiales; family UBA6265; genus JACCXM01. The sequence goes on along the minus strand of JBBRVX010000106.1, from coordinate 6,225 downwards.
GTCATCTCCCACGGCCGTTCGAACGCGCGTGCCGTGGCCAGCGCCATCGGGGTGGCCAAACAGAGCGTCGAGGGGGACGTGGCAGGGAGGATTGCCCGATTGATGACGACGCTGGAGCCTGCTCCCCAACCGGTCGAGGTTACGGGCTGACGCGAGGTGTCATTCCGGGATTGCGCGGAATCTCATGTTCTCGGCGAACGTACGCGGCGGTGAGCCGCGATGCTTCGTATTTCAGAGGTCTGTGAAGGCAATGTTGCATGGGACGCCACCCGCAGAAATGAATGTCGCTGGCGTTGCCACGAGAGGATAAATCCTCTCGCTGGGTGGACGAAAGCCCCCTGAACGGGACTGTGCACGCCAGGCAGGTACGTCTCTCGGTGCGAGAGGGATACGATAAGACCCCATTTACGTGGTGGGCGCCGCATGCAAAAGAGCGAACCGGGCTATGTGCCCAGCTCGCGCTTTTGTGCCGTGAGTTTGCGGCATGACTCGACGGGAGGGAAGGCTACCCCTCTTCGACCATGCGCTTCAGTTGCGTGCCGGCCTTGAAGGTCGGGCTGCGGCGAGCGCCAATCTTCATCGGATCGCCGGTGCGCGGGTTGCGTCCGTCACGGGCCGCGCGCTCGACCACACGGAACGAGCCGAAGCCGCTGATCTGGACCTCGACGTTGCGCGAGAGGTTCTCCTGGATCGACCCCAGGAAGGCATTGATCGCCTTTCCGGCCTGAGCTTCGGACAGCCCGGTTTCGGTGGCCACGTCCTTGATCAGATCCTGCTTGACGGCCTTGCCGGCGCCTTGCGCGCTATCGTCCTCGGTTGCCTTTGCCATGCTTGCTCCCTTCACAATCCGACACGCTCAGAACCATTTCAGTTCACGCCGCCACACCGCGGCTGGCCCTTGAGTGTGTCACGAAGTCACATTCCACTGTTCCGAGGGCGGAGTCTACCACTCGTGCCTTCGTTCAGTCCAAGAAAACCCGCGAACCTACGCGGGTATTTGCCGCGAACGGGCAATGTTGGGGAAAGGCAAGGGAGTTTCAGGCGCCAATGGTAGCCGCCGCGACACGACGTTGGCGCGCTGCTTCGAAGAGGAACACGGAGCCGGCAATCGCGGCGTTGAGCGACTCGACTCCCTCCGCCAGGGGGATGGCCGCCGCGGCATCGCTCCAGCGCGTCATCGCTTCGCTGACGCCTTCTGTCTCACCTCCGATGACCAATGCCGCCGCCGCCGTCCAGTCGATGGCATCGTAGGCGAGTGGAGCATTGGCGCGGGCGACCACCCGTGGTGAAAAGCGGTCGCCCAGCTCGCGCATGACGCCCGGGTCGAGCGGCAGGATGGGAATGCGGAAGTGCGCCCCCATGCCAGCGCGGACGACTTTTGGATTCCAGGGGTCGACGGATTCTGGGGAGAGATAGACGGCGTTGACGCCCGCTCCGGCGGCAGCGCGCAGGAGGGCGCCGAGGTTGCCGGGATCGCGCACGCGGTCGAGCAGGAGGATGAGCGGCGTAGGATCGGCGGCATCCGGCGCCAGGTCGGGAAAAGGAAAAACCGCGAGGATGCCCTGGGGCGTCTGCACGTCGCTGAGCTTGTCAAACAACCGCTGCTCGACGAGGCGCACCGGAACATCGCGAGCGAACGTCAGGTTGAGGTCAGAATCGTCATGGCCGCGATCCTGGCGCAGAAGGACGAGGCGCGGGGTCGCGCCGGCTGCCAGCGCGTCGTGCACGGCGCGGGCGCCCTCGACGACGAAGGCGCGCTCGGCAATGCGGCGATCACGGCGGGAGAGCAGGCGCACCAGACTGATGGCCGGGTTGGCCGTGGACGAGATGACGGTGGGATCGGCGGGGCGAGCAGTCGTCACGCCGTCCCTGTCCGGGCTACTTTGCCGCGAGCGCCTGTCGGGCGACATCGACGATGGCGCTGAAGCCGGAGGCATCGCGCACCGCGAGATCGGCAAGCATCTTGCGGTCGACGGCAACTCCGGCCAGGATCAGCCCGTTGATGAAGGTGGAATAGGAAAGGCCGTTGAGCCGGGAGGCAGCATTGATGCGCACGATCCAGAGGCGGCGCATTTCGCGTTTGCGGTTGCGCCGGTCGCGGTAGGCGTACGCCAGCGAGCGCATAAGGGACTCATGGGCGCGCTTGTAGAGCCGGTGGTTGCTGCTGTAATGGCCCTTGACCTGCGACAGGACCTTCTTGTGACGCTTGTGTGCGGTTACGCCGCGTTTGACGCGTGCCATGGCTTTCGTTCACTCCTCGACCCAGCGGTCTCATCGGGGCCGCTGTCGCCCGGCGTGGCCATCCCACGCGCGTTCCCCCACGGGAACGCCACGCCGGAGAGGAGCCCCCGGCGCAGAAAGTTGCTACAGGTCAGGCGCCGTAGGGCAAGAGACGCTGTACGTGCTTGACGTTGGTGCTGTCGAGCACCAGCATCCGATCAAACTGACGCTTCACTCGGGGTGCCTTCTTGCGCCGGTTGTGGCTCTTCATCCCCTTGGTGCGCATGATCTTGCCCGTCGGAGTGATGCGAAAGCGCCTCTTGGCCCCCTTGTGGGTTTTCATCTTCTTCGACGGCGGCTTGCTCACGTGTTCTGCTTCCTTCCTTATCACGTTCCTTATCAGCCGGGCTTGCCTTGGCCTTGATCGGCGCCATGAACATGATCATCGTCCGGCCTTCCATCCGCGGCGACTGTTCGACAGTGCCGTGCGGCCGGAGCTGATCAGCAAGCTGGTCCAGCAATCCCTTCCCAATATCCGGATGTGCCATCTCGCGACCACGGAAGAGGACGGTGAGCTTGACCTTATCGCCAGCGTCGAGGAACCTCGCCGCCTGTCGCCCCTTCGTCTCAAGGTCGTGATCGTCGATCTTCGGCCGGATGCGCACCTCTTTCAGCTCGACAACGTGCTGATTCCGGCGCGACTCACGATCTTTCCGGCTCTGCTCATAGCGAAACTTGCCGTAATCCATCAATCGACAGACAGGCGGCATGGCATTCGGCGCCACCTCGACTAAATCGAGGCCGCGCTCGCGCGCCATCTGGAGCGCATCAAAGGTAGGAATAATGCCAACTTGCTCGCCCTGCTCATCGATGAGGCGGACCTCGCGAATCCGGATGCGCTCATTGACGCGGGTCTGGACGGGTCTGGAAATAATCTGCCTCCGTTACCGAATCTCGTACAACACAGGAACGCGCCGGCAAAACGATCCGGCGCGGTCGCCCAAATACAGACTGTCAGTTTAGCACCGGGTTGACTGCGGGGTCAATAATCATGAGCGGAAACGAACGCATTCGATATCGTCAGCGTGCAAAATAGTCCAACAAAACCATCTCGCCTTTCGCAAAGGACTTCGGCATTGCGCGGGGCGCATTGCTGCGCGGATCGTGCTACGAGGCAGCGAATGACTCGGCGGCCAATCGCGGAAGCCCGGAATCCGAGCTCATCGCGTCCATTGTGCAGCACGTTGCTGCACAAACGCGCAAAGCGAGCCAGTGGGACGAGTGGGGAGGCGGAAGTCGAGAGTCATTCTCCTCATCACCCATCACCCTCGTACAGCTCCGCGATCGAGGCGTCGATCCCCTCCCCGCCCTTCGCGATCTCGTCGAAGTAGATGCGGGACGCCACGATGCGCTCCCCTCCGATCTCGTTGATGAGCACGCCCCCCAGCGCCACATGCGCGCCGTCGCTGATGCGCGTGCCGCTCGCCTCCACTTCGATCCAGACCGTGTTCCCGGCGACGGCGGAGCGCAGCACCTCCCAATGCACGTCCGGCATGCCGGCAAAGACGGCCGCCCAGTTGCGCCGCACCTGATCGCTCCCCCGAAAGGCGCGGTCGGGGTGCAGGGGCTGCTCACTGCGATAGCCGGGGGAGAAGCAGGCCGTGAAGGCGTCGAGATCGTGGCGATTGAGCGCGGCGATCAGGCGCTCGATGACGGCGAGAGGACCAGAAGAGGGTGCTGCGCGTGCGCTCATGCCGATCTCCTGCATGGGGCGTGGACGGTGGGCGTATCTTCTCCTGATACGCCCACCATACATTATGGGGTTGGGGTCGCCGCTTCGTGGAACTGTGTCAGCGGTTCGTCGAGCGCGGTGAGGGCCGCGATCCAGATGACCGCCGGCTCTGGGCCGCGATTTTCGGTGACATGCACGACGCCCTCTTCGTAAATCGCATCGCCTGGTTGCAGGAGGGTCTCCGTCCCGGAGCCAAGTCGCTCGATTGGCGCGGGCGTGCCGGCCTGGGCGGCACGCGTCAGCACGGCCTCCCCTTCCGAGACACTGTACGTGAGCGCGCCGGACTCGATGAAGATGACGAGGGCGCCGGGATGATGATGTAGCGGCACGATGCCGCCCGGCTCGAAGACGCCGCGCCGCAGCGACAGCAGATGGCCCGGCGCCACCATCGGCTCGCCGCTGCCGACGGCCCCGCCCCCGACGCCAACGGCGCCGATGGGGGGCGTGGCCGCTTGCAGCGGCGGGGATGCCGCCCGGCCGCCGAGGGCGCTGCCGAGCAAGGTAACGACAATGACCGCGAGTACCGCCGTGGTTCGCATGGAGATCCGCTCCGTTCGCGAGGTCAAATGACAGTCGCCGCATGGCGCCCTGCGATCGTGCGTGGCGGCGGCGCTTCCAGCATCGGCAGAATTACCGCTTCGCGCTACCTACGCGGGTACACATGCGCTGCATCGAGGTGGCTCAGGCCGCGGCGCACCGCTTCGGCGGCGGCTTCGGCGCGCGTATGCACGTCGAGCTTGGCGAAGATGTGGGCGACGTGTGCATTCGCGGTGCGGTGGCTGATGAAGAGCAGGTCGCCGATCTCGCGGTCGGTCGCTCCCGTCGACAGCAGCCGCAGCACCTCGACTTCGCGTTCGGTCAGCTCGTCGTCGCTGGCCCGTTCCGGCTCTATCCGCGAGGTGAGGAGCGCGCACTCCCGCGGCGCGGCGGCGATGATCCGATCGAGCGGTAAGGAGCTTCCCTTCGCCCAGGCGTCGTTGAAGGCGTACTCCGAGAGGCTGGCCCGCGCTCCGGCCAGGACGCGCTCGTAGGCGAGGGAGTGCGCCACGTGCACCAGCCCGATGCCGTCAGCCAGCGCCCGTGCCGCCGCGAGCAGGCGCGTGGCGCGCCGCGGCTGGCCGGCCTTCAGGAAAGCCCCCGCCAGCGTGCCGAGCACGCCCGTTATCCCCCGCTTGTCCTCGAGCGCCTGGGAGACGCGAAGGGCCTCGGTACAGAGGCGGGCGGCCTCTTCATACGCGGCCCCGTCCACGGCGACCTGCGCCAGCACGGTGAGCGCCACCGCTTCGGTCCAGGCATGTCCTGCCGCGTGTGCCAAGGTCAGGGCCTCGGTCGCCAGGGTTTTCGCCTCGGTCAGATTCCCTTGCAGGTAGAGTACGTCGGCCAGCGAGGCGAGCGAGCGGGCGACCCAGTGCGACGGGCCAAGCCGCTCCCGACCCTCAAGCGATTCCCGATAGCGCGCCGCGGCGAGGTCGATATCGCCCCGCCATTCGGCGGTGATGCCGAGCAGGAAGCGGGCCCGCATCGCCCCGAAGAGGTACCCCTGCTCCTGGGAATCGTGCAGGCCCTCCTCGCTCAAGGCTTGCGCGGCACTGTGGTCGCCTTGCAGGGCGGCCAGCCCGGCGATGGCCAGCAGGGCGTCGATCCGGGTCGTGCGCTCGACGGCGCCGGCCGCCAGCGCCGCGCGCAACCAGCGTTGCCCTTCGCGCAAATGGCCGCGGAAGTTCCAGAAGGGATAGAGCGCGGCGGCGAGCCGGGCGGCGGTCTCCGCCGCGCCCTGCTCCATCGCCCAGGCCAGGGCCACGCGCAGATTAGGCAGTTCGGCGGAGAGGAGATTCAGGCTGGCCGCCATCTCCGCGCCATCGAGCCGAGCGGCCCACGTTTCGGCCAGCGCTAGGACGTACGTGGCGTGACGCCACCGCACGTCCTCCAGATCGCCGCTTTGCACGAGCTGCTTGCAGGCAAACTCGCGGATCGTTTCCAGCATCGCAAAGCGGGGCGCGGCTTCGGTTTCGTCAACCTGCTGCACGAGGCTGTGCGCGACCAGGGCGGCGACGTCGTCGAGGGCGCGCAGCGCGTCCGGCGCTCCATCGCTGACGCGCTCCGCCGCTTCGAGCGTGAACCCGCCGGCAAAGACCGAAAGATGGCGAAAGAGCGTTTGGCGCCGGGCCGGAAGCAGGTCATACGACCAGGCGATGGCGTCCCGCATCGTTTGC
>JBBRVX010000105.1:0-17707 GCA_038246475.1 Thermomicrobiales bacterium | reverse complement strand
GAAAAGGAGCAAATCATGACCTGGGACGGGTGCGAGACAACATAAGCCGGCGTCAATAACCACGCCTGCTTGCCTGCCACGAGATTCGCAATGGAAGGAGCTCCACGATGACTAGGGAACATCACGAAACCATCTAGTCCGAAACACTGCTCACACCGTTTGAACATCGAACGATCAACGATCAAAGGAGACCAATCATGACTTGGGACAACAATCAGACCTTCGAGAGCGTCACCTGGAAGAACACCACTGTCGACAGCGCGACCTGGAAGAACACCACACTCGACAGCGCGACCTGGAAGTAGCACCACTAACGAAGAAGGAGACCAATCATGACCTGGGACAACAATCAGACCATTGACAGCGCCACCTGGAAGAACTCGACCACGCTCGACAGCGCGACCTGGAAGAACACCACCTCGTTCGACAGCGCGACCTGGAAGTAGCACCAAACCTCGGAGAAGGAGACCAATCATGACCTGGGACGCCACTGAGACCATTGACAGCGCCACCTGGAAGAACATCACACTCGACAGCGCGACCTGGAAGTAACGCTCGATCACCAAAGGAGTTCAGCCATGACTTGGGATGCCAACGAGATGTTCGACAGCGCCACCTGGAAATAGCGAGATATCGGCAAGGAGTGCATAGATGACCTGGGATTCCTGGAGCGAATATGTCGACACGTTGTACGAGAGCGCAACCTGGAAGTAGCGTTCGCTACTACCGCTATCATCTCCTTTTTACCCGCAATCGCGTGCAGCAAAGCGGTTGCCGGTCGCGTCAGCGGTAAGATCGACGAAGACGCCGCTTTCCATCTTGGATGCAGATTTAGAGGGTCCAGCACGTTGGTTTCTGGAGCGACCCAAGTCTTCTTTCCTCGTAGTAACCGGGTGAAACGTCGATAATTGAACATGAGTCCCGCTCAGACGCGGTAAACTGCCTCGGGTGGAATTGGACAGCCTGTTTCCAGCGATCCCCAAAGGCGACGCGCTGTGAGTGAGCTTCCCCTAAGATCAAGAATCTATACGATTCTGCTCGTCATCATTGCTATGGCGGCATTCGCCTGCTCCTGGATCCAGTCTGGGCAGGAATTCGATCAGAGTCATCTCATTGCCGCGGCAATCCTGCTGGTGATGATTCTGGCTGCAGAGTTGCTCGATGTCTCCTTCCCCCACTCCGTCATTACCTTTCATGTCTCCGTTTCCGCCGCCTTCTGCTTTGCGGCGGGACTCACCGCGGGTCCCCTCCTCGGTGGCCTCGTTGTGGCGCTTGCTCACATTCTTGATGGCGTCTACGTCCGGCGGGATCCTGTCAAGATCGTCGTGAACGCCGCCGGCCTGGGGCTTTCGACGTTAACCAGCGGCGTTCTTTATCTGCAGCTCGCGGACCCCGCGCGATCTACACTTGGCAGTGTGCAGAATGTGCTCGCTGCCGCGGTGGCTGCCACGATCTACACATTGGTCAACACTGGCACCTTGGCGCTCATCGTGGCCCCGGTGATGGGCATCGGCACGTTCCAGATGTGGCGCTCTAACTTCAGCGGCCTCTATATCGAACTTCTGACCTCGGCCACGCTTGGCAGCCTTATTCCAGTGCTCGTCAGCGAGAATCCCTTGGCCGTTGTCCTCCTGATTGTGCCGCTCCTGATTGGCCCGCATCTCGCGTTCAAAGGTATCCAGCAAGCGCATCACGAGACGCGAATTACCATGGAGGGACTCGCCGACGCGCTGGAGCGCCGCGATCCCTACACCTACCGTCACTCGATTCGGGTTGCCGACTACGCGCGCCTCATGCTCAGCACGATGCCTCATATTCCGCAACCGACCAGGGAGGCGATTCTCGCCGCGGCCCGCGTCCACGATCTCGGCAAGGTTGGCGCTCAGGATGGTTCGTTGAAGAAGCCAGGCGAGCTTACCGGCGCGGAGCGCGCGGAGATTCAGCAGCACGCCGCCGTCGGCGCCGAAATCGTGGGCCGGCTCGACGCCTACAGGCTGAGCGTTGACGTGGTCCGTCACCATCACGAACGATGGGATGGCAGCGGGTATCCCGACGGGCTGGAAGGGGAGCGTATTCCGCTCGGCTCCAGGATCATCGCCGTGGCCGACGCGTTCGACGCCATGACCTCAGACCGCGTTTATCGACCAGCCTTGTCGCCAGAGGTTGCGTTTGGCGAATTGCGGAAGGGCCGGGGCTCCCAGTTCGATCCCCAGATCGTCGATCTCTTCCAAACCGCGCTTGAGGCGCGGGCCATCGAACAGCGATCGCAAGCATCCACGGAGTTGCTGGAGAGTTCCAGGCCACCAGGTCCTCCCAGCACTCTTCCTGCTCCGGTCGTGGCCAGGCGCGGGTTCCCCCGCTTCTTGCCACGACGCTTCGAGGTCTCCTAGCGAAGACCTCACGCGCCCTGTCCCCGCATTGCGCGAAACGCCATCGTGCCCGGCCAGCCGGCCGCAAAGCCAGCACCTCAAGGGTCCTCTCGGCGTTCGAACGCCTGCCAGCGTCTCGCCATGCCGGCGAGCGCCAGGGCCAGAACGAGCCCGGGCGCCGCCAACACCAGCAGCGATTCCGCGACGCCCAGCATCCTTTCCAGGGCTGGGCCGGCCAAAGCGCCAATCAGTCCCCCCGCGCTCAGGGCCAGGAGAAACATGGAGAAGAACCTGCCGTAGACCGCCCCCGGCATAGCGTGCTGAAAGTACGTTAGACCAACGACCTCGTAGAAGTCGGTCGCAAACCCGGCGATAACCAGCACGATGATCGCCAGGGGCAGAGCGCTTGCCACGCCGAACATCGCCAGGGCGGCCGCGCTCGCGGCCATAGCCACCGCCGCGGGAAAGAGTGGCGCCGCAAAGCGGCCGCTGGAGCCGGCGACAATGCTGCCTGCAATCGATCCTCCCGCGACTGCCGCGTAGAACATCCCGACACCGCCGTCCCCGAGTCCAAATGCGTTGGCCCGAATGACAAAGAGGGTGATGGTGGCCTGCACCAGCAATGCCAGGAGGAGGCTCACCAGGGCATAGAACACGAGATCCTTGCGGCCCAGGAGCCAGCGGTAGCCTAATCCTTCGGGGTCCGCCTCGGCTCGGTTCGGCTCATCGTGGGGTAAGGCAATGCCGCTACCCCCCAGGCCTCCGCGCAACTGGGTAACCGTCGTGGCAACACCGAGAAAGGTCAGCGCGTTGAGCGCGAACACCACCCCGGGACCAAACGGCGCCAGCGCGACGGCCCCCAGCAGCGGTCCGATCAGTTGTGCGGTGGTCGAACTGGCGTAGAGCGCCCCGAGCGCCGCTGCCTGCTGTTCCTCCGGCGCCTCTGCCCGGAGCTCCACCATGAACGCCGGACGGGCGATGCAATTGGCGGCCTCCAGCACGATCACAAGCAGGAAAAGCAGCCACAATGCTGGGTAGACGACGAGCAGGATGAAGGCCCCTGCCACGATTGCCATGGCCATCTGCGAGCCGAAAAGGATCGTGCGGCCGGGAAAGCGATCGACCAGCGATCCAGCCGGTCCCTGCAGGATCAGCCTGGTCAGCATCCGCACGGCCAACATGCCGCCGACGCCCGCCGCGCCCTCGCTGAAGTGGAATGACAGTGAGATGAGGGCAACGGTATTGAACCAGTCTCCAATTTCGGACGCGAATCCCGCGCCGATCAGCAGGGCCACATTGCGGTCGTGGAGCGCGCGACGGTAGCGGGAGAGGCTGGTGCGCACCGCCGAGCCGTAATCTTGGAGTCTATTCCCTGCCCGCATGGACTGGCCCTTTTCTGGTTCTGCCCGAAACAGTCGAGATCGAGTACGCGTTGGACAACGGTAAACGGTGCGTGCGTGGTAGGATCGCCAATGGTAGGAGCGGTGGACTCGTTATGCTTCAGGGCCTCACCCTGCGCAACGGGGCGAAGCCTTCTCCAGTTCGGCCCCGCGACACGACGATGAAAGTGACATGCTCGAGCAGCATCCCGAACCCACTTGCTCCGAAAATGGGCTCAACACTCTGCCGCCGTTGGTGACCGACGAATGGTTTGCATCCCTCGTTACCGGATCGCAAGATGCCGTTCTCGTCGCCGACGCGTCGGGTCGTTGCCTCGTGGCGAATGCCCCTGCCGAACAGTTGCTCGGCTATGACCGGGGTGAGTTTCTCCATCGTCAAATGTCCGAAGTCGTCGCGAATTGGCCCGCTCGATTCTCCACCGCCGACACCGCGCCCCTCGATCATCGCTGGCGAGGAGATCTCCAGGTCCGCCACAAGCACGGCGGGCTTCTCCTCGTCAAGGCATGGTTGGTTGATCTCGATGATGGCCCGGGCGGCGCCGTCGCCCTCTTTCTCCGTTGCGGCGCCGATCAGGAGAGGTATGCGGCTGATGAAAGCGTCCGTCTCAAGGACAACCCGGAAGCATCCCTGGCCATGAATCCCGACGAATCGGTGACCGCTGAACGTACCCGGGCTGAAGCGGAACTGAGGGCGGTGATGGCCACCGCCGTCGACGCCAAGCGCTCTCTGCGTGAGAGTGAGGCACGGTTCCGCGGCGCCTTCGACGCGTCATCCATTGGTATGGCGCTCTTTTCACGAGAGGGCCGGTTTCTGCAGGTGAACCCTGCACTGTGCCGCATGATTGGCTACACCGCCGAAGAGCTGCTGGCCAGAACGTTCCAGGATATTACCCATCCTGATGATGTCGACATCGATCGAGACCTCGTGCGACAACTGCTCGCGAATGAAATCAACACGTATCAGATCGAAAAAGACTACATCGGCAAGCGGGGAATCCGCATTACCGGGAGGCTCACCGTCTCGGTGGTACGGGATGCCGGCGCCGAGCCGCTCTACTTTGTCGCCCAACTCCAGGATATTACGCCGTTCAAAGCGTCAGGCGCTGCCCTGCGCGAAGCCGAAGCACGCTACCGGTCTCTGGTCGAACAGATTCCGGCGGCGGTCTATCTCGATGATGCTACAGGCCTTGGGAGGCCGCTCTACGTCAGCCCTCGCATCGAGGCCATGCTTGGCTACACCCCCGAGGAGTGGATTGGCTCCCCCCAACTCTGGACCGAGCGCGTCCATCCGGATGACCGGTCTCGCATCCTGAACGCGGTAGCCGACGCGAATGCGCTCGGGACGTCGCTCAATCTCGAGTATCGGTTTCTGGCCCGCGATGGCCGAGTCGTCTGGGTGAATGACGAGGTCTCGCTCGTCTATGACGATGAAGGCAACCGTCGCTGCTGGCAAGGCATGATGGTCGATATCACCGATCGCAAGCTGGCGGAGGAAGAGTTGCGGGCGGCGAAAGAGGCGGCAGAGGAAGCGAGTCGCCTGAAGAGCGCCTTCCTCTCCATGGCCACCCACGAGCTCAGAACTCCTTTGACCATCATCTCTGGCTACGTCGAGCTTCTCGCTGCCAGCGCGCATGCGCATCTGACGCGTGAAGAACAGGAATATCTGGATGTCGCCCAAACTGGCGCCAAAACCCTCGGCGCCCTCATCGACGACCTGCTCGATCTGGCTCGCATCGAAGCAGGGCGGCTGGAGGTGGTGCTTCGACCCGTTGAAATCGCGGAAGTCCTGGAACGGGTGCGGCGCATGGTGGCCGGTCAGGCTACCGAGAAGGGATTGACCCTCGAGGTCAACACCGCGGCCAACCTTCCCCAGGTGGCCGCCGATAGCAATCGGCTCGTGCAGGTCCTGCTCAATCTTTTCGGCAATGCCATCAAGTTTACCGAGCGGGGCGAAATCCGCTGCAGCGTGCGCGAATTCCACGGCGGTGTCCTCATCACCGTAAGCGATACCGGAATCGGCATTGCCCCGGACGCGCTCCCCCACATTTTCGACGAATTCCGGCAGGTGGAAAGCGGCACCACGCGACGATTCGGCGGAACTGGGCTCGGGCTGGCGATCGCCCAACGGCTCATCGAGATGCAGAATGGCACAATTCGCGTTGAAAGCACGGTCGGGGTTGGCAGCACCTTCACGGTTTGGCTGCCCATCGCGGATGACGCCCTCCTCGCTCCCGAGAGCGAAGCCATGGAAACCCTAACGCGGCGATAACCCGGCGGGGGAGCCGGCCGGGAAGAATGGCGGGCATGCCCAGCCACGGTGACATTGGCTGACAACGGTGGAGGGGTCGTCCACGTCTCAGGAGGTGCTGGAATGCGCAACGCGTTTGTCCTCGCGATGCTGCTTGCCCTGACGGGCACGCTGTTCGCCATCCCATCGCGATTCGTTCGGGTAGCGGATGCGACGCCATCAGCCGCGTGCGTGGAAACCAACGAGGATGAGAACGCTGCCATCGCGCTGCGCTGGCATGAGGACGTGATCAACGCGGGCGACCTGAGCGTCATCGATGAGATCGCCGCACAAGACATCGTGCATCACGCGGGGACATTTCCTGATGGTGTGGGCCTCGCAGCCGTACAGTCGGTTCTGGGTGCGCTCCTTACCGGATTCCCTGACGTGCAGCACACGGTGGAAGCAGTGATTACGGATGGCGATCTGGTCGTCACACGTTGGGTGGCAGAGGGCACGCATGCAGGAGCGTTTCAGGGTTATGAACCGACCGGCCAGCGCGTGAGCTGGACGGGCATCAACATCTTCCGCATCGAGTGCGGAAAAATCGCCGAGGAATGGTCCGAAATCGACGGAACTGGACGAATCGCGCAGATCGCGGCGGGCGCCACGCCAACACCATAAAGCAAACCCGGATCGCGCGGCCGCGTGCCGGAGACCATGGCGGGGACGTTGCCATCCTGCTTCCCCGCGAATGTGGTCCCGAGCTGAGATCCGCCAACTGTTGCCAGTGTCATGCCCCCGCCTGCTACGATGAATCGTAAGCCGTGCCGCCAGGGAGCGCTTGCCGGTTCCCGAAGCGCATGATCCGCCGGTAGACGATGGGCTCCTGGAAGATCAGCCGATCGGGCGGATCTCCCTGCGTACGGGATCTGACAGATGCACGAACTCCTGGTTCCGTTCACCCTGGTGGCCGTGGTCCTCATGCTGTCGGGGCTGCTCTCCGGCATCGTCACGCGCGCGCCCCTCTCGGTGCCGATGATCTTTCTCGGCCTTGGGCTGGCGCTGGGCGATGGCGCCCTGGGCGTGCTCCACATTGATGTCCATAGTCAGGCCCTCGAATTTGTCGCGGTCATCAGCCTTTCCTTCGTCCTCTTTCTCGATGCGGTCAACCTGCGCTTCGATGAGGGAAAGAAGGCCTGGCGGGCGCCCATGCTGGCGCTCGGTCCTGGCACGCTGATCACCATCGGCATCGTGGCCGGCGGCGCGCGTCTGATCTTTGGCACGTCACTCGTGGAATCGCTGATCCTGGGAGCCATTCTGGCCTCGATCGATCCCGTGGTCTTGCGCGATGTCGTGCGCGACGAGCGGGTGCCGCGCTCCATTCGCCAGGCCCTCACGGTGGAAGCGGGCACGAACGACATCGTCGTCCTCCCGATCCTGCTCATCCTTTCCACAATCGCCCTCGGCCAGGCGGGCGGTATGCAGGATTGGGCGACGATGCTCATCCAGCTCTTCCTCCTTGGACCGTTGATGGGAGCCGTGGTCGGCTTCGTCAGCGTCTGGTTGATCGAACGCGTCCGCACGCGCACGCCGATCAGTCGGGAATACCGCGCCCTCTATGGCGTTGGCACCGTGCTCGCCGCCTACGTCGCCGGGGAAGTGGTCGGCGGCAGCGGCTTTCTGGCCGTCTTCGCCGCCGGCGCGGTGATCGTGGTGACTGACTACGACCTGTGCGACTGTTTTCTGGAGTATGGCGAAGTCACCGCTGAGATGGCCATGCTCCTGGCCTTCATCCTCTTTGGCGCGCTCCTCTCCTCGTTGGCCAGGACGATTCCGCTCTGGCCAGCCCTGCTTTTCGCCGTCGTCGTGCTCGTCGTCGCCCGTCCGGTTGCAATTGGATTGGTGCTGCGCAAGGCGGTGCTGAGCAAACGAGCCCGGATGTTCACCGGCTGGTTCGGGCCGCGCGGCCTCAGCTCGCTCCTCTTTGCGCTCGTGGTCGTCCTGCAAGGCGTACCCAACGCCGAATACCTGCTCGCCATCACCGGAGTCGTGGTCATCGCTTCTGTCGTGGTGCACGGCGTCTCGGCGACGCCGCTGATCTCCGCCTATGGCAAGGCGATGACGCGAGAAACGTTGCCAGAAGAGCGCGAGACGACCGCCACCGGTCTCTTCGGCGGCGACTACGAAGAGTCGCCGCGGATGACGGTCGACGAACTGGCGGCCCGCCTGCAAGGGTTGGACCCGCCGGTGGTGCTCGACGTGCGCACGCGCTCCGCGGCTGGGACGGGCGAGCCGGGCATTCCGGGCAGTGTGCGCGTGCCCACCGACGCCATAGACGATTGGGCCAAGGATCAATCGCGCGCGCGCCCGGTGGTCGCCTTCTGTACCTGACCAGACGAAGCCACCAGCGCCCGTGCGGCGCAACGCCTCCGCTCCCAGGGATTCGACGCCTACGCCCTCACCGGTGGGCTCGCCGCCTGGCGCCAGCGCTTCCCTGACGATAGCTCGCTTGCTGCCTGAGACGTCATGACTGGAGAGCCAAAGCCCCAACGGAAGCGGCCAGCGCCCGCGCCGCCCTTCGATTACACCCTCGATTTTGCCACGATCGACTTTCGCCAGCAGCCGGAGCTCTACCGCATTGGCAAGGGGGAGCAGGGCGTCCTCCTCGTCGAGCCGTACAAATCGGAGATCCTGCCTCACTGGCGCTTTCGCACCCCGGAAATCGCCCGGGAGTCCGCCGATCGCATCTACGCCCTGTTTCTGGCGTACAAATCGCAGGGCGACTTCGTGGGGATGGACATGGCCCGCAAGTTCCTCCAGATGGGCTTTACCCGCGCTCGCCGCTACGCCAACCACAAGAGCGGGCGCAAGTGGTCGCCTGACCGCACCGAAGTCCTGCCGGTCGACATCGACCCGGTGAAAGCGGAATCGGCCAGCATCTTCTATGAACGCTATCGCGAGGCGCGAGAGGATCCCGACTACGTGCGGATGAAGGCGCAGCACCTGGCGCGCGGATCGGGCGAGAGCTGATCGTAGGGCTCGCTCAGCGCCGCGCTTGCGCTCCGGGAGTGCCAGACGTGCGTCCCGCGACCGTCCATGCTGGCGAAGCTTCCTGCCCTCCCCTTGGCCCTGTTCATGCGGTAACCGGCGGGTATGGACCATCCGCTTGACCTGCTTCTTGAAAATACGCGGACTCTGGGGCGGAGTGTCATCGCGCAGGCGCCGTTCCTCGCCGTCGCGGCAGCGGCGTTCATCGCCATCCTCTTCCTGGGGCGGCTGGCGCGGGGCGTGGTGCGACGCACCTTGGGCCGGTACGACGCGGCGTTCACCGAAATGGTGGCTCGCCTCATCTATGTTTCCATTGTGGTCCTGGGTCTTTTCGTTGCCCTCTGGATCGCCGTTCCGTCGGTCGAATTTGGGCAGCTCTTCGCCAGCCTCGGCGTCACCGGCCTGATTCTCGGCTTTGCCCTGCGTGACATTATCGAAAACTTCGTTGCTGGCATTCTCATCCTCTGGCGACGTCCGTTTCGTGTCGGCGATCAAATTCGCTCCGGAAGCTATGAGGGGACGGTTGCCGAGATCAACTTTCGCTCCACCCTCCTCCGCACGTACGACGGGGTCCGGGTCTACATTCCCAATGGCAAAGTCTTCTCCGAGCCACTGGAAAACATGACCTCCAACGAGACTCGCCGTAGCCTCGTCGTGCTCGGGGTCAGCCAGGACGCCTCGTTTGCCGAAGCGCGGCGTGTCATCCTGGAGACGCTCGCGGCCATCGATGACGTTCTCAGGGATCCCCCGCCGATGGTCGTGTTTGCCGAAGTCGGCGACTTCGCAAACATCCTCCACGTCTTGTACTGGACGTCCCCACCGACGCGGCTTGCCGAGCTGACGACACGATCGCTCGTCACCGAGCGGCTCTATACCGCCCTGCCCGCGGCAGGCATCACCTTTCCCTACCCGATCCAGACCCTGCAACTCAACGCGGAGAACGGACTCGTTGCTTCATCGCCGCCGCTTGGCGCATCGAGCACCGTTCAAGCGCGGCGGGGAGCGCGGTCTACCGAGTTATGAGCCTATCCACCCTGCCCTGGCCCCAGCCGCTGTTCTCCTCCCATGACCATGCCATCGAGCGCCGTTGCCACTCCCTCGCCGCGAGACGTCACCGCGAACGAACCGTCCGTTTCGAGCACGACAGCCCCCACGTCTTGCAGCGCCGCGATACCCTGTTGACGGATGGCCGCGCGAACCTCTCCCTCCATCACCCGCGTACGATGCATCTCGGCAGTCAAAAATTGGCCCTGGTAGAAGAGGAGCGTTGGCTCGGCCTTCACCAGGCGGCTGACGGTCGAGGAGCGCACCGAGAGCCAGGTGATGACAAACTGCAGGCCAATGAGCAGCGCGAACGCGGTCATGCCTTCAGCAAGCGCCACATCCTTCGAGAGGATCACGGTAGCGAGTGTCGATCCGAGGGCCACTGTCACTACCAGATCGAAGGCATTCATTTTGGACAGCGTACGCTTGCCCGAAATGCGCAGCAGCAGCACGAGGCCGAGGTAGGCAAGCGTTCCGACGATCGCGACCCGGAGCATGCCGGCCCACCCGGCGAAGAACACCGTCTCACTCATCGTACGATTCCTTCCCGGCTGGAAAGCGTCCACGCCCCATGGCGGCGCGAATGGCGCGAATCTCGGACATTGGGCAGATGCGAGGAGTAGGGCGCCATGCGAGCGCGGTTACGATCCTGGTGGTTTGATACCGAGGGGAGCCTCTGGTTTCTGCCGATGGTCATGACCGTCGCCGCCGTGGTCATGGCCTTCATCACCGTGGAGCTCGACCGGAATCTAAATCTGAATGGGCGAGCTCCCGTGCGCTGGTTTTTTGGCGGCGGCGCCGAGGGCGCGCGCGGTGTGCTCGGCGCGATTGCCGGCACCATGATCACCGTGACCGGCCTCGTCTTTTCGATCACCGTCGTTGCGTTGCAACTTGCCTCCAGCCAGCTCACGCCGCGGGTCCTGCGCACCTTCATGGGCGATCGCGGCAACCAGACGGTCTTGGGCTTCTTCATCGGCACCTTCACCTACGCCCTGCTCGTACTGCGCGTCGTCCGCTCCCCACTCGAGGATGCCGGCGGCTTTGTTCCCTCCATTTCGGTGACCGTGGCGATCGGCTTGTCGCTCATCAGCGTTGCCCTGCTCATCTACTTTATCCATCACTCGGCCAATTCCATGCGCGCCTCGGTGGTCATTGATCGTGCCGCTATTGCCACGCGCGAATTGATCGACACCCTCTATCCGGACAACGTAGGCGAAGGCATTCAGCCCGACCCACCCGGGTGGGTGTCGTCGGAGCCGTCCGCCATCGTTTACGCGGTGGGAGGCGGCTACTTGCAGACGATCAATGCCGATCTGCTCTTCGACCTGGCCGAACGCCATACCCTTGCCATTCGCCCTGCGCCATTCATTGGGGACTTTATCCTCCCGGGGGAGCCCCTCGCATCCATTTGGCCAGACACCGGGCTTGACGACGAAGTCGAGGACGCGATTCGAGACGCGCTGGTGCTTGGGCTGGAGCGGACATTACAGGCCGATGTGTCATTTGGTGTTCAGCAGTTGAGTGATATCGCGGTGAAGGCGCTCTCCCCCGGCATCAATGATCCGACCACGGCAATCATCTGCATCGGCCATCTCAGCGAGATCATCG
The DNA here is from genome assembly GCA_038246475.1 of Thermomicrobiales bacterium. Classification (GTDB taxonomy): domain Bacteria; phylum Chloroflexota; class Chloroflexia; order Thermomicrobiales; family UBA6265; genus JACCXM01. The sequence goes on along the minus strand of JBBRVX010000105.1, from coordinate 6,008 downwards.
TGCTCCTCGCCAACCGTGGCAAACCGGACGAAGTCAGGAGTAGCAACGACGGCAGCGTCCGGGTCATCTTGCAGGGACCGCCATTTGCCCAGATCGCCGGAGTCGCCTTCGATCAGATCAGGCACTACGGGGTGGGCGATCCCACGGTCGCCGAGTACCTCGTTTCCTCCCTTCGCCGCATCGCCGCGCTGATCCCCCCAGCGCGTCGCCCGACGATAGTCCGCCATGCCAGGCTCGTGCTGACTACGATGCGCACAAAGGTATCGGTGCCCGAAGATCGAGCGCGGGTTGAACGGGTGGCCGCCTGGGTCACGGAAGAAGGCGACCCCAACCGCGTTCAGACCGTCTCCCCCCCGGCATGATCTCCTCGGGCCAAGCTGCCCCGGACAGCCTGCTCGGCGATGCCTCCCGGCGAGCCTGGCCGTTTCTCGATGGGGAATCCCTGCCTGTTTCGTTGGCATGAAGCTTGCGCCGTTCTGCAGGTTGGATGTTCTGGTCCAGGCCGGTCTGACGTAGCCGCCCAGCGCCAGAGGAGCCCGTCTTGCCAAACCGCGCCCATAAGGTCCGCCGTATTGTCGCCCTGTTTGTCGTTGGATTCCTCGTCGGTTGTGGCGGCGAGGAGATCGCCACCGAGCGCGAGAGCACGATCGACGTGTCGCCAGCCGCCATCGCCTCCTTGCCCGAAGACATCGAGGAAGCCTCGGTGACGGTCGCCAATGGCATGTTCGGGGTCGATGTGATCCGGCTCCTGGAAGGCGTGCCGACGGTTCTTCACGTGACGAATGAAGACGATCGAGCCTATCGCCTGCAGATCGTGGAAGATCTTGTGACCGCGGCGCCGATTGCATCTAACGCGACGACGGACATCGAGTTCACGACTCCCAACGCCGGCGAGTTCGAGGGGCAGCTTCTTCCGGACGAGGGAGATGACGTGCTCGATACGGTCCAGGTCATCGTGCGGTCCGCCGGAGGGGTCCAGCCTTAATCCGAGAAACCGTCAACGTGTTTTCACCAGCGGCAGCGAACCGCGCCGGCCGTTACCTGGCGGGCCTCGCTCTGATTGCTGTCCTGGTGCTCCGTTCGCCCTGCCGGTCGATAAGCTATTCAGGCGTCTTCCAACGGTTTTCCATCGCCCGGTACGGGACGACAAACCACAGCGTCACGAAAACCCCCAGGAGCACCAGCGACAGCAGTACGCTTGCCAGCATCTGCCCCGTCACCACCGAGGCCACCAGGTAGAAATCCGCGATGACCGCGATCATGATCGGTATCAGGCTCCAACGCAACAGCCGGGTCGACATAATGACGAAGCGTCGCGACACCGATTCTGGCTCGACCCGCCGGTGATACGCCGCCGGCGCGATCAGCATCGCCGTTGCCACCGCGACAAGCATCGTTGCCCCGAGGTGAAGATACTGCTCGGAATCCGAGAGAAGTTCATGAAACCGGGAATTGAAGACCACGATCAACTGAAAGCCGAACAGCGTCTGGGTTCCCGGCAGGATCATCCTGGCTTCTTCCAGAATGTTGCTGATCGTTTCGGAAAGCGATTGGCGCTCGGAATCCTGGTTCGCGCTTTGTCCAGACGATCGAGTTAGATCGGTAGCGGAGCGAGGCTTGTCGCTGGTCATGACGGGCAGACCTCACCCAGGAGCATCCCGGTATGCGTCTCCGAAAGCGGCAGCATGTCGGCCCGGAGCAAGAGCACCGCTTCCTCCCCTGTCGCTCTCCGGCACGAATCTGCTGATCGGAGATTCGGCTGCGAACGATACAGCATCGCCGACCTAACGGAATCGTTGATGAGAGGACGCGGTTCCGCAAACAAAATCCTGGGTCGGCTCCCGATGACGTGGCCGCGCATTCTCATGTAACCCAGGCCATGTGGATGCAGGCGCCCGGCGTCGTGCAGCGTGCGGAGGTTAATCCCCGGCTCTCCGGATGAAGGCGGAGCACCTGGCGCGGACATCAGGCGGCTCCTGACGACCCGCCGATGTTTCGGTTGCCTCCATGCCCAGGTTCCGCAGGTGGCGGAATACTCTCCTCTGTCAGCACTGGCGAACTGGCGAGCGTCGCGACGAGCGCGGCGACGAAGCGGTCGATCGTAGCTCCATCCTCTTCACCGTGATCGGGGTTCAACTCGGTGATCGTCAAACCCGCGAACGCCGGATCGGCCACAAAGACGCGCAGCGCCCGAAACGCTTGCTCCAGCGTCAGACCTTCGTTGCGCCCGGTCTCCTCGGAGAGCGGCGCGTCGGTGAAGTCGATGACGTCGACGTCGAAATGGACCAGCAGCCTGCCGGGTGATGGCGCGAGCATGGCCAGCGCCTCCGCCGCTGCCCCCTCCGGGTCGGTGGCAACCGCGATATCAGAGATAGTGCGCAGTCCGCGCCGGAGAAGCGCTTCGTTCTCGAAGGCCGTGGCGCGCTCGACCCGGTGTCCGAAGATGAGCACCTCCGAGTCGACCAGCAGGGGAACGCGGGGACCAAAGCGGCTCAGCTCAGGAGCCGCCAACGCTTCGCCCAGGAGATGCGCCATCCCCATCCAGTCGAGCGATCCTTCGGCAACGCTTTCGGGGACGTTGAGGTCGGCGTGCTTGTCGAAGTAAAGGAGCCGTGTCGGTTCAGCATGGGCGATGAATCCGGCAACCGTCCCCAGCCCGATCGTGCAATCTCCCCCGAGCACCAGTGGAACCTCTCCCGCCTCAATGGCCGCGCCGACGCGCATGGCCGTGTTTTCGGCTTGGGCGACGACGGCGTCAAGGTTCTGCGCAGATCGATGTTGCCCGTCCGGCCGCCAGCGCCAAAGTGGGCCATCGCCACGATCCACGACCGTGATGCCGGCATCGCGGAGCCGCTCCACCAGCCCCGCCACGCGCAGTGCCGCGGGAGCTTTCTCCTGCCCAGGGGCAAAGGCGCCCGCGCTCGATGGCACGCCGATAATCCCTAACGGTTTGGTCATCGTTTCTCCCTCATGGGAAAACGCTCGTCGTCCATGCCCGGAGAACGCACCCGGAGGCCAGCCTGACCGCGCCGTAGCAGATGCCAAGACCGCTCGGGCCCTGAGACGGTATAGTCCCGGCCCGCGATTCGTCCGTTAGCAAAGAGCAAACATCGATGATCACAGCGCACGACGTTGCCGAAATTCCGCTCTTCGCCAAACTCCCCGCGGAGCATCTCGCCCAAATCGCCGCGCGTGCCGCGGATGTTCGGCTGCAGCCCGATCAGTGGCTGATCCAGGAGGGAGAATCATCGTCGTTCTTTGCCCTGCTGGAGGGAACGCTCGACGTGATCAAAGTCGTTGGCGGGACCGAGCAGGTCATCAACCGTTACACCCCAGGCGATTTTTTTGGCGAAGTGCCATTGATCCTCGGATCGGGTGCGGTGGCCTCCCTGCGCGCCCGCGAGCCAGCCCGGGTCCTCCGCCTCGATCCAGACGACTTCCAGGCTCTCGTCATCAGCGACGATCTGCTCAGCGCCCAGCTCCTGCGCACGATGGCCGCGCGGGTCGGCCATCTGCAGCGGCTCGCGGTCGAAGCGCCTTTGAATCGAGTCCAGATCATCGGTCATCGCTGGGATCCCGGCTGCCTCGATCTGCGCGGCTTTCTGGCGCGCAACCACGTCCCCTCCGAATGGCTCGACCTCGACACCCCGGCGGACCTCGAACAAATTCCGGAGGCGGCGCGAGACGCGGAGCGTTACCCCCTGGTGCTGTTGCCGGACGAGGCCATCCTGATTACGCCGGCGTTGCGCGAGCTTGCCGATCGGGTCGGCCTGCAGACGTCGCCGGGGAAGTCCTGTTACGACGTGGCGATCATTGGCGCGGGCCCGGCCGGCTTGGCCGCGGCGGTCTACGGCGCCTCCGAGGGGCTGAGCACCGTCCTGATCGAGCGTGAAGCGCCGGGAGGGCAGGCCGGAACCTCCTCCCGCATCGAAAACTACCTCGGCTTCCCGTCCGGCCTTTCGGGCGACGAGCTGAGCCAGCGCGCCTGGCAGCAGGCGACGCGCTTCGGCGCGGAGATGGTCGTCGCGCGCGATGTCATCGGCATCGATCCGACCCCCGGCGCCTACGCGGTGCTCCTCGATGGGGGAACCCGCGTCGAGTGCAAGGCGATCGTCATCGCCACGGGCGTGGTTTGGCGGCGGCTCGACGCGCCGGGCGTCGAAGAGTTGACCGGCCGCGGGGTCTACTACGGGGCGTCGCGGACGGAGGCCCCGGCCACCCAGGGGAAGGACGTTTACCTGATCGGCGGCGGGAACTCGGCGGGGCAGGCTGCCCTCTTCTTTGCCGGATATGTCCGCCAGGTCTACATGCTGATCCGGGGCGAGGCCCTCTCGGCAAGCATGTCCCAATACCTGATCGACCAACTGGAGGCGACGGAGAACGTCTCTGTTGAGCCGTTCAGCGAGTTGAGCGCGGCGCGGGGCGAGACGCATCTGGAGGCGATCGTGATCCGGGACGCGCGAACGGGCGAGGAGCGGCTCTGCCAGACGGACGCGCTCTTCGTCTTCATCGGCGCCGATCCCGAGACGGAGAGCCTGCCGGGGGAGATCGCCTGCGACAAGCGCGGCTACCTCCTGACCGGGCCGGCCGCGCTGCGGGAGCTGGAGCGGGCGGGCGGGCGGCCTCGCCGCGATCCGTACCTGCTGGAGACGACCGTACCCGGCATCTTCGCGGTCGGCGACGTGCGCGCCGAATCGATCAAGCGGGTGGCGTCGGCGGTCGGCGAAGGGAGCATGGCCATCGCCTTTGTCCATCAATTCCTGGCCGAACAGAGCGCGCCGCGGGCGTGACCCACTTTGCGGCGCGAGCCGTTTGATCTGGGCAGTCGAAAAGGAACAGCCCCGGTCCACCATCACAGCCGGGCCACCCAGACCACGATCATGGCAGCTGCCATCGAGAGCAGGACATTCCCGCTTCGTAGCGCCACGATCGCGGCGACGGCGCAGCCGAGGAGGCCAGGGGTGCCCGCGCTCACGATGGCCGGGGCGGTCAGCGCGACCAGTGTGACACCCGCGAGTTGGTCAAATTCGGCCGCTGGCAAAGCGGGAACTCTCCCGACGAGCCAGAACCCGGCCGTGCGTGTCGCGTAGAGAATCAGCGCCATCCCGGCGATGGTGATCGCCGTCTCACCGCTCACGGTTCAGCTTCCCGCGCGCGTGGGCAGCGACCATCCCCGCGGCGGCGCCGAGCAAGACGTACCAGGGCCCCGGGATGGCCTGATGGGCCACGGCGGCGATCGCCGCCGCGGCGAGCCAGGGCAGGAGATCGACCCTCCCGCGCCACAGGCCGGCCAGCAGGGCGACGAAGATGGCGGCCGGGGCCACGTCGAGGCTCCAGGCCGAGGGGTCGGGAACCTGGCCGCCCAGAATCCGGCCCACCGCGGTTCCTCCGGTCCAGGTGGCAAAGTTGGCGAGGCCGGCCCCAAGCAGGAACCCCGCGTCTCGCCGCCCCGCGCGCAGCTCGGCCTGGGTCAGCGCCCAGCTCTCATCGGTCAGGAGGAAGAGGGAGCCATATGCGCGCCCCGGCCTTGCGCGTCCCAGCCATGGCCGCAGTGACGCTCCAAGCACCAGATAGCGCACGCTGACCAGAAACGTCGCGAGCCAAATGGTGAAAAAAGGCAGATGCGAGCTCCAGAGCCCGAGCGCCGCAACCTGTGCCGCCCCCGAGTAGACGAACGCGCTCATGGCCACCGCTTCCACCAGGCCAAGGTGGGCATTCCCCGCGAGAACGCCGAACACGACGCCGTACGCCGCGCCGCCAAGGCCGAGGGGCAGCGCGCGAGCGAGGCCAGAGCTCACGCCATGTGCAGAAAAGCCCACGGGCGCGTCGTCACACTCCTCGCCCTCTTCGTGCCCGGGCATCGCCCCTCCTGTTCACGCGCCGCAGTTACCGGTAAAATCGTAATGCCGGTGATCTTGTTCGCGGAAAGCGTATGCGATTGTTTGTCACCGGTCAAGCGATTTTGGTGGTGATGTATTGCCTTGGAACAGGGAGACTGTGGAGCCTGG
>JBBRVX010000104.1:0-17946 GCA_038246475.1 Thermomicrobiales bacterium | reverse complement strand
GGTGAGCCCCGCGCTGACGATGAGCGTCCGCGGTGGCCAGCGCGGGCGGCAGGGTCAGGTGGGGTGAGGGGCAGGCAGCGGCAGGCGTCCCTGCCGGTCCCGTGGGCGGGGTGTGACGTGGGCGCGAGCGCCACGCCGCATCCCGGCCGCGAGCGGGGTTTCATGCAACCCCCTCTACTTATAGAGACACGATTTGCGAGAAAAAGTGCGCCATATCTGGGTAAATCTAGGTACGAAACTGGCGGAGTAGTGCATGTTGCACAATATGGTGCGCGGTTCCGCTCTGGACGGTTCCGCACAGAAGCATTGGACCGGGAGAGGTCTGGGGGGACGAAGCCAAGACCACAGCGTGTCGGGATCGCAACGCCCGGATGCCGCGCGAGGGGGTAGGGGGCGGTAGGCGTCCCTGCCGGAAGTCCCACCGGCGGGGGGCGAAGTCCCGAGCGCCATGCCATCCACCTGCCGCCGAGGGGATTCATGCAAGCCCCTCTACGAATAGAGACACGACTTGCGAGAAAAAGTGCGCCATATCTGGGTAGATCAGGGTATGAACGCGGGTGGAGGTGGGGGTGTATGGCGCGACGGCCTTCGTACCATGGGCCCGGCTGTGCCACCGGGCCCCATCTACGAACAGGCAGGAAATCGAGCGATCTCGCTCAACTCTAGATAGGCGATTCATCTTCGTCCAGGGAATGGACGGCATCGCCGAATCGGTCGGAATCCTGCACCGAGTCGGTTGATTCGTCGTCGTCGGTCTCTGCGACGACCGGTCCACTGTCTTCGTCGTCCTCGTCCTCGTCAAACAGGAAGAAATCCGCTTCGTCTCGCTGCCGGAGTAAATCCCGGTCGCGGAGGTAGGCGCGAGAGGTAATCTGACGGGGAAACGATACGGTGGTGGCGACCGAGGGATCGCGATGCGTTTCACGCAAGATGATGCGCAACGTCATTCCAGCCAGGCCAAGCGCGAAAATTTCGTAGCGATTGCCGCTGCCGATGAGGTCGAGCACGCGGCGCGCGGTCTTGGGCTCGATTTCCCCGAGGCGCTCGCCAGTCGCGCGACGAACGAGGAGCCGGCCCTCTTCTTCCGCGAGATGAAGTTGTTCGCCGGGCGAGACGTCGGCCAGAATCTGGACATCACCAGGGTTGACTAATTCATCAACCCAGGTGCGACCAACCTCTTCCAGAAACGCGCTGATGCGGGGCATGCCTCCGGGCCGGCTCACTTCCGCCGTGGACTTGCCGCCTTGCCCGCGCAAGACTTCCAATCGCTGCAAGTTTCGCCGGGCTATCAAATTCGCTGGGTCGACGCGAAGCGCCCTGGAGTACGCATCTTTCGCATCATCGAGTTTGCCGAGCGAGATGTATGCACGCCCCAGCCTGTTGAGCGCTTCAGCATTCTTATCCGACTGATCAATGATCTGCAGGTTCAGGGTGACCGCATCTTCCCAGTTGCCCTCGAAGGCGGCCTTTCGCGCTTCTTCACCCATCTGCCGCCGGGTCATCTGTTTCTGTGCCAAGACTCCGTACCTTTCTCATGCGCAAAAATCTCACCGGGAACCAGCCAGGTGAACATCAACGTGGGGGGGACGCGGCCTCGCCCATCAAGAACCAAGGGCTGGTTTCGGTAACGCGAACATCGACGATCTTGCCAGCAAGCTCGCGGGGATCGTCAAAATGAAGCAGCGTATTTCCGCGCGTCCTTCCCGTCCAGCGACCCTTCGCTCGACCTTCGACGAGGACCTCGTAGACGCTGCCCTTTCTGGTTGCGTTGATTTCTGTCTGAATTCGTTCCTGGAGTTTCTCAAGCGCCTGATGACGACGATGTTTTTCGCTCATGGGGACATCGTCTTCCCAACGAGCCGAAAGTGTGCCAGGCCGGGGCGAGTACATGGCCAGATGAACCTTCTCGCAGCGAGCTTGGGCAAGGAGGTCGTAGGTTTGCTCGAACTGCGCGTCGCTTTCTCCTGGAAATCCGACGATGATATCTGTTGCGATGGTGGCGTTGGGCATTCGTTCCCGCGTCAGGTGGATCCGATCCAGCCAGAAATCGCGCGTGTACGAGCGGCGCATGCGGCGTAGCACTTCGTCGTCGCCCGCCTGCACAGGAAGATTCATGTGCTCGCAAACCGTTGGCAACTCGGCCATTGCCGTGATGATCTCGTCCGACATGTACTTCGGGTGCGAGGTCAGAAAGCGGAGGCGCTCGAGGCCAGGAATGGCATCAACCGCTCGCAGCAGGTCCTTCAGATTTGTGTTTTCGTCGAGATCGTGACCGTAGGCATTGACCGTCTGCCCAAGCAGCGTAATCTCACGGACGCCATCATCAACCAAGCGTTCGACTTCACGCACGATCTCTGCCAATGGCCTGCTGCGCTCTTTACCGCGCCGATACGGAACGATGCAGTACGAACAGAGAAAGTTGCAGCCGTAAATGATGGGGATGAAGGCCGAGACCCTGGAGTCGACCTCGTTTTGGCGGTAGTAGTGAGGGAGTTGCGAAAGATCGTCACTGAGCTCGGTGATTTCTGGCGCGACCTTTTCAAGCTCGCCGAAATCGGAGGGATTGAAAAACAGATCGACATGGGGAAATCGCTGGCGCAATTGTTCCTGCTGATTGGTCACCATGCAGCCAGTGAGGACTAAAGACATTTGCGGACGTTCCCGCTTCAGTCGCATCAGCGCATTGAGCTTGCCTGCGACTTTTTCTTCCGCCGCCTGGCGCACCACGCACGAGTTCAGGATGACAACGTCCGCGTCGCGTTCGTTGGCGGTCGATGTGTAGCCAGCTTCCTGAAGCGTAGCGGCGATCTTGGCGCTGTCGGCCTCGTTCATTTGACACCCGATCGTCCAGACGTGGAACTGTTTGCCGTTCAGGGGCAAACGAGGTGAGGACGTTGTCGGGATCAGCGGGATGGTCGTTCGCTGCTGCATGAGAATCGCAAGTCTCCACGCCCGAGTACATTGAACTGCTGATGGCCGCGAGGCGGCACGCACTGTGCTGAACGCCAATCGATGAGTATACCAGCCAGAGAATGGAATTTCCTTGAGGCTGAAAATGCCAGCGCAAAGGGATCAGTCACGTTTCTGTGACTGATAGACAAAGCGAAGGGGCGTTGGTAGAATCGCCGCCGCACCCGCGGTAACGAGACGTCCGAAGACAGAGGGGATCGCGTGTTGGGAACCTGGTTCTATCGCGCGGAATAGACTCTGACGTTTTTCGGTGGACGGAGCCTCTTTGAGCCGTTGGCCGCACCTGGGGGAAGGCGTGGCAAAGCAGAAATGTGGGAGCTGTCGCTTCTTTCAGGAAGCGGGGCTTGCGGGAAGTGGATGGTGTCACCATCCTCTGCGCAAGGTCTCCAGCGGCGTCATGATTATGGTGCGCCGAAACGAGCTAGCCTGCCGGGACGAGTGGTCGCGGAGTCTCTGGACTGCCAGAGAGACTGGTGAGGGCGACGCGGGTGAGCTGTTCCAGCGGCCGCCAAATCTTGGTCCAGTTTCTCCTCTGGGCGCACGGAACGTACAGTCGCTGCTTGGCGCACAGGAACACAGTTCAACTTCTCCAATCGATGGCGAGGATGTGCTGCTGAGCGAAGCCCGAATTGTCTCTGACTCTCGCCAGGTTCAACCACCGGCGAACCACGCGTACCCGACTGGGTACTTTGATCCGCGGACAGCGGTCTTTCGCGCCCGGGAAGCCTATCGAGATCGCAACAGGGCCAAGGAGAGTGTCGCGCGTCAGTCGGCAGGAGCCGAGCCGATCTCGCCTGCAGGAGCCGAGCCGATCTCGCCTGCAGGCGCCGAACAAGGCGAGCGATCGGAAGCCACTGACGGGCGAAGGATCGATGATCCGTTCGCGCCAGGCCCGAGAAGGGATCAACCCGAGGATCAGCAGACCGAGTTCGGGCCCGCAAACAGCGGGGAGGATGAGGACGCTCCAGCTGACGAAGAGGCAAGCAGGGTCTGGCCGGTGCTCATACCGGGAACGCGCGATCAGACACCGTTTGATCGTTCGCCGATGGACCTGGCGACAACGGGCCCCCCGGCAGAAGCCTGGACGCTCGAACGATTCCTGTCAGAGCCGGAATTGCCTGCAGATGCCGGTGGCACGATAGAACCGGATTATCCGGGGCTGTCGTTCGATCGGATTTACGAGTTCGCCGATCAGAAGCTGCCTGATTGGTTTACGACTGATTTGCCACATTCGTGCCGCACATGCCGGGACTACCGTCCGGTTGGGAACGGGCAGCGAGGATGGTGCATGAATGCCTGGGCGTTTTCGCAGCAGACGATTGTGCACGAAGATCAGATCGCGCCATGTCAATCTTCGATCGGAAGCTGGTGGGCTCCGGTGGACAATGTTTGGATGGTCGCTGCAGATGTTTCGTCACATGGGCGCGCGACGCCGCTGCTCGATCGGTTCGTGGCTCAGGACGTGGCTGAAAAGCGCCGATCATGATCACGCGTCGCGCTTTCATGCTCTGAACGGAAATTTTATCCAAGTTCAACGTTGAGGTTATGGAGCTGGTCGACGACTCGTGCCGCGCCATGGAAAGGCGCGTCCGTACGCGCATGCGCTCTCTGAAAGCGCCACGTAGCGCTCGTGCTTCTGCTCCTCGCGGGACCCAGACGAGCAACCACCCGAGTTGCCCATTCGTCGCGAATCCGATAGCATGGGGTGGGGGTACACGCGTCCTCGGAAACGTGCGTGCCGAGGAGAGGGGAGCCAGATCGTCATAATGGGCGTCTTCGGGGATACACTCAGGCAAGCCCGTGTTTCCAAGGGCGTCACGTTGCGGGAGGCCGAGCAGGCAACTCGCATCAATCGCCACCACCTCTCAGCCCTGGAAGACGAAGACTTCGCGGTTCTCCCGGCGCTCATTTATCAGCGAGGCATTGTTCGCAACTACTCCGCCTATCTTGATCTCGATCCTGGGAAAACCCTGGCGATGTTCGAGGAGGCACGGGGCGGAGATAGCGCAACCGAGTTCGTAGCGGCCGTCAAGCCTCTCGACATGCCCCGGCACTGGTCACCCAACTTCGCCATCATCGCGTTCATGGTCGTCATGGGCGCGGTCATTTTTGCGTGGGTTTACAGCATAACGTTCAGTCCAGAGCCTGCCGCTAGCACCGCGCCGCCCGCCATTCCAACGGTGACCCCAATACCGGACGATCGACTCGCGTTGCCCAGCCCGACCGCGATTCCAACCGCGACCACGGCGCCGCCGACCGTGACGCCGATGCCGCCCGTTGCCACGGCGATCGCACCGCCAACTGAGACTCCGGTTGTGGCGCCGCAGCAACAAGAGGTGGTTGTTGCCACGGAGCCGCAACCCGCCGTCGTTCCGAATGAGGCAGCAGCACCTCCCGCGGTCGGCGCCGTGACACTCCGCGTGATGGCGAAAGCGGATATCGAGGTGACGATCGTCGCGGATGGTGCAGTGGTGTATTCAGGCTGGCTGGGCGCTGGTTCGGCAACGGAGTGGTACAGCGCGGGTTTGTTTGCCGTAACCACAACCGATGGGAACGCGACCCTGTTTGAGAATGCGGCAGCACCAGGACAGCCGTTTTTCATGGGCTATGGATTCAACGAGACCTACTATCTGGGCGGCTAAGGCAGAATCGAGGTAATCAGTTCTGGTATCGCGGCGAACTCTCACCCCAACCGCCACTCGCACGCGGGCGCCCGGGCCAGTGCGCTGGCTGACAGTGGGAGGTATGCGGGGAAACGCCGCTCCCGTCGCGACCAGCCCTCACCCCAACCGCCACCCGCAAGCGGGAACCCGGCCCAGTGCGCTGGGAGAGGGGCATATTTTCGTGTTGATGCTGGCATTTCTGGCATACCTCCCCTTGTCAGGCGTCGGGCCGGGAGAGGGGCTTATTGTCGCGTGAGATGCGGGATTTCGAGCCTACCTCCCCCAGTGAGTGTGCGCAGAGAGATGGGCTTTTCGGCCCCGGCGGGGATATGAGTTGGGGTAGGGGAGGGCTCTTTCGCGGATTCCTCACGCTGTCAGACCGCGCTGAGGAAAGGGAAACGAACCAAGAGATTCAGAGAAGACGGCAGTCTTTACACGCATTTCGTAAGAGAAACCTCTCGACCGAACTCGTCAGGTTCGCGTCAAGTCACTGGCAGGAGTGGAGTCGCCACCGACAAACTTCCGGGCACGAGGCTGAATTCTTGTGGCGTCCAGCCGCGGAGATCGCCGTCGAGCTCGATGGCAAGTGGCGGATCTGCCTGGATCCTGACCGTTCGCGCACGTTGCCAGACGACGTGGGGTGAACGGTGGAGGCGTTGACTGCCGAGATGGCCGAGCGTTGCTGCCACCTGGGCCGGCGTTGTGGCGGTGAACACCATGACATCCAGCCAGCCGTCGTCGACCTCGATATCTGGATGGAGTTTGAATGCCGGAGTGACGGCGGCGGCCCCATTTGCCACCAGGACGAGCGGCGACCGCGCGGTGATCTCCGTCTCATCCGCCGTGACCACCACGGTCGACGGCATGAGCCTGAGTGCGGCGGCGGCGGCCGGAAGGTAGGCCAGCCAGCCCAAACGTCGTTTCCAATCGGGATTGGCCGTGCGGAAAACTTCCGCATCGATCCCAGCGCCAGCCATGTTCAGAAAACATCTGTCACCGCTTCTGCCCACGTCAATTCGTTGCACGGCATAGGGACCGGCCAGCAGAGCGATTGCGGCCCTGGGATTTGCGGGAATGCCAAGTGAACGAGCCGTGATATTGGTTGAGCCTGCCGGCACAATGCCGAGCGTGGCCCTGGCACCCAGGATGCCCGTGGCAACGTCGGCGACGGTGCCATCACCGCCGACCGCGACCACCATGTGCGCGGATGCGGCAGCCTCATGCGCCGCGGCGGTCGCTTCGTCGGATGAGCCGACGATGTAGAGATCGAGGTCAACCCGATCGCCAAGGCGGCGGGCCAGTGATTCGGCAATCGAGCCTGCTCCGAACCGGCTACCGCTGCTGATTACGGCGGCGAATGAGTTCATGCGATTTGTAAACCTAATGCCGCCCCATACGTCATGATCGGGCAATGCACCCGGTGCGGGAACGCGGCATGGCGTGGACCGGACACGGCATGCCGTGTCCCTACCACACCCCGATTCGTCATGCCCCAGGTGGTTTTAGGATCATGCACTCGCGAGCTCAACCGCTGGCGCCGATGGAACAGACTCAGGCCGGGATTTCCGTTTCTTCCGGGCCAAATAGCCGTTCCGTCACATAGTTCGCCAGCCATGTCGCTGCCGCTACAAAGACGAGTCCCAAAATGCTGCGAACCATGTTTCTTGCCATGTGAGACCTCCGGTGCTCTTCTTGCGGTCTACCAACCCTTAACGAGCCGTTCGTGACTGGTTCTTCCGATCATGATGATCTGCCGCGTCTATTCAGGAAGAGGAGGGGCAACGCCAACAAGAGTAGCGCGGCGGTCACATCGGAAAGCGTAGCTGAGCCAACTATCACTCGATCGGCGGGCGGCAAGAACGTTAGTGGAAGAACGACAGGCTCCGAAATTGAGAGGATCGTCTCGATGGTCCAAACTGTCGGGGGGAACCCCAGGAACAGGACGAAGGTGCGCAACGCGATCAGGGCGCCTAGGCCCGCGTAGATGGCCAAACCAAGTCTGACCGCGAGCTGCGATCGGCCGACTTGGGAAACACGGCGATGTGTGCGGCCTTGATAGATCACGATTCATGACGGGGGGCGTCGGACAAGAGCAAAGAAACGGCACGAATGATTTCGTCAGCCAGACACACTTTGCTCATTTTCGGGAGTGCAACGGTGCGGCCGTCGGCGAAGAGAAATGTCGCGGTGCTCTCGTGGCTGCCGATCGTCGATGCCGCATCGTTTGCCACGGCCATGGCGAGGCCCTTGGAAGCAACTTTACCAAACGCGTTTTTCAGCAGGTCGTTCGTCTCCGCGGCAAACCCGATTTTCAGGAGGCCTGGCCGGGCGACTTCCGCGACGATATCCGGATTTCGGACCAGCCGGACATCGAGATAGTTTGCGCCAGCTGTTTTTTTCATCTTCTCTGAGGAGGGCGCTTCAGACCTGAAGTCGGAGACTGCCGCCGCCATGATGAGCACGTCAGCGGTTTCGACAGCATGCTTCACCGCCTTTTCCATTTCGTTCGCCGTTTCAACGTTGATGATCGTGAGCCCATCGGGCGGAGGGAGGCTTGCTGGCCCGGAGATGAGCAGAACGTCTGCACCGGCGTCGCGAGCGGCCCGCGCAACTTCAAAGCCCATTCGCCCACTAGAGCGATTCCCAATGTAGCGCACGGGATCGAGCGGCTCTCTGGTGCCTCCCGCCGTGACCACTACCGTGGTTCCCCGCAACACATCCGTACGCGCCAAGATTCCGCGTGCGGCTTCGACAATGCGTTCAGGAGAAGCAAGACGACCGTCCCCTTCCGCACCGGAGGCCAACCGCCCGGTTTCGGGGCCGACGAACTCGGCGCCGCGGCGTTTCAAGGTTTCGATATGTGTTTGCGTTGCCGGGTGGTGAAACATGCGGTGTTCCATAGCTGGGGCAACCAAGATTGGCGCGTCCGTCGAAAGCGCGACGAGCCCGATCATGTCATCGGCCAGGCCTAGGGCCAGGCGAGCGATGGTGTTTGCGGTTGCGGGAACAATGAGCACAAGGTCTGCCGTCTCGGCCAGCGTGACATGCCCGGAATGCTCCCCGACCCAGGGCACGAACGCATCGGAATGGACCGGGCGATGGGTGATGGCCGAAAACGTCAATGGCTGGATGAACTCGTGCGCGGCCTGGGTCATGACAACGTCGACCTGAGCGCCTGCCTGGACCAGCAGGCTTGCCACTGACGCGGCCTTAAAGGCGGCAATTCCTCCGGTTACGCCCAAGACGATCGATTTGCCTGCAAGCGCGTTCATGGAGATCCCGTGTTTCGCTACTCAAACGCGCTCTCAGGATAGCGGACGCGTGGCGCCAAACGCGACTCAAGCCTGAAGTCCGGCAATGTGAGAAGGTTGACGGCTGAGTGATCGCGGGTAGAGTCAGCGAAGCTGACGGATGAGTCAGGACCACCATGGAGCGGGCAATGGCGTTACGCGAGGAACCAGCGCTTTCACCGGTGCTCGACGCACGAGGAGTAACCAAGCACTTTGGGCCGGTGCACGCCCTGAACAGTGTCGATTTCGCGGTTTACCCCGGTGAGGTTGTGGCCTTGATTGGGGACAACGGCGCGGGGAAATCGACACTGGTCAATGTTCTGACCGGTGTCATGCAACAAGACAAGGGCGAAATCCACTTCGAAGGTCAACCGGTTCACTTCGCCTCTCCCCACGAAGCGAGGGAGCTGGGCATCGAGACGGTTTACCAGGATTTGGCGGTCGCCCCGCATCTCGACGCCGTGGCCAACATTTTCCTGGGACGCGAGCGGCGGACCAGCGGGGTTCCTGGTTTGCTCGGGTTTCTCGACAATCCGCGAATGCGGAAGGAGACCGAGGAGCAACTTTCCCGGCTTCGTGTTCGTGTTCCAGAGCTTGGCCGGCGGCTGGTCACCCTCTCTGGCGGACAGAGACAGGGGGTCGCGGTGGCGCGGGCCGTGATGTGGGCAAGCAAGGTGGTGTTCATGGATGAGCCGACCGCGGCACTCGGCGTAGCGCAAACGGGCATGGTGCTGCAACTTGTGCGACAGGTGCGCGATACGGGGATTCCCGTGGTGTTCATCAGTCACAACATGCCGAACGTGTTCCAGGTGGCAGACCGGATCGTCGTCATGCGGCTCGGCGAAATCGCCACGCAACTCGACCCGGCGACGGCAACGATCGAGGATGCCGTGGCGGCGATGACAGGCTCGACCAGACTGACGAATCGGGAGGCAAAGTAGCGTGGGGATACCTCGCGACGCAGAAGAGGAGATTCTTATCCAGGCAGTGCCGGCCAGACAGCGCTATCTCTCTCGATTGTCCACGTCGTTTACGCCAATGATCCTCTTGATCATTATCGGCATCTTCACGCTCCTGCAGGGGACGAAATTCCTCAGTCTGCGAAACTTCAATGAGATTGCGATTGATTCATCGCAGCTGGTCGTGCTTACCATCGGCATGACGTTCGTCATCATTACCGCTGGAATCGATCTCTCCGTCGGTTCTGTTCTCATCCTCTCGTCGGTTGTCGCGGCGAAGGTCATGATCCTGTTCTCGGGCACACCAGAGCAGATTGCGGCCTTTCAATTTCCCAATCAGCAAGTCGGGATTCCGTTGGGACTCGCGGCTGGTGTCGTGACGGGTCTCATTTGCGGGATCATCAACGGGGGGCTGATAACCCGTTTGCAAATGCCCTCGTTCATTGTGACTCTGGGGATGTTGGGCATCGCCCTGGGGCTGGGACAGCTCTTGTCTGGCGGCACGTCGGTCCCCAATGTGCCGCCGGCGGTGCAGGCCGACATTGGCTTGCGGGAGCTCGTTGGCGTCGATGTTTCGGGACAGCGTCTACGAGCCACTCCCCCGGTCGCCATTGCGTTTGGATTGGCGATCGTCGCGGCAATCACGCTGAACAGGACGCGCTTTGGTCGCTACACCTACGCAATTGGTTCAAATGCGGCAGCCTCCAGACGAGCCGGCATCGACGTAAACCTTCATCTCGTCAAGATTTACGCGCTGAGCGGCATGTTGGCCGGGGTCGCTGGCGCGATGGATCTTATGCGGTTTGGCACGGCATCCGTAGGATCGCATCAATCAGACAACCTGGCCGCGGTGTCAGCCACGGTGATTGGCGGGACAAGCCTGTTCGGGGGGATGGGGTCGATCGGAGGGAGCGTCGTGGGCGCATTTATCCCGACCGTGTTGCGTAATGGCCTTGTCATAGCGCGAGTGCAACCGTTCTGGCAAAACGTGGCCATTGGAGCCGTGTTGATCCTGGCGGTTTATCTCGATCAACGGCGGAGGAAAACCGAAGAGCGGATGTAGGTGTCGCGGGCGCCTATTGCGGGAGGTTCGCGACGTTGCTACTCTGCGGCGGCCCGCACCGCCGCGGGGGCGTTGTTGGAATGAGGAGGCAAGATGAACAGTCTCGAGCGGTCAACGTGCCGGATGAGTCGCCGGTCGATACTCGGGGCCACCGTGGTCGCCGGAGCGGGTTTCACCCTTTTCGCCCCGATCGGTTTTCGGGCCCGGGCGCGGCAAGATTCGTTCACGATCGCCTTCATTCAAGGCGTCATCGGAGACAACTTTTACATCACCATGGACTGCGGAGCGCGCGCCAAAGCCGCCGCGTTGGGCAATGTGACGATTGATACGCAAGGACCTGAGCGGTTCGACCAGACCCTGCAAACGCCGATTTTGAACGCGGTTGTGCAGAGCAAACCGAGCGCCATCATGATGGCGCCGAATGATCGGCGCGGCATGATCGCGCCAATACAAGCGGCGGTCGATGCCGGCGTGCCGGTCCTGTGCGTGGATACGACGATCGAATCTGATATTCAACTCGCGGATGTGGCGACCGACAATGTCGAGGGAGGCCGGCTGGCGGCGAGAGGGCTCGCGGAGGCGATCGGCGGCAAGGGGAAGGTGTTTGTCGTCAACGTCAAGCCTGGTATTTCGACCACCGATCTGCGGGAAGAAGGCTTTCGCTACGCCATAGAGAATGAGTTCCCAGACATTGAGTATCTGGGGCAGGAGTATTGCGATAACGACGCCAATATTGCCGCCCAGCTGACCTCCGCGCGATTGCAGTCGGATCCAGATCTTTCCGGAATCTTTGGCACTAACCTGTTTGCCGCTCAGGGCGCGGCGGCGGCGCTGCGGCAACAGTCGTTGCAGGGGAAAGTCAAAATGGTTGGCTTCGATGCCGGGCCAACGCAGGTCCAGGACCTTCGCAGCGAGGTCGTCGACTTGCTGATCGCGCAGCATCCGGGGGATATTGGGGAAGTCGCCGTGCAACTGCTCTTCGACTTTCTGACGAGCGGTTCCCCGCCAGTGCCCAAGAACCTGGTGACGGGCGCCTCAATTGTGACGCGAGAGAATTTGGAAGACCTTGAGGTCGCGCGATACCTGTATGTTGCGGATTGCGCGGCGTACACGCTGGCCGACGCGGTCGCGGTTCCCGCGGAGACAGAAGCAACGCCAACGGCATAACGCTGCTCGTCAATGGATGACCGGAGGGCGCGAGAGAAATTTCGCGCCTTCTGGCGTTGACAAAGATCACGCGAAGGTGTACTATGATCGTTCTTGCTTTCTGACTCGCGGGTTGGCAGGCAGGCAACTACTTCAGAACCGGTAGCCGGGCGGGGCGTGCTGGAACACTCACGGAATAACCTGGTCACACGGGAGGGGCATTCTATGTCCTCCCGCTTTGGTGCGCCAATGGGCGTACCGTTTGAGCGGTATTTGGTTGGGCGCCAAATCCCCGGTCGAGCCGATTCTGAGTAAGTACTCGTAAGTGTGGCGTGCCGTCTCCTGCGCGTATGGAGGAGTGTTTACCTGTGGCATTAACCAAAATCAAGTCAGATGGGGTCGCAGCCGACGGTTCCCATGGGTTGCAGACGGTCCTCTCCAATACCGGCATCGGACGACGTTCCTTTTCGCGAATCCCGACCGTTTGGGAAATGCCGGATCTCGTTCAAGTACAGATTGAATCGTTTGAATGGTTCAAAAGGGAAGGATTGCGAGAACTCCTGGAGGAGATCTCGCCGATATCGGACCATCATAAGAAGATGGAGCTCACGTTTGGGGATTATCGATTCGATGAGCCCTGGAAGCGGCTCCCAGACGACCTGCAGGAGCAAGGAAAAGCTGATCCACGGATCGTGGAGCAGTATTGCCGCGAGCGCGATATCACTTACGCCTCGCCTCTGCGCATCAAGGCCAAGTTGCGCGTCGTAAACACGGAGACCGGGGAGATTCGCGAGATTGGCGCGGGTGAGGACGAAGATTCGGAAATCTTCATCGGAGACTTTCCGCTGATGACGACCGACGGCACGTTCATCATCAATGGCGCCGAGCGGGTGGTCGTCTCGCAATTGGTCCGTTCGCCGGGCGTGTACTTCGACCGGGGCACTGACCCGACGATGGGCAAGCTCGTTTCGACGGCCAAGTTGATTCCCAACCGAGGAGCCTGGCTCGAGTTCGAGACGTCCAACCGAGACGTAATGTCGGTGAAGGTCGACCGGAAGCGCAAAATGCCGGTGACGATCCTGCTGCGTGCCATTGGCATGACCGACGAGGAGCTTGAGGCCGCGTTTGCTGACGTGGACACGAACCCCGACCGGCCATTCCTGCGCACCACGTTGGAGAAGGATCCCACCAAGCAGAAAGATGAGGCGCTCATCGAGCTTTACCGTCGACTTCGCCCAGGCGACCCGCCGACGCGCGATAACGCGACGACGATGCTTGAGAACCTCTTTTTCAACGATCGGCGATACGATCTGGCTCGCGTGGGGCGGTACAAGCTCAACGCACGGCTCCATCGGGACAAGGCGCAAGGCGACAGACCAGAGAGCCGCATCCTGACGAAGGAGGATCTCATCGAGATCATCCGGGAAATGATTCGCCTGAGTAACGGTTTCAGCGAACCGGATGACATCGACCACTTGGGAAACCGGCGTATCCGCGCGGTGGGTGAATTGATCCAGATGCACGTGCGCACTGGGTTTCAACGACTGGAGCGGGGCATTCGGGAACGGATGACTATCCAAGACGCCGAAACGGTGACGCCGAAGGGGTTGATCAGCACCACGCGGCCGGTGATGGCCGCGGTGCGGGAGTTCTTCGGCGGCAGCCAGCTTTCGCAGTTCATGGACCAAACAAACCCGTTAGCCGAGCTGACGCACAAGCGCCGCTTGTCCGCGCTCGGACCGGGAGGCTTGAGTCGAGACCGCGCTGGTTTCGATGTGCGGGATGTGCACCCTTCGCACTATGGACGCATTTGTCCGATTGAAACGCCGGAAGGTCCGAACATCGGCCTGATCGGTTCGCTGGCGACGTACGGCAAGATCAACCAATACGGGTTCATTGAGACCCCGTACCGACGGGTTATTTCGCAATTGATCGTGGATGATCCGATCTTGCCTCTCGTTGGACAGATATTGCGCGATGATGCGGTCAATCCCGAGACCGGAAAGGTCGTCGTTGCCGCGGGAACCGAGCTGGCCGACGACGATGTCAAAAAGATTTCGAAAGCCAACATCAAGACGATTCATGTCAAAGCGGTGGCCTCAGAAATCATTGACTATCTTTCGGCCGACCGCGAAGAGCAGGTCATGATCGCGCAGGCGAACACGCCTCTCGACAGCGCGAACCGGTTCATTCCTGAGCAGGTGATCGTGCGCGTTGGCGGAGGACATCGCTTCCCGGTTGTGCCGTCGCAGCAGGTTTCCTATATGGATGTGTCGCCGAAGCAGGTCGTTTCGGTGGCAACGGCGTTGATTCCGTTCCTGGAGCACGATGACGCGAACCGAGCGTTGATGGGCGCAAACATGCAGCGACAGGCCGTTCCGCTGTTGCAGCCACGAGCCCCGGTCGTGGGGACGGGTGTCGAGCATCAGGCGGCACGCGACTCGGGTCAGGTGCTGGTGGCGGGGCAAGATGGCGTTGTCCGATCTGTCAGTGGCCGTCAGATCACGGTCGTCGATGACGATGGCAATGTCCACGAATACAACCTGCGGAAGTTCGTGCGATCCAATCAGGATACGTGCATCAATCAGCGCCCCAGCGTCCGTCAGGGAGAGCGAGTCCACCGGCATCAGATCATTGCCGACTCATCGTCGACGGAGAATGGCGAGCTCGCGCTCGGGCAGAACGTCGTGGTGGCGTTCATGCCCTGGGAAGGCGGGAACTTCGAGGACGCCATCCTGATCAGTGAGCGACTTGTGCGGGACGACGTCTTCACCTCGATTCATATTGAGAAATATGAGACGGAGGCGCGCGATACGAAGTTGGGTCCCGAAGAGATTACGCGTGATATTCCGAACGTCGGCGAAGAAAGCCTCGCGAACCTCGATGAGGGAGGGGTCATCCGGATCGGCGCTGAAGTCCGGCCCAACGACATTCTGGTTGGCAAAGTCACCCCGCGCGGTGAAACCGAGCTCAGCGCCGAGGAGCGTTTGCTGCGGGCTATTTTTGGTGAGAAGGCGCGCGAGGTCAAAGATACGTCGTTGCGCGTTCCGCATGGAGTTCACGGCAAAGTCATCGACGTCAGGACGTTCCGCCGCGACGACGACTCCGACCATGAGCTGCCGGCGGGCGTCAATGAAATGGTGCGCGTCAGCATCGCCCAAAAGCGGAAGATTTCCGAGGGCGACAAAATGGCTGGCCGCCACGGGAACAAAGGCGTCATCTCGCGCATCCTGCCCATTGAGGATATGCCGTTCCTTCCCGATGGAACCTCGGTCGACATCATTCTGAACCCGATCGGCGTGCCTTCGCGCATGAACCTGGGACAGGTGCTGGAGACGCACCTGGGCTGGGCGGCTTCGAAGCTGGGGTTCCGCGTGGCGACACCAGTGTTTGACGGGGCGAAGGAAGAGGAAATCCATGACCTGCTCGTGGAGGCAGGTCTGCCGCGAGACGGAAAGGTCGATCTCTACGACGGCCGATCAGGAGACAAGTTCGATCGTCCGGTGACGGTCGGCGTCATCTATATGTTGAAGCTCGCGCACCTTGTCGAAGACAAGATTCACGCGCGGTCAACCGGCCCGTACTCTCTCGTGACTCAGCAGCCGTTGGGTGGAAAAGCTCAGTTCGGCGGCCAACGGTTCGGCGAGATGGAAGTCTGGGCGCTTTACGCCTACGGCGCGGCCTATACGCTGCAAGAAATGCTGACTGTCAAGTCGGACGACACGGTCGGCCGGGTGAAGACCTACGAAGCAATCGTCAAGGGAGACGAGATCACAGGCGCTGGTGTGCCGGAATCGTTCAAGGTGCTCGTCAAGGAGCTTCGTTCTCTTGGTCTGTCAATCGATGTGATCAATGAGGATGAGCAGACAGTCGACTTTGCCGAGGATACCTCGCGTGATCTGCTCTCCAATCTGGACCGGATCAACCTGAGCGGGTACGAAAAGACCGCCGACTAAGTTCACTCAAGACGCGGAGCCGGCGTTTCGCTCGAGAACGATGCGAGCGGAACGCCGCGGAGACCGGAGGGGCAATGTCTACTACTGAAACTGATTTGTCCATGCTTTCCATCGACACGGCGTTGGCGCCTCGAATGCCGTTTCCATCGCTTTCTGATAGTCGCGGGGGGCGAGATGGGTTCGGGCGCGGTGACCGGAACGACCGGAGCCGGGTGCTTGATGTCAATAATTTCGATGCCATCCGGATCAGCCTGGCGTCGCCGGAGGCGATCCGCTCGTGGTCGTATGGAGAGGTTACCAAGCCGGAGACGATCAACTACAGAACACTGAAGCCAGAGCATGGCGGGCTTTTCTGCGAACGAATTTTCGGTCCGACCAAGGACTGGGAGTGCTATTGCGGAAAGTACAAGCGGATTCGTCACGCGGGTACGGTTTGTGACAAATGCGGCGTCGAGGTCACCCGGGCAAAAGTGCGCCGCGAGCGGATGGGGCACATTGAACTCGCGGCGCCCGTGGCCCACATCTGGTATGTAAAGGGCACGCCCAGCCGGCTGGGACTGCTGCTCGACATTACGCCGCGCAACCTGGAGCGGGTGCTCTATTTCGCGTCGTACCTGGTGACGCAGGTCGATGAGAGTGAACGAGAGAGCGCCGTTCTCGAGCTTCGTGAGCTCGCCGAAGCGGAGATCGAGGAGCTGCGATCCGCCGCAAAGGTTGAGATCGACGACATTTCGGAGTCGATCGGCCGAGACGTGGCGAACCTCAGCGAGGGGCAGCGAAACGTCTCCGAGGCTATCACCTCCCGACGCGAAGCCGAGATGGCGAGCCTGATCGCGGATCGTGATGCAACCCAGGCGACGCTCGATGCGCTAAAGAACACATCCGCGACTGAAGCGATTCTATTCCGGGGTCACACCGTCGTGCGCGAAGGCGAGGCGGTCAACGAAGACCGGATCAAAGCGCTACGTGACCACTTTGAAGAAGAGTCGGCCCGAATTGCCGAAGGCGCTGAAGCAGAAGTCACGGGCAGCGAGGCGCTTGCGGGCGCTGAGAAGGACCAACTCTCTTCGGTGGCGGATGAGCGGCGCGGCAAGATCGAAGCCGATCTCGCCGAGCAGATTCGCGAGGTCGAGCGCGATCGTGACGAATCGGTCAAGGCGATTGGAGATCTGAAGGAACTGCAGATCCTTTCGGAGCAACAGTATCGTGAGCTGAACGAGCTGCTGCCGCCAGGCGTATTCCGGGCCGGCATGGGCGCCGAGGCTGTCCACGATTACATCAAGAACCGCATCGATCTCGATGAGATCGCGATCGCGCTGCGCAACGAGATGCAAAGCACATCGGATGTGAAGCGCAAGAAGGCCACCAAGCGGCTGCGGGTGGTTGAGGCGCTGCGCAAGAGCGGCAACCGACCGGAGTGGATGATCTTCACGGCGCTGCCCGTGGTGCCTCCAGAATTGCGGCCGATGGTCCAACTCGATGGCGGACGCTTTGCGACATCGGACCTGAACGACCTCTATCGACGGGTGATCAACAGGAACAACCGTCTCAAGCGGCTGCTGGAGCTTGGCGCGCCTGACATCATCGTGCGCAACGAGAAGCGGATGCTCCAGGAAGCCGTCGATGCCCTCATTGACAACGGGCGGCGGGGGCGCGTCGTATCCGGGTCGGGCAAGCATAAGCTGAAGAGCCTTTCCGACTTGCTGAAGGGCAAGCAGGGCCGGTTCCGGCAGAACTTGCTCGGCAAGCGTGTCGATTATTCCGGCCGGTCAGTGATCGTGGTCGGTCCCGATCTCTCGCTGGATGAATGTGGCTTGCCGAAGCGAATGGCGCTGGAGCTGTTCAAGCCGTTCGTCATGCGGCGCCTGGTGGATGCAGGCCATGCGCACAACATCAAGG